>DASWST010000266.1:0-50239 GCA_036402515.1 Pseudonocardia sp.
GCTCCTTTGTGTTGTGGTGGTGAGCGGCGACAGGGTCGCCCGCCAGTCAGTTCTGATCTCGGCAGTCCGGGCAGAGCCCCCAGAACACGACCTCGGCTTCATCAACGTCGAAACCCGCATCGTCACCGGGGGACAGGCACGGTCGTTGACCGACCGTGCAATCCACGTCCTCGGTCCGTCCGCACCGACGGCAGACCAGGTGGTGGTGGTTATCGCCGGTACGTGTCTCGAACCGGGCGGCCGAGCCGGCCGGTTCGATCCGGCGGAGCAGACCAGCCCGTGTGCAGGCCGCCAATACGTCGTAGACAGCCTGCTTGGACACCGAGCCGAGACGTTGGGTCACGAGCGTGGCTACGGTGTCCGCGGTCGCATGCGGGTGGTCTCCGAGTGCCTCGAGCACGGCCACCCGGGAAGCCGTCACCCGCATCCGGGCGGTGCGCAGCAGCTGGCGCGCATCGTCCGGTTTGCGGGAGTTCGACATAACTCGACCACACCACCTTTTCTGGACTTAGTCAAGAGAAGACCCGTCCAGGCGAGTGACCCGGCCCGGACGTCTGAGCTCAGGCTCAGCGGCGCCAACGGAAACGCAGGCGGGAGCGACACTCGCGGTAGTTGCACGGGCACGATATGTCCGGGTGAAAGTATGAACAGCCGGGTAACTCGACTGAATGGCGGTCATGCCAACATCCGCACGGTGTCACGATCGGTGACAATCGCTCCCCTCGATAGATCCCTAAGTGTTTGCTGATGAGTTCTGATCGCTCGACGGGTCCCCACCTGCTCGACGAGGTAAGGCACGTGACGCAAGCGCCCAACTCGTCCAGCCGGTCCCGTGACCGCCGCCGCCTGCTGGCCATCGCGCTGATACTGGCCATGGTCAGCGCACTGTGGCTTGCCCGGGATCACTGGTGGCCGCTGGCCGTCTCGTCCAACCCGTACGAGGCCACCCCGGCGGAGAACTTCCCGGTCGGCGCCGACGGCATCGCGCCGCCGGCGGCCACGCCGGTGGACGGCATGAGCGCCGACGCGGTGGCCGCCGCGTTGGACCAGGTACGCCAGGCATTGATCGGCGCCTACCTGGATCCCCGGATGCTGGTCCAGCACGATCCGGAGCCGGTGCTGAACCTGCTCGCCCCGGACAGCGCGGACACCGTCCGGCCCCGATTCGCCAACGCCGGCTACGGCACAACCTTGATCCGACTGGCACCGGGCACCACGCTGGCCGCGCCGCCCCGGGTCAGCGGCCAGCTGGGCTTCCAACGGGTGGACTGGAACGGGATGCCGGCGCTGGACGTCACCAGCAACTACGTGTTCGCCTACGCGTTCGGCCACCCGTCCGGCGTCGTGGTGATCCACTCGGAGACGCACTGGATGTTCCCGCTGAGCACCTCGCTGCGGCCGTCCTCGCGCGGCATGTACCTCGGTCGCACCAGCGGCTACTGGCACGGCATGGACTGCGCCTCGGCCAGCCGGGGGCTCACCGCGCCGGCCCCTCCGATCGATCGCGGCGCCAATCCGGCCTACCGCGACCCCGAGCCGCTGGACGCGTACTTCGACCCGAACCGACCGGTCGGCATCACCTCCGGCTGCCGATAGCCGCTTCGGGGACTCCGAAGCGGCGGCGAATCACCGCCGGCTGCCGATAGCCCGCCGCGGCCGGCGGCCGGCGAACAGGCCGCCACCGACCAGCGCCAGCATCGCCCAGCCGATCAGCAGGGCCATCGCCCGATCGGTGACCGGGTTCTCCACGCCGGCCGGCAGCGCCCTGGTCGAGCTGGGCAGGTGGCGGGTGGCGGTGGCGACGAACGGGGCGCCCGGGCGCTCCGGGGCCGCCTCATTCCGCTGATCGCAGACCGCGCCGATGAACAGGTACCGCCCGCCCGGGGAATCGGCGTGATCGACTGGCCGCACCGCCGGGCCCGGGTGGGCGGACCGCTCGGCTGCCGTCCCGCCGCAGGCCGCGAGCGTCGCGTCGGCGAGCGTGGCACTGCTCAGCCCGAGCACCGCGCCGACGGCGCAGGCCAACGCGACGACCAGACCACGCACTCGGGGCACAGCATCCCTCAACAATCACTTGAGATCATCTCGCGGCGAAAAGCTACCAACGGTCATCGCCGCGGGCTGGGCTCGCCACCCGATAGATTGATGAGGTCGTGTCGAAGTGCGCTGTTGTGACAGTAGGTAATTGGTTGGGGCGGCAATCCACGCGCTGGGTAACGCACGGGGAACTGGGCGCTCGCCGCTCGAGACTTCCCGGCGGGGGCTAGCCCAGCGTGGGGGCGGCGGTATTGCGCAGCGCGGCGCTCAGCTGGGACGCCGTTGCCGGATCGTGCCGGGCGGTGGTGGCGAGCATTGCGACGAGCTGGTCGACCAGCCAGCTCTCCAGCCGCTCGCGGGCCAGGGTGCCCTCCCGCAGCCACGCCACGCTGGCACCCTCCACCACAGCGAACCAGCTGCGCAGGGTCAACTCGAGCATCGGCGCCGCCACGATTCCGCCGCCCGGACCGGTGGGGGCATTCGAGGCCCGCTCGCCCAACCGCTGGCTGACCACTCGAACCACGTGGTCGCGCACGCTGTCCACCAGCGCGTTGGTCTCGTCGGTGGCGATCACCGACCCGGTACGCAGCAAGGCGACGTAGGCGCCGGCGTAGGTCTGCGCGGAGCCCAGGAAAGCGTGCAGGGAGTACCGCACCTGATCCAGCAGGGTGCCGTCCGCCGGCGGGGTGATCGCGGCGATCACCTCCCCGACCACGACGCGCAGCGCAGCCACCCGCAGATCGTGGATGTTGGTGAAGTATCGGTAGAACAGCGCGCGGGACACGTCGGCGGCGCGCACCACGTCATCCACCGAGACCAGCTCGGGGGGCTGGCTGGCGAACAGCTCCAGCGCCGTGCCGACCAGGTGCTCACGGCGCCGCTCCGCGCTCATCCGACGCGGCGAGCGCCCATGCCGCGACGCCGGGTAGCTGATGTCCATCCGGCTAGGGCGTGTCTGGTGGATCTATGCCGAGCGAGCGGTGATCCAGGTGGTGGCTCGCAAGGCGGAGGAGGCGCCGATACCGGGTTTGTATCGGCGCCGACGACAACGCCGCGAAGCGCCACCTGGGCGCCGCGCAGCCGGCTGAATGATCCGTCAGACACGTCCTAGGGCTCACAGGTCGAGCACCAGCCGATCCCCCTCCGCTCGAGACACGCAGATCGCCATCATCCCGCCGCGCTCCGGCTCGGTGAGCACTCGGTCGCGGTGCTCGACCACGCCGGCCAGCACCCTAGTCCGACATGTCCCGCAGAAACCCTGCCGGCAGGAGTACGCCACATTCGGCAGTCGCTCGCCGAGCACGTCCAGCAGCGACCGGTCCGCCGGCACGTCCAGGATGCCACCGGCCCTGGCCAGCTCGACGGTGAACGGGCGGCCGCCGAGTACCGGTGGCGCGGCGAACCGCTCCACGTGTAGAGCCTCCAGCTGGCGCTCAGGGCCGGCCGAGGCCAGCGCCGCGCGCACCGCCGCGAGCATCGGCGGCGGCCCGCACAGGTAGCCGGTGGTCTGGCCACCAGGGGCGTGCGACAACAGCTCCGCACCGGTTGCCGGGCCGCCATGCTCGGCGTCCGCCCTGATCACCACGCGGGACGCGGCCAACTCGGCGAGCTCACTGAGGAACGGCATGGACTCACGGTCCCGGCCGGCGTAGACGAACCGCCAGTCCGCCCCGGAGGCCGCCACCGCGCGCAGCATCGGCAGGATCGGAGTGATCCCGACGCCGCCGGCCAGGAACAGGTACCGCGGCGCCTGGATCAGCGGGAACGCCGACCTCGGCCCACGCACCGAAACCTCGGCACCGGCGGCCAGCTCGTGCACCTCGCGGGAGCCACCACCGCCGTCGGCGATCCGGCGCACCGCGATCCGGTAGCTGGACCGGTCGGTCGGATCGCCACACAGGGAGTACTGCCGAACCCGCCCGGAGGGCAGCACCAGGTCCAGGTGCGCACCCGGTCGCCAGGGCGGCAGCGCGACGCCCGCCGGATCACCCGGCCGCCGGCCCAGCCGCACGCTGACCACGTCCCTGGCCTCGATGCGGACCTCGCGCACCGCCAGCCGCAGCTCCCGGTCCACCGCGACCACCGGTGGACGCCGGCCCAAGTTGCTGAGCCGGCCGACCGCGCTGATCGCCGCGCCCACCGTGCGGAACAACCGGGTGGGTTCCGGGATCGGTGCCTCGCTGGCCGGCCGGCGCCGCGACTCCGGGCGCGACTCCGGACGCGGCTGGATGCCCTCCGGCTGGTTGCTCACCGCCCGGCTCGCTGGTCAGCGGCCATGGCAGCCGGCGAACTGGCCAGATAGGCCACCGCCTGGCTGGTGGAGCCGTGCTGGCTGGGGTGGTAGCCGGGCCGCAGATATGGCACGACCAGCCAGAACAGCCGCCACAAGCCGGGCAGCCCGTACCGGCGGCGGGCCCGGATGGCGTCGCGCAGCCGGGGCCGACGCCGGCCGGTCGGGTCGTTGGCCATCAGGAACCGAACACCCTGGAACCACATGGCGGCCATGCCCGGAGCCACCACCAGCATCTGCCGCACCCGGCGCCAGTAGCGGCCGTCCAGGTGCTGGTACAGGTCGAACGCGACCGCGCGGTGCTCGACCTCCTCGGCGCCGTGCCAGCGCAGCAGGTCGAGCATGACCGGGTCGACGTCGGCGGTGTCCAGCTTCGGCATGTTCAGGATGAGGTCGCCGAGAAACGCGGTGAAGTGCTCGATGGCGGCGACCCCGGCGGCCCGCTCGATCAGCCACTCCTCCCGGCGCCGGTCCGCGTTGCGCCGGCCGGTGAAGTCGCGGTCGCCCAGCGCCTTGCGGAACAGCCAGCGGACCTGCCCGACGTACCGCTCCGGGTCCAGGCCGTGCGCGGCGAAGTGCTCCAGGACCCCTTCGTGCGACTCGGCGTGGATGGCCTCCTGGCCGATGAATCCCCGCACGTCCTCGGCCAGCCGCTCGTCCTTGATCAGCGGCAGGGCCTGGGTGAATACCTGGACGAACCACCGCTCACCCTCGGGCAGCAGCAGGTGCAGCACGTTCAGCAGGTGGGTGGTGAACGGATCGCCGGGCACCCAGTGCATCGGCAGCTGGGACCAGTCGAAGCGGACGTCCCTCGGGCGCAGCGCCACCTGGTCCGGATCGGCGACCACGCCGGCCGGCTCCGCGTCGGACACCCTCGCTGGCTCACTCACCACGCCACCCCCGCTAAACCTTGATCTCCCGACGCGCCGCCGCGCGCAGTAGCGCCGGAGTGAGCCGGGACAGCACCAGGCCGACCTTGGCCTCCGGTGTCACCGGCGCCAGCGCGGTGTTGCGTTCCACCGCGCGCACGATGTCCTGGGCGGTGCGGGTCGGGGTGAAGTTCCGCCGGCTGTAGGCGGCGTAGCTGGCCTGCTGTCGGCGGTTCTGCTCCGCGTCATCCGTGCCGACGAAGCGGGTGGTGGCGGTGATGTTGGTGTGCACCAGCCCGGGGCAGATGGCTACCACCCCGATGCCGTGCTCGGCCAGCTCGCCGCGCAGGCACTCGGTGAGCATCAGCACGGCCGCCTTGGTGGTGGCGTAGGCCGGCAGCGCGCGGGACGGCAGGTAGGCGGCCGCCGACGCGATGTTCACGATGCGACCGCCCTCGCCGTGCGCCACCATCGGCCCGCTGAACACCTGGCAGCCGTGGATCACGCCCCAGAGGTTGACGTCGATGACCCGCCGCCAGTCGTCCAGCGAGGTGTCCGCGAACGGGCCGGCCATGCCGATACCGGCGTTGTTCACCACCACGTCCGGCACGCCGTGCGCGGCCAGCACCTGGTCGGCGAACCGACGCATGGCATCGGCGTCCGCGACGTCCACCTGGTAGCCGGTGGCCTCCACACCGAGTGCGTTGGCCAGCGTGGCGGTGGACTTGGCGGAGGCCTCGTTCAGGTCGGCCAGCACCACGTCGGCGCCCCGCTCGGCGAAAGCCAGCGCGGTGGCCCTGCCGATGCCGCTGCCGGCCCCGGTGATCACCACCAGCGACCCCCGGTGCCGGCGATGGCCGGCCGGCTGCCAGGACGCCGCACCCCGGGCGCTGGCCCGCCGCAGGGCGCGCGCCTGGACGCCGCCTTCGACCTGCTCGACCAGCTCGGACACGCAGCGCGCGACCACGTCCGGCCGGCTGCGGGGCAGCCAGTGCCCGCCCGGGATCCGCCGCAGCATGGCGTGGTTGGTCCAGCTCGCGATGTCGGTCTGCAGCGGGCCGGTGACGAATGGGTCGAGAGTCGGCGCCAGCACCTGGACCGGGACGCTGGTGGCCCTCGGCCGAGGCCGGGTCAACCGCTGCAGCATGTTCTCCCGGTACAGCGCGAGCCCGCGCACCGCATCGGCCGGGTGGGGTGCGCGCAGCCCCTTGTCCGCCGAGGCCAGCACCCTCATCAGCCGGGCCAGCGCACCGCTGCGCCAGACCAGCTCGGGAATCACCGGGAGCTGGAAGAAGCCGATGTAACCGGAGGCGGCGAACTGGCGGAGCAACTCGCGCAGCCCGCGTGGCGTGGGCCGGCGCAACCGGGCCCGGAACCAGGCGCCGGCGTGATCGAGATCGGGGCCGGAGATCGACGTGAACGAGGCGACCCGCCCGGACAGCTTGGCTTCCAGACGCTCGCTGGTGAGCGCGTGCCAGGCCTGGATCGAGCCCCAGTCGTGGGCCAGCAGGTGGACCGGCCGATCTGGGCTGACCGCGTCCAGCACGTCGGCCAGGTCGTCGGCCAGCTGATCGAGCTGGTATCCGGCCCGGGTGGCCGGCTCCCCTGATTGCCCGGCGCCGCGCACGTCGTAGCTGACCACGTGGTAGCGGCCGGCCAGCTGGCCGGCCACCTGATCCCACACCGTCTGATCATCGGGATAGCCGTGCACCGCGAGCACGGTGGGCGAATCCGCCGGGCCGCGCTCCTGGACGACCAGCTCCACGCCGTCGCTGGCGGTGACCCGCCGGGTACTTGCGCCGGAGGGCACAGCCTCCGTGGCGGAAGCTGTGCCAGGGTCCCGAGCGCCGTTGTGAGACATTTTGTCATCATAGACGGATCGTCAATAGTGGCCTGATCATTGAAAGTCCCGATTCCCGGGCGGGTCAGCGCAGCAGCGCCACGGTGTAGAGCGCGGAGCTGGCCAGCGGGAGAATCCAGCGCACCTGGTTGCCGGCGCCCCACTGCTTCAGGTAGTCGGCCCACGGCGCCGCGGAGCTTGCCGCGTTCGGGTCCAGCGCGGCCAGGGAGTCGTTCAGCGGCACGTGGAAGACGATGGTCAGCACGATGACCCCGCCGAGGTAGAGCACCGAGCCGGCCAGCATGGGGATGGCGTACGACTGACCCCACCCGCGCACCGCGACAACCAGCAGCGCCACGGTGACCAATGCGGTGCCGAACATCGCCGTCATCAGCGCCGGTCGCACCGCGGTGATGTTGATGGACTGCATTGCCGTGATGCCCTGCGCCGCCGGAATCCGCTCCAGCGCGGGCATGACGAAGCCGGAGAAGGCGTAGAAGATGCCGGCCACCAGGCCGGTGCCGAGCAGGCCGACCACCGTCAGCGTCATTACCAGCGAGCTCATTGTCCGCACCCCTCGTTGCGTTGTCATGCTGAGAATGGAACTCCGAATCCGCGAGACGGTCCATTGTCTGGGCGCGCGTATGCATGCGCGAGCGTCTCGCCGCCCGGACATCCGCTGCCGAACCACTGCCGCCCCTGAGAGGCGGACCTGCACCAGGCCGGGTCAGCCCTCGGTGAGCACAAGGCGGCGCCGCCGGTTTGGCCTAGTGCGCGGCGTCGGACGGCGAGTCGCCGCTTCCCCCTGGTAACACCCATTAGTGCGAACGAGTCAGCCCGAGGCACATGTTCGCCCACATGGCGTTGTACGCCGCGTACAACGCGTGGCCTCACCTTGGGCTCGATGAGCCATCGTTGCCGGGCCAGATCGCCCATAGGCTCAACCCTTCGCCCTGCACCAGCTTGTCGCCGGGAGCCGATGTGGATCTCGAACGCCCGCCCACCTGACCAGCGGAAGTCCGTCGCCCCGCCCGCGAGGGCGACACACCGAGGAGAAGCCACCGTGGGTTTCCTGTCACCGAAGCTGCCCCGGTGCTTCGATGTACAGCTTTGGCACCTCAAGCCGCGACTAGAACGGATCCAGCCGCTCACCCAACACTGGGCGGAGAGCGGTTTCGGCACACCGTGGGCGGTCTACCTGGTGTACCTGGTGAAGCTCGTCGGGTACGTGGCCGGCGGGCTCTGGTTCATCCAGACCACCCCGGGCATCGGTCCGCTGAGCGAGATCGCGGGCTGGTGGACCGAGCCGGTGGTGTTCCAGAAAGCGGTGCTGTGGACGCTGCTGTTCGAGGTGCTCGGGCTGGGCTGCGGCTTCGGCCCGCTCACCCTGCGGTTCCTGCCCCCGGTCGGCGGATTTCTGTACTGGCTGCGGCCCGGCACCGTCCGGCTCCCGGCATGGCCCGACCGGGTGCCGCTGACCCGGGGCACCACCCGGACCCCGCTGGACGTGCTGCTGTACCTGGGGCTGCTGACCGCGGCCGGGTGGCCGCTGCTATCCCCGGCGACGCACCTGGAGGCCGGCCTATTCGGCCAGGTCCAGTCACTGTCCCCGGACACCCTGATCCCGCTGGCGATCCTGGTCCCGCTGATCGGGCTGCGCGATAAGACGATCTTCCTGGCGGCCAGGGCGGAGCACTACTGGATCGCCCTGCTGGCGTTCTTTTTCCCATTCCTCGACATGATCATCGCCGCGAAGTTACTGATGGTGCTGCTCTGGTGGGGCGCGGCGGCGTCCAAGTTGAACAAGCATTTTCCGTTCGTGGTCTCGGTGATGCTGAGCAACAGCCCCGTGATGGGCACGAAGGCGCTCAAGCGCCGGCTGTTCCGGGCGTTCCCCGACGACCTGCGGCCGTCCTGGCTAGCGCGCACGCTGGCGCACGGCGGTACCGCTGTCGAGTTCGCCGTGCCGCTGGTGCTGCTGCTGTCCACCGACCGGCGGCTGACCGCGATCGCGGTGGCCGCCATGGTGCTGTTCCACCTGCACATCCTCAGCGCCTTGCCGATGGGCATGCCGCTGGAGTGGAACGTCTTCATGATCTTCTCGGTGAGCTACCTGTTCTGGGGCTATCAGCCTTACCATCTGCCCGCCGCCACGCTGCCGGGCCTGATCGCGCTGCTGGTGGTGCCGGTCCTCGCCGTGATGGTGGCCGGCAACCTGTGGCCGGAGCGGTTCTCCTTCCTGCTCTCGATGCGGTATTACGCCGGCAACTGGGCCACCTCCCTGTGGGCGCTGAGTCCCTCGGCGCTGAGCAAGATCGACGAGCACGTGGTGAAGTACTCCGGGTTCCCGAAGGCGCAGCTGCGCCGGCTCTATGGCGAGCAGGTAGCCGAGGTGTTGGCGCACAAGGGCTTCGCCTTCCGGGCGCTGCACCACCACGGGCGCGGACTCTTCGGCCTGCTGCCCAGGGCGGCCGGTCCCGAGCACGAGTCGTACTTCGTGGTGGACGGTGAGTTCGTGGCCGGCGCGGTGCTCGGCTGGAACTTCGGCGAGGGCCACCTGCACAACGAGCAGCTCATCGGTGCACTGGCGCAGCGCTGCGGGTTCGAGCCCGGCGAGGTGCGGGTGGTGCTGCTCGAGTCACAGCCGTTCGGGTCGGACCGGCAGCAGTACCGGCTGGTGGACGCCGCGACCGGCGAGTTCGAGCGGGGCCACCTGCTGGTCTCGGACATGGTCAACCGGCAACCGTGGGAGGTGGCCGACCTGCCCCGGTATCCGGCCGCCGCGCCATCCCCGCCGGTCCGGGTAGCCGCCCCGCGCCTGACCCCCGGCGACACAGTGGACGCCGCCTAACCACCCCAGCACCGCGCGCCGGCTCCGCCACCGGCACCGCGCGCCGGCTCCGGCGCCGGCGCCGGACTTGTCGTTGGAACTAGACGCGACGAGTGCCACCTGTCGTTGGAAAAAGACGCGACAAGTGGGCCAGCGGGCGACCGCGACGGACGCGGGGGCTACAGGCCGGTGCGGATGAGTACTGCTTTGCCGAGCTGCACGCACGCCAGCAGGGCAGTCTCCACGTCCAGCCGGCGGTCGCTGATCGGCCGGCCCCGGACGTCCTCGGCTTTCCGCAGCCGATAGCGCACGGTGTTCTTGTGCAGGTGCAGCCGCACGGCCGCCTCGGTCAGGCTGGAGCCGGTCTGCAGGAAGTGGAGCACGGTCCGGCGCAGCTCGGCCATCGCGTCGTCGTCGGTGGCCAGCCCGCCCAGCACGTCGGCCACCCAGCGGCGGGCCGCGCGCAGGTCCCTGGCCAGGAACGTGGAGATGGCCACGTCGGCGAACGCGGTCACCCCCGGGCTGTCGTCCCCTCGGATGTTGGCCACCCGTTGCGCGGCCAGTGCCTCATGGTGCGAGGAGCGGAAGCCGATCAGCCCCACCGCCGGACTGCTCACCGCGATCCGTACCGAGGAGCGGCGCCGGTGCAGTTCGGCGTCCAGCGCGGCGACCTCCACGCTGGCCGGATTCGGGCCGGACACCCAGGCCCACAGCGTCCGGTCGTCCGCCAACACCGCCAGCGGCTGCCGCCCGGTGATCTCCGCGAGCAGCTGCCCGGTGGACTCGACTTCACGGCCGCTGTCCGTGGCGGTGGACCACGCCACCACGCCCACGTGGGTGCCGTGCATCCGGTGACCGGTGAGCGCCTCGGCGGTGGCGACGTCCAGATCCTCGTCGAGCAGCACGGTGCGCACCTGGACGGACCTGGTCGCGGCGGCCCGCTGCGTCCACAGCTTGCGTTCCTCGTCGTAGATCTCCACCAGGGTCTGGGAGATCCGGTCGATGTAGTCGCTGACCACCAGCGCGGTGTGCTGCGTGGCGGCCAGCAGCGTCCGCGCCGTGGGTTCGTGCCGCTCCACCGCACGCAGCCACCACTGCAGAAACAGCGCCCCGCCCAGCCGGTAGGCCCGCAGCAACGATTCCACCGGCACATCCCGCTGCGCCATCCGGCGGACGTAGTGCGCAGCGGCGGCCGGCACCTCCACCTGGTCGACCGGGATGCCGTGGGTGAAGATGTCCACCGCGGTGACCAGGTTCGCGTGCGAGCTCGCGTACAGCAGCTCGCGGATGTCCTCGTCCTCGATCCGCAGGTCGGGGATGAACTCGACGAAGTGCGCGACCAGCTCATCGGTCAGCGCGGGCAACGCGGGTTCCATCTCCCGCGCGACCGCGGCCTCTAGCTCTGCCACGCCCGGTGTCGCCACCTCGGTCACCGCGCAGACGGTACTGCAATTGGCGGTACCCCCTCCGGCCGCCCTGTCGATCTTGATGGGCGGCTGGGCCGCTGGCCGCCGGGGCCGCGGGATGATCCGAGGACAGTCCGCAAGGAGGCCCAGGTGCGAGCGGTCCGGCTATGCCGGCAGAATCCTCCACGTCGGTTTCGAAGACGAACCCAGGGGGAGAACGTCGTGAACCTGCCCGCCCCACCAACGGTGAACGCCTACCCGGTCAACCGGCTGACCATGACCATCGCCGAGGGCTACGAGGAGTTCCGGCAGCGTTATGAAGAGGCGGTCCCGGAGATCCCGAGGAGCGAGATGGCCGCGCACAGCGGTTCCTGGGCAGACATGGTCAGCTGGATCGACTCGATCGCCCCGCACGGTTTCGTCTTCTACTTCCGCATCGAGACCGACTCGGCGATGGGGCTGGCCGGGCACTCCGTCCGAGGTACGCAGTATCTGATGGGCAACCACACCATCGCGGAGAAGATGTTCCGCCACGAGCCCGGCATCCTGTTGCACGCGCCGCTGCGCACCTTCCTCTGGGCGCCCAACGGCGGACCCACCAAGCTGGCCATCGACCAGCCCAGCACCGTCTTCGCCGGCTACGGGCATCCGGAGATCACCCACATCGGCCGGATTCTGGACCGCAAGGTGGCCGCGCTCCTGGACTTCCTGGGCGCCCCGGTGCCGGACGAGCTGCGGCTGAGCTGACGGGTCAGCCGCTGGCCACGCCGATCGCGTTGTCGGCGAGGTAGGCCTCCAACCGGTCGGCCAGCTCGACCGGATAGCTGAGCGCGGCGAGGTGCCCGCCGGGGACCTCGTCCACCTCTACCCCGAGGCGTTCCCTGGCCACACGCCGCTGGAACTCGACCGGGAAGAACCGGTCGTCCCGGCCAGCGAGCACGCGAATCGGCACGTCCGGCCAGCTGACCTCGGGGAGAGGGTGACGGAACGGGGTTTCGGACTGGTCAGGCGCGTGCGCCGGCGCCTCGTCCAGCACGGACTGGGGCACGTCGTGCAGGAAGTAGACCCGCGGCTCGAAGTCCGCGTCCACCGGCCGGCCTTCGCGCCGATCCAGCTCGCGTTGCGCCTCGGCCTGCCCGGTGTTCTCCCACCACTGGCCGCCCGTCTCCCCCGGTGCCGGGATCATCGCGTTGAGCAGCACCACCAGCGACACCGGAAGCCGTTGGCCGAGCGCCGGGGCGATCAGGCCGGCCATCGACTGGGCGACCAGCACCAGCGGGCCACCCTGGAGGGCAGAGGGATCTTCAGCCGCCAGACCATCGGCCACCGGCACGCCAGCGGCGGATGCCGCGGCGACGACCGCGTCGGCGTACTCGGCGAGCCCGGCCGAGTCGTCCTCCGCCGGCAGGTCCACCGCGATCACCCGGTGCCCACGCCCGCGCAGCTCGGCCGCCGTCCGATGCCAGTACCAGGCAGCCCCACCGGCCCCCGGCACCAGCACAAACGTTGATCCAGCCACGATTGCCTCCTCGAGGGCTCCGGGCGAACTCGTCCCACGATAGTCCTAAATTAGCACCAATCCGTCCTACTTCGATACCAGTTTCAGGTAAGGTGCCGACGTGTCCGGCAAGCGGAGCTATCAGGACCCGTGCGGCGTGGCGCGCGCCCTCGACCTGGTCGGCGAGCGGTGGGCGCTGTTGGTGGTGCGCGAGCTATTGCTCGGTCCGAAACGGTTCACCGACCTCCGCGCCGGGTTGCCGGGCGCGAGCCAGAACGTGCTCGCCCAGCGGCTGCGCGATCTGGAGGGCACCGGGCTGGTCCGCCGCCGCAAGCTCGGGCCACCGGCCGGCACGTGGGTCTACGAACTGACCGAGCGGGGCCGGGGGCTCGAGCCGGTGCTGGTCACGTTGGCCACCTGGGGCAGCCGCCAGCCGATGACCAGCGCCGGCGACCTCAGCGCGGATGCGCTGATCCTCGCTCTGCGCACCACGTTCGACCCGGCCGCCGCGGGGCCGCTGCGCGCTCGTTACCAATTGCTCCTGGACGACGACCGGTATCTCGCCCGGGTGTCCGGCGGCCGCCTGGAGATCGCCAGGACGGCCCAGGACGGAGCCGCCATCCGGCCCTCCGAGCCGCCGGACGCCACACTGACCAGCAGCGTTGGCACGCTCCGCGCGGTGGTGTTCGGCGATCTCGACCTGGCCGAGGCGCAACGCCGAGGGGCGCTGCGCACCGAGGGTGAGCGAGCCGCCGTGGCACGATTCGTCGGGCTGTTCGCCCGTCCCGCGCCCGCCGAATAGCCGCACCGAAGAAGCCGTGCGACTTCGGCGAAATCGTGGCAACGTGGCCCCGATCGCCGTGGTGCGGAGCCGGCGCAAAGCTCCGCCTGCCGGCTAGGTCGGCGGTGCCGGAGCCGCGCGGTCCGGCATGATCGATGCACTGGCGACCCCCGCGCTGAAGGAGCCCCACATGCCCAGCCTCGACCGCGACGGCGAAGTCTTCGTCCTCGAGCTCGGCGACGACGAGAACCGCTGGCACCCGGACTGGCTGGCTGAAGTGAATGCCGCGTTGGACAAGGTGGAGGCGGCGGACGGCCCCCGCGCACTGGTCACCACGGCCACCGGCAAGCACTGGTCCAACGGGCTGGACCTGGAGTGGCTCGGCCAGCACTCCGACCAGCTCAACACCTACGTGGACCAGGTCCATCAGCTGCTCGCCCGGGTACTCGAGTTGCCGCTGCCCACGGTGGCCGCCCTGCAGGGGCACACGTTCGCCGCCGGCGCCATGCTCGCTCTGGCGCACGACTTCCGGGTCATGCGCGACGACCGAGGCTTCTTCTGCCTGCCCGAGGTCGACATCCAGATCCCGTTCACCCCCGGAATGTCGGCGTTGATCCAGGCGAAGCTCACGCCGAAGATCGCGCTCGAGGCGATGACCACCGGCCGTCGCTACGGGGGCGCCGACGCGCAAGCCGCCGCCATCGTCGACGCAACCGCCGCCGAAGACGCCGTGCGCTCGTCCGCGCTCGAGCTCGCCCGTCCGCTCGCCGGCAAGCCTGGGTCAACTCTAGGCGTGATCAAATCGCGCATGTACCCGGCCGCGCTGGCCGCACTGCGTACTATTGATGTCAACCACTTCGGTTAAGTTTTTTAATGTGGAAGTAGTCCACGACATGTGGTGGCCGCTCAGCCGTCTTTGCGTCACAGCCCTTCGGGTTATCCCGCTGACCACCCTCTTTGCGGGTATTACCAGCCTTGTTGTGGTGATCACCTTGACGGACGGCACCTCGGCTCGTCTGCTGGAAGTAACGAGAACCGGACCGGGGGCGATGTAGAACTTAGGTCGGGGGCCACGGGTCTTGCCAATGAGCCTTGAGGGGGGGCTATTCGTGTTCCAGTCGCGGATCGACCTCGCCACAAAACAGGTTGTTGCACGCTCCGTTCCTGCTGTACGCGCAGTGGCTCGGGCGCATTGGCCTCGCCGATGAGTACTCCCTGGTGGTACTACGTACTCGGCACCCCGCTGGGTGTGCTGGGCCTGGTGCGCTGGTCATTGTGGCTGATCCGGCGCGTGCCGGCGGTGCTCTACGCGCCGACGGGCGGGACGTACCGGTTACCGATGACCGTGGTTGTGCCGGTCTATCAGGAAAAGCCCGGTATCTTCGCGAGGGCTATCGAGTCATGGCTGGCCAACCGCGTCGAAGAGATCATTTTGGTCATCGACATCACGGACACCGTGTGTCAGGAAATCGCCAGACGCTATCCGGTGACTGTCATCACTACTAAAGTACCGGGAAAGCGCGACGCACTGCGGGTTGGCTGGAGCGCGGCCCATACTGAACTCGTGGCGCTCGTCGACTCGGACACGATTTGGGCTCCGGATGTGTCCGACGAGGTGTGCAAGCCGTTCGCCGATCCGCGTATTGGCGGAGTCGGGACCAGGCAAAACGCACACGACCGGCAAGGTTTCCTGGCGCGCATCACCGACATGTTTCTTGATCACCGCTACTTCGACGAGAACGCGTGCCAAACTCGCTTCGGCCGGGCCGTTTCCTGCCTGTCCGGCCGGACCGCGATCTACCGCCGGGAGCTGTTGCTGGAGATCGAGCACGACTTCATGAACGAGACGTTCTGGGGCGTGCCGTGCCTGTCCGGTGACGACAAGAGGCTGACCACACTCATCCTGGAGCGGGGCCACCTCACCTACCTGCAGCGCACCGCGCGAGTCTGGTCGACCTTCCCGACCGGCTGGCGGGCCTTCGTGGCCCAACGGCTGCGCTGGGCGCGCAACACCTGGCGCTCGGACCTGCGCGCGCTGTCCCACCGGTGGGTGTGGCGTCATCCCTTTCTCGCGTACACCATGCTCGACAAGGCGGTCAGCTGCTTCACCCTGCTGGTCGGGCCGGCGTACCTCGCCTACGCGCTGATCAACCACCACTGGTTGTTCGCCGCGGTGCTGGCCGCCTGGTGGCAGGTCTCCCGGTCGGCGAAGCTGCTCCCGCACCTGACCCAACGGCCCTCCTCGTTCTTCTTCATCCCCGGCTACGTGGTGCTGTCCTGGGTGATGGCGCTGATCAAGATCTGGGCGTTGCTGACCATTCGCACCCAGCGCTGGCTCACCCGGGAGGTCGCGGTGCGCGGCGGCCAGGTGATCCGGACCGGCACGGACGGGGCTACATCGTGAGCGAGCGCAGCGAGCGAACCAATGTCACAGCAGCGTTTGCTCATGAACTCGCCGAGCGAAGCGAGGTGGGTTCGTGAGCGAGCGCAGCGAGCGAACCAATGTCACAGCAGCGTTCGCTGATGAACTCGCCGAGCGAAGCGAGGTGGGTTCATGAGCCCGCGCCACGACGGACCCCGATTCGCCCGCCTCGCCTCAGTCGGCGCGCTCGTGGTGCTGATGGCCGCCATGACCGCGCTGCCGGCCGCCACCTCAACCCTCTCGGCGCCCGCTGACCCATCCGCACCTAGCCCCAGCGATGTCCGGCTGGCCGCGCTGTTCGACGACGGCTCCGGCAACGACACGGGTGGTTCTGGACCCGACAACGGGTCGAACACCGGGTCGAACACCGGGCCGAATAGTGGGCCGGGCTATGGGCCGGGCGACAACTTTGGCGGCGGCATCCTGCCCGCTCCCCCACCTGGCCCAACCCCCGCCCAGATCCGGGCCGCCGACCAGGCCCGCAAGGCCGCCTTGGCAGCCCGCAAGGCCGCCGCGCGGGCGGCGCACGCCAGGGCTATCGCCGCGCACCGGGCCGCCCTCGCCGCCCGCCGGGCGGCGAAAGCCCAGGCCGCCGCCGCTCGACGGGCCGCGCAACGTGCGGCCGCGGCCGCGTCCGCCACGGCCAGCTGGACCCGCACGGGGCGGCCGAACCAGCTGGTCATCGTGCGTGGCACGCACATCGACCTGGCGGTCAACGGCCGGCAGACCAGCCGGGTGGTCCGCCCCGCAGGGCCGCTGACCTTGGCCGCGCTGGCCAAGTACCTGCCGGCCGGCTGGCTGAACCTTCCGGGGAACGGCACCGCCACGCTGTCCGCATCGATCGTGTTGACGGCCGGGACGCTGCTGGACAACGGACCTGAGGTACGGGTGCTGAACCTGGCCTCGGGCGCGAACTCGAACACCGCCGCCGCGATCTGGGTCGGGCGTGCCACGCTGAACCTGCACGGCCTGACGATCAACGCAGTGGACCCGCCGGCGGGGCCCACCGCGCAGCGCGGCTTTCTGGTCGCCGGCTCGGGCGGCACACTCAACATCGCCGATGCGACGTTGACCAACCTCGGCTCGCCGCCACCGGGCACGCCGACAACCCCGACAACCCCGACAAAGCCGCCGGCCCCGCCGACCGCCCAGCCCGCCGGCACCCGGATCGAGTCGGGTCTGATGTACAGCCCGGGTAGCACCGGCTCGATCATGCGCAGCACGCTCAAGGGCAACGGCGTCGGCCTGAAGCTGTCCGGCTCACGGAACGTGCACCTGGACACGGTGACCGTGGCCCAGTCCCGATCGGATGGCCTGCTGCTCAGGGGCGACCAGGGCACCACCATGAAAGCGGTGCACAGCCAGCACAACCAGGGCAACGGCGTGCTGGTCAGCGGCCCCAGCGGCAACCGCCCGATCAGCGGCTTCGACACCCTGGGCAACCAGGGGTTCGGTCTCGCCGTGACGCACCAGAACGGGCCCCAGATCAGCAACGTGTCCACCTCACGGGACCAGGTCGGCGGGATCCGGCTCACCGGCACCACCGGGGCCTCCCTCACCAACGTTGCCACCAGCGACTCGCCGGTCGGCGTCCTGGCCAACGGCGGCAGCAAGCAGCTGAAGCTGACCGGGCTGCGCATCACCGGCGGGCAGCGCGGCATCGTGGCGACCGACGGCGTCGGCACCGTGGAGATCGCGTCGGCACAGATCCGCGGCGCGGCCCAGACCGGTATTGCGCTGGCCGCGACCGACGCGAACGTACACCAGGTGACCATTCAGGACTCCACCACCGGAGTGCAGGTCGGCGGCCGTGCCGCGCGGACGACGGTGACCGACACGCACATCACCGGTGGCCACACCGGCATCCGGGTGGCCAAAGACACGCAGGTGGTGACGCTGAACCAGGTCACCACCGACGGGGTCAGCGGCATCGGCATCAGCACCGCGAGCCCGGGCATCAAGATCACCAACGCCCGGATCAGCGGCGGCACCACCGGGATCAACACGCGCGCGGCGGCGGACATCTCCGGGACCGCGGTCAGCGGGGTCAGCGAGGCGATCCACAGCGGCCCCTCGGCTCAGGTCACCGGCGAGAAGGTCGACCTGCTCGGCGCGAACTCGGGGATCAAGGTCGACCCGACCGGCGTGTTCCGGCTGACCGACTCCCGGGTACGTGCGCACCTGGCGCTGCGCGGACAAGTCGACCTGTTCGGCCAGAACACGATCAGCCCGCCGCCGTTCAACTGGATCGGCGCGTTCGGCATCTTGTTTGTGGCACTGGCCCTGTTGCTCGAGTTGACGCACCTCAGCCGGCAGCGCCGCAAGGTGCGCGCCTCGGTCGGCCCGGCCAACGGCGCGGTGCCGGCGGCGGTGCCCAGCTTCGCCACCGCGTCCAGCGCCACCGCCCAGCCCAGCTTCACCGCCCAGCCGAGCTACACCGCCCAGCCGAGCTATACCGCCCAGCCGAGCTACACCACCCAGCCGAGCCACGCAGGTCAGCCCACCTACACCGCTCAGCCGAGCCGCGCGGGTGGGCCCGGCTACTGGGATCGGTCAAGCTTCACCGCCCAATCCCGCATCTCCGAACCGCGTTCCACAGCCCGGCCCCGCCTGACCGAGCCGCGCTCCACCGCCCAGTCCCGCTTCACGGCCGTGCCCCGATTCACCGACCAGCCACGCATCACAGCCGAGCCGGACCACCCCATCGAGCCGATCACCGAGGGAATCCCGATCATCACGGCGTTCCCGCTCGCCGGCCCGCGCTCCGAAGCACGCCTGCGCGCCGAGGCGATTCCGAGCAGCGAGCCGGCCACCGAGGCAATCCCGCTCGCCGCCCCTATTCCGATCATGAAGGCGGTCCCCGAGCCCGAGCCGGCGGCCGCCGAGCCCGAGGCAATCGAGCCGGCGGGGCAGGCCGAGGAAACTCCAGCCCAGACGTCCCGTCCCCGACCCACGCCGCATCCCCGACCCAGCCCATATCCCCGGACCAGCCGGGGCACCGCGGCAGGTTCCCGCCCGAGGCCCACCCCCTATCCGCGCACCAGCCGCCCGGCGGACGAGGCGAGCGGTCACGGCGGCGACGATGGCAAGGTCTCGGCGCACAGCGGCGGCGACGGGCCCACCTGGAACGGCGACGACAGGGCTGAGGCGCCGCTGCCAGTCGACGCGCCGAACCCGGAGACCGGGACCAGTCGACACGACGACACCGAGGACAGGGAGATTCGGGAGGCGTCCTAGGCAAGCCCCCGAGCGGATGCCCGCCGGCGCGGCCCGCTCGCCATCCTGACCGGCGTAGCCAGCCGAAAGATCAGTTCGCCGACTTCGCCGGGTTCTCCGTCAGCGAGAGCGGAGGCGGGCTGCCCGCACCCAGGTAGATGCTGTTCAACCACACGTGCAACAACGTGTCCACCACCTGTGCCTCGGGGACCGAGGGCTGCTCGCCGGCGAAGACCGCGTACATCACCCGTTCGTTCATCAGGTTCAGCGCCACCGCCAGCTCCCTGGCGGGAATGCCGGCCGGCGCGGCGCCCCGGTCCCGCTCCTCCTGGATGATCAACTCGGTGTGGCGCACCCACTGCTCCATCACCCGGGACCACAGCTCGCGCACCTCGGGGTTACTGATCCCGGCGGCCGCCACCGCCAGCGCGATCGCCCGGTGCTCGCCGAAAATGGTGAAGAACGCACTAATCCCGTCGCGCACCCGCTGTGCCGGGTCGCAGTCGGGCAGCTCCTGGGCGCCGAACGCCGCCTCGTCGGCCTCCGCGACCACTCGATCCAGCAGGGTGAGCAGCACGGCGTCCTTGGACGGGAAGTAGAAGTAGAACGTCGGCCGGGAGATGCCGGCACCCCTGGCCAGGTCGTCGATGGAGATCTCGCTGAACGGGTGGTCGGCGAGCAGCCGTTCGGCGGTGGTCAAGATCGCCAGCTGGCGGTCGTCGCCGGAGGGACGTGAACCACGCCGACCGCGGGAGGGCCGAGCGCTGGCGGCGGTGGGCGGTGCCATGAGCAGGGATCCTACACCGTGTCGACGTACTCAACAGAGTGTTGACTAGCTCAACTTCATGTTGATAGCGTCAGCCGGCAACAGCCTCGATGACAGCTCGCGACATCTCGTAACCAGCGCTGAATGGGGAACCACATGCCCGAGGAACACGTCGATGTGCTGATCGTCGGTGCCGGCCTTTCCGGCATCGGCGCCGCCGTCCGCCTGGGTAAGGAACACCCCGGTAAGTCGCTCGCGATCCTCGAGGCCCGCGAGGCAATCGGCGGCACCTGGGACCTGTTCCGCTACCCGGGTGTCCGGTCGGATTCGGACATGTTCACCCTGGGCTACTCGTTCAAGCCGTGGACCGACGCGAAGGCGATCGCCGACGGAGACTCCATACGCGACTACGTCCGGGCGACGGCCGGTGAGTACGGGGTGGACCAGAAGATCCGGTTCCGGCACCGGGTGGTGCGCGCCGAGTTCTCCTCGGAGACCGCCCGCTGGACCGTGCATGCCCACCGCGACGACACCGACGAGCCGGTGGTGCTGACCTGTTCGTTCCTCTACACCTGCGCGGGCTACTACAACTACGAGCGCGGCTACACCCCGGAGTTCGCCGGCATCGAGGAGTTCACCGGCCAGGTCGTGCACCCGCAGCACTGGCCGGAGGGCCTCGACTACGCCGGCAAGCGGGTGGTGGTCATCGGCAGTGGTGCCACCGCGGTGACCCTGGTGCCGGCCATGGCGGAGCAGGCCGCGCACGTCACCATGCTGCAGCGCTCGCCGACCTACATCGTGTCGATGCCGTCGAAGGACGGGATCGCCGACTCGCTGCGCGACAAGCTCCCTGCCGGCCTGGCGTACTCGATCATCCGCTGGAAGAACGTGCTGCTCACCATGGCAATCTTCCAGCTCAGCCGTCGGACTCCCGGTCTGGTGAAGTCGATGCTGCGCAAGGGCGTCACCGCGCAGCTGCCCGAGGGCTACGACGTCGACAAGCACTTCAAGCCCCGCTACAACCCGTGGGACGAGCGGCTCTGCCTGGTCCCCGACGGCGACTTCTTCAAGGCGATCCGGTCCGGCCGCTCCTCGGTGGTCACCGACCGGATCGACCGGTTCACTCCCACCGGATTGCGGCTGACCTCGGGCGCCGAGCTGGACGCCGACGTCGTGGTCACCGCGACCGGGCTGAACGTGCAGGCCATTGGGGGGATGCAGCTGACCGTGGACGGCAAGGACGTCTCGCTGCCGGACACGGTGGCCTACAAGGGCATCATGCTGTCCGGGGTGCCCAATTTCGCGCTCACCCTCGGCTACACCAACGCATCCTGGACGCTGAAGGCCGACCTGGTCAGCGAGTACATCTGCCGGCTGCTCAAGCAGATGGATGCCAGGGGCCAGCAAATCGTCACGCCACTGACACCGGGGTCCGACGCGCCGCTGACCCCGTTCCTGGACCTGAAGGCCGGCTACATCCAGCGCAGCATCGACCAGCTGCCCAAGCAGGGTCCGGCCGCGCCGTGGAAGGCCTATCAGAACTACGCCCGCGACATGCTGCTGATCCGCCGGGGGCCGGTGGACGACGGCGTTCGGTTCACCCGGGCGACCCCGGCCTCCCGACCGACGCCGGCCCCGGTGGGCGAACCGGTCACCGACAGCGTCACCGCCTGACGCTCCCGCCGCCGCGGCGACCCTGGTAATTCCGGCGGTGACCGGCGCCCTCGGTGGCTATGGTTCGCCGGTGCGGGATGCGATCAACGTCGTTACCTGGGATGACGGCGCTGTGACCGGCGACCGGGCAGTGTTCGTGCACGGCTCGACGACGTGGGGCACCTCCGCGTTCGCCCGGCAACGCCCGCTGGCCCACCGCTACCGGCTCGAGCTGATGGACCGCCGAGGGTACGGCGACAGTCCGGACGTGGCGCACAGCGACGCCACGGTGGATGCGCAGGACCTCGCCGCGTTGTTGGCCGGCCGCCCGGCACACCTGGTCGGCCACTCCTCCGGCGCGGTGGTGGCTCTGCTCGCCGCGGCCCGCGACCCCGGCGCGGTCCGCTCACTGACCCTGATCGAGCCGTCCTGCTACCGGGCGGTGCCCAATGACCCGGTCCTCGCCTCGGCGCGGGCGCAGAACCTGGAGGCACTGGCCGCGGCCTCTCGCCGGCCCCCGGTCTCGCCCGCTGAGTACCTTCGGCGCTCCGCCGAGAGCCTCGACCTGCCCGCGCCCGAGCCGACACCGCCTCGGTTGCGGGCCGCCGAGACAGCCATGCGCGAGCGGCCGGCCTGGGACGTAGAGGTTCCGCTCGAGGGCATCGGGACCGCGCCGTGGCCCAAGCTGGTCATCTGCGGAACCTGGGCCAGTGCGCCCGAGCGCTACCGCCGGCTGGGCGGCGAGCCCTCGATGGCGTGCGGGCGGGCGGTCGCCCAGGCCATCGGCGCGGAGCTGGTCACCGTGCGCTGCTCCGCGCACGAGCCGCATTGGGAGCAGGCCGAGGTGGTCAATGCGACGCTGCTGAAACTCTGGGAGCAGGCCTAAACCGCCACCGGATCGTTCACAGTCTGTAATCTGTTGAGCTCGACAGTACGTGGCCGCATCACCCTAAGGTGTTAACCATGTCACGGCGTGGCAGGTGCGCCGGCCACAGTGCCGAACGCTCAGACGACCCCCACTTACTCGCTGGCCTGACGCCGTGGTGGCCACCGGACGACCACCCGGCCTATCCACCCCATGCCCGGTACCCGTATCGGCCCTCGGCGCCGCCCCGGCCGCCGGCCCGCAACTGGCTTGCCGTGGCCGCGCTGGTATTCGCCCTCGTGGGGGTCCCGTTCCTGCTCGTCGACGCGAGCCGCCCGCTCGCGTTCCTGCTCGGCCTGGTCGCGGCGGGTCTGGCCATTCCCGCGGGGGTGCGGGTCGCCGCCGGGCGGTCGGGCGGTCGGGCGGTCAGCATTGCCGGGACCGCGCTCGGCAGCCTGGTGGCTGTGCTCGCGATCGCCGCCTATGGGTCCAGCGGTTCGATTGCGACAGCGATCGGCTCGTCACTAGGAGTAACCACGCCACCCGGCCCGGGCACCGCTCAACTCCAGTACGGCGACGGGACCTTCCTGGTCGGCTACGACATCAACCCGGGCGTCTACCATTCCGCTGGGCCACTCCGGGACAGGCGGCCGAACTGCTACTGGGAGCGGTCTTCCGCTGACGCCGGCGACGTCAGCTCGATCATCGCCAACGACAACTCGCACGGGCCGGTGACCATCACCATCATGCGGTCGGACCGCTCGTTCAAATCCCACGGCTGCCTCCCCTGGGTGCGCGTGCGGTAACGCCTCGCGTTTCCCGCCGATCTAGACCAGGCTGGGCTCGAGGCCTCCGCCGAGCCGGCGCTGTCGACATGTCGAGGTGATGTGCTCATGCCTGACGTAGCTGACCTTCTTCCGGCGGATACCCCGGCCGAGGTCAGGGCGCGGGCGGAGCGGCCACCGAGGGTGCCGGCGTTCGACCCGACGCTGGGCGTGCCGGTCGCCACCGTCGGCACCGGGTCGCCGCGCAATCGCATCGTGGCGATCGGAGACTCCCTGCTGCAGGGTTTCCAGAGCGGGGCGGTGTTCAACACCGACCTGTCGGTGCCGGCGATCATCGCCTACGAGCTCGGCTGGCTGGAGCAGTACCGCTACCCGCGCTATCCGGGCCCGGGCGGGCTGCCGCTGAACCTGGAGTACCTGCTGCGTGATCTGGCCGACCGGTTCGGGGCCAAGACCAGCATCTGGGAGCTACCGAGGGCGCTGTTCGAGGCGCGGCGGTTCATGGACGAGGTGGAGGACTACTGGGAGCGCGGGCCGGGCGCCGTCGCCCCGGTGGTCGCCAGCATGAACCACTGCCTGGCGGTATTCGGTTGGAACCTGCGCGACGCACTGGAGCGCACCTCGGCCAACTGCCAGGCGATCATCGATACGCCCAGCGACAACCTGCTCAATCAGATCGTCGAGCACGCCGGCGAGCGCGCCGCGCTGCGGGTCCTGCCGCACTGGTCGGACGAGACGAGCCGGATGACCGTGTTCGATGCGGCACGGGCGCTCGGCGAGGACCGGGACGCCTCGACCGACAGCGGCATCGAGACGCTTGTGGTGTTTCTCGGCGCCAACAACGCGCTCGGCGCGGTGACTCGGCTGCAGGTGATCTGGTCCGGGCCTGACTACGCCAGCCTGAGCAGCAAAGGCGAGTACACGGTGTGGACTCCGACGCACTTCGCCGCCGAGCTCGCGCAGATCGTGACCAAGGTCAAGGCGGTATCCGCCCGACACGTCATCTGGTGCACGGTCCCGCACGTCACCATCGCGCCGCTGGCTCGAGGCGTTGGGAAGGCCAAGGTGGCGCCCGGATCGCGCTACTTCCCCTTCTACGCCCGCCCGTGGAATGACGAGGAGCACTTCAATCCGGACCGGGACAAACACCTCACCGACAAGGACGCCCGCGCCGTGGACACCGCGATCGACATGTACAACGAGGCGATCGAGCACGCCGTGCTCGACGCTCGGACCGGCACCGACGGCACACCCCGCGACTGGTACCTGCTCGACGTGGCGGGCCTACTGGACCGGCTGGCCGCGCGGCGCTACATCGAGGATCCCGCTGCCCGGCCCGCGTGGTGGACGCCTTACCCGCTGCCCGACGCGGTGCGCGCGCTCAACCCGACGCCGAATTCCTACTTCCTGACCAGCAACGCGGGCGGCAAGCGGGCAACCGGAGGGCTGTTCTCCCTCGACGGGGTGCACCCGACCACCGCCGCCTACGGCATCCTCGCTCAGGAGATGGTCAAAATCATGGTGTCGGCGGGGGTGGCGTTCCGGCATCCCAACGGGAACCCGCGCTCGGACCCCGCTGTCGACTTCGACCGGTTGATCCGCCGCGACACCCTCATCCGCACGCCTCCGCCCAACGTCGACTCCACCATGGGGATCCTCGGTTGGGCTGACGAGACGCTCGGCTGGGCGGCCCGAGCACTGGGCATCAACGTCGGCTAGCCGGTCCGAGGGCACCAGCCGCGTAACCCACGATCTGGTCGGCGTACCGCCGGGTCGGGTCCAGGTCGGGGTTGTAGATGCACAGGGTGATCCCGACGCAGCCGGGCGCGGTCAGCGCGGTCGTGGTGAGTGCCCGCAGATCGGCCCAGGAAATCCCGCCGGGTTGTGGATAGTCCACCGCCGGCAGCGCCTCGGTGGACAGCACATCCAGATCGATGTGCAGCCACCAGGCGTCCACCTCCCGCAGGATCCGCCGGGTAGCCGAGGCCGCCTCGGCGACCGGGTCGGCGGATATCTGGCGCGGACCACGCATGGTGATGGTGTCCGCGAGCGAGGGCACCGAATGCTCCGCCAACTCGTCGGCATCGCGGGGTCCCAGGGCGACCACGGCGGTCCGGTCGAGGGTGGGCAGGCCGCGGACCAGCTCCGGTGGGAGGTCAGCCCGATGCGCGCCAAGGGCCAGCCCGAGCTCGCTGTCCGCCGCCTCGCCGGTCGTGCTGACCGCCGGTGGCCAGGCATCCTCGTGGCCATCCACGAACAGCAGGCCGACCTTGGCATTCAGGTCCTGCGCGGCGCGCAGGCAACCCAGCAGGACCGGGCAGTCCCCTCCCAGCACGAGCGGGACGTCGCCGGCCAGGAGGGTGTCGGCGACCGCGTGTCGCAGCGCATCCGTGGCGGTGGTCAGCGCGCTCAGGCTGAGCAACCGGGAGCGGGAGTCCCGCTCACTGACCGGCGCCCCGGTGTCCACGTCACCCGCGTCCACCACCACGGCCGAGCCAGCCGCGGGCGGGGTGGCCAAGCTGGCGGTGGACAGCGCCGAGATCAGGCCCCGCTCACGCAACACCCTCGGAGCGGCGGCGACCCCGCCGGGAATCCCAGCTGAGTTGAACGGCGCTCCGATTACCCTCATCGCTACTCCCCATGATCGGAATAGCCGGGTGTCCACCGTGCGGGCGACCGGGCGCGACATCGTCAGACCGTTCGCGATCCACCTGTGCGTCCGGGATGGGAAGATCATCCGGTATCACATGTATGAGGACAGCTGGGCGGTCGCGGAGGCGGTCAAGCCCTGACCCGCCTCCGCCGCCGCTTGGCCGGGCGATCAGTGCCGCCCTGACCCGCCGCCCTTGCCGCGCAGCTTGTCGATCATCTGCTGGGCCTTCGCCCGGTTGCGCGGATCCCGCGCATACGTTTTGGCCTGCTCGGTGATCCTGCGCCCCTGCGGGCTTTTGAGGAACTCGCCGACCTTCTTGAACGGACTGGCCATGCCATCCCACCTCCTGAGAACCTACTCAGGGAAAACTCGGGAGCGGGCGTCTGAGTTCCCGCCACGGCCAGCCCACTCCGATGAAACTCGCAGGTCCGACAGCGGTGAGCGCGGCGGAGTGTCCGGTTGCCCCAGGTGTGAAGATGGTCTTGTGGGCTGGTACGAGGTGTCCGACGGCGAGGTGACACTGTCGCCGCTGACGCTGTCCGACGTCGACGATCATCTCGCCGGCGAGGACGACGCGCTGGCACGCTGGCTCAACGGCGGCCGGGGCACCCGTGAGACGGTTGAGGCGCACCTGCGCCGTTGCACGCGGGAGTGGGAGGCGGACGGCCCGATCCGCGCCTTCGGTATCCGAATCGGTGCGTTGGCGATGTTGGCCGGCACTGTCGAGGTGCAGTTCGACCAGCCGTATCTGGCTGCTGACCAGGTCAACATCTCCTACGGGATCTATCCGGCCTGGCGTGGACGTGGTCTCGCGGCTCGCGCCGTGCAGCTGGCCTGCCAGCACGCGATCGCTCGCGGCGCGAGCCGAGCCGTGATCCGGACGGACGCGCGCAACCCCGCGTCCGCCGCGGTCGCCCGTCGGGCCGGTTTTGTCCACCTGGGCCGGCAGACCGAGGAGGACGCGGTCGAGACGGACTGGTTCGAACGGCGCCTGCCCGGCTGACCGCTGCCGGACAACCGAACCGGGCGGGGTGTCGCCCCGGGCCTGGCAGTGGGCAGGATGCCCCGGTGAGTGAGGACCAGCTTGTCGGTGCGATCAGCCTGCCCGACGGAACCGTGCTGCGCGGGAGAGGCCGCCGCGAGCCCTTCCCCTCCGGGCCGACGCCACACTACGGCCTCTATCTGGGTCGCCCGCCGGACCGCGCGCGCCGCCGGCTCCGGTGGCGCGCCCGCTCCGCATGGCGGCCGGACTGGCCCGCCGACTGGATCGACTGGCCGGACTTCCGAACCCCCCGCGACAGCGACACGGCCGCCGCGTTGATCCGGCACGCATACCTGCTGGCCCGCTCGCGGCAGCGGGTCGAGGTGGCCTGCACCGGTGGCACCGGCCGCACCGGAACGGTCATCGCCTGCATGGCCATCCTGGCCGGGCACCAAGCCGACGACGCGGTCAACTGGACTCGGCGGCACTATCGACCCCGCGCGGTGGAGACTCCTGGTCAGCGGCGCTGGATCAACTGGTTCGCCGGCTGGCAGCAGGGTTGAGGTCGCCGCCGGTAGCCGCGGTCAGAACGCCATGACGTGATGTCCTTGCCGGCGAGGATGGCCGCGCCGGCGGCCGCATTCGCACCAGGGTCACCGCCGTTGTCTTGGCAACCGTGAGCTGACCGGATGTCCAATCGCTCGGCTGAAGCGCTCCACCACGTGCTTGCGGGTCGTACCGAGAACCCGCGCAATGGGGGTCCAGCTCCATCCGTGTTCTTTGGCGCGCTTTACCGCCTCGGCGAGCTCGGCTTTCGGCGGGTCCACCAGCGCCAACGCGCTGATCGCGCGAGTGGGCTCATGGCGAGAGTCAGGACAATTCCCTGGCCGACGAACGGCGGCTCGGCTCACGTCCGATCGGCGAGGCGCCGGTTCGCCTCGGCGCTGCGGCCGGCACGCCGGGCATCCCAATGAGCGAGCTGAGGCATGAACGCCGCTCCGGCGGCGAGTATGAGGAACAGAGTTCCCAAGAACCATTGCTGGTCGAGCAGGTTGAACACCCCCTCGGCAAGCCAGAGCAGACCGAGGCCGATCCAGATCCACTTCAGCCGGGGACGTACCCGCCCGAGCATGTCCTGTGCCACGGTGGCACGGCGTGCGGCGAGCGCGGCCAGGCTGGGGTCGGAGACCGCGCGCCCGGTGGTGGTCGACCAGGCCAAGCGCCATCGGTCCCGCCAACTCAGTGTGCTGGCGGTGGCCACCCAGTCGTTCAAGCCGCTCTCGGTGCGCTGGCGGCGCCAGATCCGCCGGTTCACGGGGATGACGATCGCAATGACCACCGCCATCACGACCAGGTAGATCGCCCAGAACTGCCAACCGTGCATCGGTTCCCCCAACGAGGCCTGACCAGGTCTCGATCCTGGGGCACTGCGTGGGCGGAATCGACCGTGCGGTCCCCCGGTCGTCGAGGGGCTAGCCCTACCGTCGGCTCAGGCTGGCGATCGCTGCTCAGGGAAGTAACCGCGCCCGGCCCATGCCCGGGCTTGCAGCGGGATCGTGCCATCGGGCCGGCGGGGCAGCATCCCGCGCAGTTGTTCCCGCAGAGCATCTCGAGCGTTCGCGGAGAGCGACGCGCAATAGCCGGGAGCAGGGCCCTGGCCGCCCAGGAACGGCTGCCACAGGTCGTCAAAGTCCGCAAACAGCGTCGGGATCTCGATCGGCGCGACGTGCACGTCGACCAGCCCCGCCGACACGAACAGCGAGCGCAGCGGGTCCGGGCGACAGAGCGGGAAGCGGCGGGCCTCGTCGAGCTCGGCGGCGGACGGATCCAGCGCGATCGCGGCGTCCCAGAACGCGCGGATCATGTGCATGCCCTCGGCGTAGTCCCAGACGTAGGCGCCGATCACCCCGCCCGGCCGGGTCACCCGCCGCATCTCGGCGAGCGCCCCGGCGGGGTCGGGTACGAAGTTGAGCACCAATGCGGAGACCACCCGGTCGAACTCCCCGTCCCGCGCGGGAATGGCCGAGGCGCTGCCCACCGCCGCCTCGAACGGGAGACCCTTCGCGCCCTGTCCTGCCGCGGCCAGGTACCCCTCGGACGGGTCCACGCCGAGTACCCGCACGGGATTCTGCGTCGCCAGGATCGCCTGCGCCAGCGCGCCCGTCCCGCAGCCGACGTCACACCACGCCGATGGCGGCCCGGCCGGCAGCCAGCGCAGGAAATGCGGCGCGACCAAGCGACTCCACCGCCCGACATACGGTTCGTACGCCTGATCGCTGGTCCACGCCTCGGCGGGTCGATTCGCCATCGCAGCTAGGCACCTCCTGGCCGGGGCGCTAAGGGGACAGCAATGATGCCCGATCCCGCAAGCCCGTAGTGTCCGGCATGGACGGGACCGACCCGTCCCGTATAACGTAGTGGCCGGGGCGGTGCCGTACCGTCCGTTCCACGGTGACGGGAGCTCTCCGTGCCTGAACCGAATCGCACCACCCGCGACCTGGTCGACGAGGCGCTGCGCTTGCTGCTGGCCAAGGACATGGGCGGGTTCGCCGACCTCTGGGCCACCGACGGGATCCTCGAGTTCCCGTTTGCCTCATCGGGTTACCCACCTCGGCTGGACGGCCGCGAAGCCGTCCGGGAGTACCTACGCGACTATCCCGAGCACCTGGACCCGCGCGCGATCACCGAGCTGACCGTGTACGACACCACCGATCCGGAGGTGGTGGTCACCGAGTTCGAGGTGGCCGGCACCGCGGTACGAACCGGCCGGGCCTATCGGATGCGCTACATCGCGGTGATCACCGCCCGGCACGGCGAGATCACCCACTACCGGGACTACTGGAGCCCGCTGGCCGCCGCCGAGGTGCTGGGCGGCCTCGACGAGCTCACCACATCCTTCACCGCCGGGGCACCGAACCGGTGAACACCCCGTCCACAGTGCTGATCACCGGTGGGACCGGCACCACCGGCAGCCGGATCGCCACCCTGCTGCGCGGCCAGACAACCCTGCGGATCGCCACCAGAAAGCCGAGCAGCGGCGAGCACGTGCGGTTCGACTGGGCCAACCCCGCCACCCACGGCCCCGCGCTGACTGGAGTGGGCCGCATATACCTGGTCGCCCCGGTCGGCGTCGCGGATCCAGCGCCGCTGGTGCGGCCCTTCCTGGCCGCCGCGGTGCGCGCCGGGGTGCGCCGCGTGGTGTTGCTGAGCTCGTCCGCGATCGACGAGGGCGCGCCCGGCCTGGGCGCGCTGCATCGCATGGTGCGCACGGCGTTGCCGGAGTGGGCGGTGCTGCGGCCGTCGTGGTTCATGCAGAACTTCCTCGGCGAGCACCCCGTCGCGGCCGGCATCCGTACCAGTGGGGAGATTGTCACCGCGACCGGAGAAGGCAGGGTGGCCTTTGTGGACGCGGCCGACATCGCCGCGGTCGCCGCACGAGCGCTGCTGGACCCGACGCCACACAACGCTGCGCACGTGATCACCGGCCCCGAGGCACTCAGCTACGCCGACGCCGCCGCCGTCATCACCGAGAGCTCCGGACGAAGGGTCCGCCACCGGTCAGTCAGCACCGCCGAGCTGACCACCCGACTCATCGCGGCGGGCATTCCGGCGGAGTTCGCCGCGATCCTGGCTGGCCTCGACGCGGACATCCAGCGCGGCGCGGACGAGCGGGTGACCTCGACCGTTCAATCGGTCACCGGACGCCGGCCGCGCTCGTTCGCCGAGTTCGCCCGGGTTCTGGCGCCCCCATAGAGCGCGGCTACGACCCGGCCGAGGCGCGCCGACGCGCCCCGACGGCCGCGCGGGGGCAGCATGGTGGTCGCGTCGGCCACATCGGTCCGCGACGGGGCGGCGCCACCCGGGATCGGAGGCCGTAATACATGTGGGCGATGCAGTTGGTGGCGCCGTGCACTCTCGCCGAGGTGGATGTCCCCACTCCTGGCGAGCGAGACCTGAGCTCCGGCGAGGTTCTTCTGGAGGTTCTGGCCGGCGGCATCTGCGGTAGCGATCTGCCCACGTTCCGAGGGATAGCACCGGCGGGTCCCGCGATGAGTGTGTTCGGCCCGCCCATGCCTGGCGCTCCGCTGCACGAGGTGGTCGGTCGAGTCGCCGCCTCCCGTGATCCGGCACATGAGGTGGGCAGCCGGGTGGTCGGCTGGGCGACGAACTTCAACGGGCTGGCCGAGGTGATCGTCTCGCACGGGGACGACCTCGCCCCGGCCACCACCGGGCTGCCGCCCGAGCGGGAGGTGATGCTGCAGCCGCTGGCATGCGTGCTGTACACGGTGGAACAGCTGCGGCGGGTGCGCGGCGCCCGGGTGGCCGTGCTCGGTCTCGGCCCGATCGGGCTGTTGTTCGCGCACGTGCTGCGGGCCGCCGGCGCCGCCTCGGTGGTCGGCGTCGACGCGGTCGACCGCTCGGCGCACGCCCCCGCCTTCGGCCTGGACGAGACAATTCACGCCACCACGCACCGCTGGGTCGCCGAGCTGAAGCCAGATGACCGGCCGGACCTGGTCATCGAGGCGATCGGACACAACTCGGCCACGGTGAACCATGCGCTCAGTGCGTGCGTCGTGGGCGGTTGCGTGTTCGCGTTCGGCGTGCCCGACGAGGCGATCTACCCGATCGACTTCGAGCTCATGCTGCGCCGCAATCTGACGCTCATGTCCGGGCTGACCCTCGAGCGCCCCCGCATGCTGATGGCCGCCGCTGAGTACGTCGACGCGCATCCCGGCCTGGCCGACGCGTACGTGACCGACGTGCACCCGGTCCGAGGAGCCCAACAGGCATTCGACGCCGCGGTGCGACCAGCCCCGGCACAGGGGAAGATCACCCTCGGCTACCGCTGAAGAGCCCTAGGGACAGCCGGGCACCAGCGGGGTCGACCGACGTTGATGGAAGCACTGGCCGAGCTCGACGAGTTGCTCGTAGCTCAGCGAGGTCGGCGGGAGCTCGGCTCCCTCGCGTGGGCGCAGTCCGTCGAGCGTGATGGCCAGGTGTCGGCGCCAGGCCTCTGGACAGATGGTCACGCTGGCCGGGACCACCCGCAGCAGTGAAGACAGGATGAGCAGCACGTCGGTCAACCGAATGTCGCCACGGACCGCTCCCTGTTCCTGGGCCCGGTCCAGCAGGGTCTGCGCGAGCGTGTCGGCCTTGACCCGAAATGCGTTGAGGACCGGAGAACGGGGCGCTCCCTGCATCATCAGGTCGCAGAGGCCCTGGTCGGTGGCGATGAAGGAGCACGCCTCCTCGAAGTAGGTGACCAGCGCCAGCCAAGGGTCATCCATCTGGAGGGTGCGCTCGCGGATGCGGTCCACTATCTCGATCGCCTCGGCAAACACCGCTTCGTATAGTTGTTCGCGGGTCGGGAAGTGCCTGTACAGGGTGGCGTTGCCCAGCCCGGCCCGGCGCGCGATCTCGTCCAGTGGCGCGTCGAGGCCCTGTTCGCGCAGCACTTCGCCGGCGGCGTCGACCAACAGCTTCCGGTTGCGCGCCGCGTCGCGCCGCAGCCCAGTTCTTCCCTCCACGCTCATGATCTGCATCATAGCGCAAAGCGTGGACCCGTCCCCGTTTCCGTGGTTAGACTGTGAGCAGTGAACCGGGGCTAGGTCCCCGTTTATCCGCGCCGGCCAGTGCAGCTCGGCTCCAGCACCTGCATCGAGGGGCAGTCAATGTCAACGTCGAGTACCGGTGGCGCCAGGGCGTCGGGAGTCGTCGAGGGCGAGCGGGGGGAAGGCGAAGCGGGGAATACCTCGGTCGCGGTCGCCGACCACTCGGCGCCGGCCGCCGCAAACGGATCCGGCCCGTCCGGCCCGCCACCACGGCGCCCGCCGGCGTGGAATCCGGAACCGGAGGTACACCGCCCGCCCAAGGGGTGGGGCCTGCCACTGGTGGTCTTGATCATCGGCATGTTCATGTCGATCTTGGATACCAGCATCGTGAACGTCGCGGTCCCGGTGATCCAGAAGCAGTTCGGGGTCAGCACCGAAAGCATTCAGTGGATCAGCACGTCCTACACGCTGACCGAGGGCGTGATCGTGCCGATGAGCGCCTGGTTGGGCGCCCGGGTCGGGTTGAAACGGCTCTATATCTGGTCCCTGGTCTTGTTCACCGTGGCGTCCGCGCTGTGCGGCTTGTCCGGTGACCTGGGCACCATGATCTTCTTCCGAATCATGCAGGCGATACCGGGCGGGCTGATTCCGGTCACCTGCCTGACGCTGGTGTACCGACTGGTCCCGAGGGAACGGATCGGCGCCGCGATGGGCCTGTACGGGCTGGGCGTGGTCGTCGCTCCGGGGGTGGGGCCGACCCTCGGTGGCTACTTCGTCGAGTACGTCGACTGGCGGCTGATCTTCTACATCAACGTGCCGATCGGCATCCTCGGCGCGCTGGCCGCCGTGGTTGTGCTGGCGAAAGTCCCCAGCGAACCGAACAAGCCGTTCGACTTCATCGGGTTCCTCTCCATCGCGGGAAGCCTGTTCTCCTTGCTACTGGCCCTGGAAGAGGGCTCGAGCTGGGGTTGGACAAGCTACCGGGTGCTCATCCTGTTCGCCGTAGCGATCAACCTGGTGGCCCTGTTCGTGGTGGTCGAGCTGCAGGTCAAGCACCCACTGCTGAATATCCGGATATTCGCCTACTGGCCGTTCGTCAACTCGCTGCTACTGGTCAGCTCGCTGTCGATCGGATTCTTCGCGGAGCTGTTCTACATACCCCTGTTCCTGCAGAACGCGCAGGGGCTGACCCCGTGGAACACCGGCCTGACCCTGCTCCCGCAAGCCATGACGATGATGGTGCTCATGCCGCTCGCCGGCCAGCTGTATGACAAGTTCGGGGCGCGCTGGCCGGCAATCATTGGGCTACTGCTCACCGGCACCGGGTTGCTCATGCTGTCCCGGATCAACATCGACATCAGCCGCGGTGAGCTGATCGCCGGGATGATGGTCATGGCCGCCGGGCTGGGGCTCGCCTTCATGCCGATCATGACCGGCGGGTTGTCCACCCTGCCCGCCGAGGTCTCGGACTCCGGGAGCACCGTCAATACCCTCGTGCAGCGGGTGAGCTCAGCTTTCGGGCTGGCCCTGATGACCGCGATGGTCACCGTCAACCAGGCGCAGTTCATGTCCGACCGGTCCGCGTTGCTGCAGGGCAGCGGCGCGAACGCCGACCCGCGCATCATCGAGATGCAGGCGCAGGGACCCGCCGGGCTGATTCCGCTGTGGCAACAGCTCACCTTGCAGGTCCAGGCACAGACCTACAGCAATGCGTTCTTCCTTGCCGGCTGCGCCACGCTGGGCGGCGTGGTGCTGGCGCTGTTCCTTCGCCGAGGAGCGCCAGCGGCGGGTGCCGACAAACCGATGGTCCATTAGCGGTCCGCGTTTCGCTGCGCAGGGCCACTACACGAAGGGTTCGGACATGCTGACGCACGCGCCACAGCGGTCGGACAGGCTGAAACGCTCGACAAAGATCGGGCTGGTTGTCATCGCCGTGGTGAGCCTGCTGGAAGCCTCGGCGCTCTCCGGTACCTACCTGTTGCACTCGAGGCACTACGTCTCCACCGACAACGCCCAAATCGACGGCGACAAGATTGAGATCAACGCGCCCACCACCGGAACGATCGCGGAGTGGGCACTCAGTCAAGGATCGGTCATCCGGGAGAACGAGCTGGTCGGGCGGATCCAGGGCGTGGGCGGCGGGGCGCAGCCCAAACGGGCCGTCCGGGCACCCGGCGCGGGGACCATCGCGGTCAACAACACCATTGCCGGTCAGTACGTCGTCGCCGGCACCAAGCTGGCCACCGCCTACGACTTCAACAGCATCTATCTGACCGCGCGGGTGGAGGAAACCGAAATCGCCGACGTCCGGGTCGGCGGCCTGGTCGACATCTCGGTGGATGCCTTCCCCGGGGTCACCGTCGCGGGCCAGGTCTCGGAAATCCAGGGCTCCACCGCTGGGGAGTTCTCCTTCTTCCCCAGCCCGGACACTGACCCGAGCAACCCACAGAAAATCGACCAATACATCCCCGTGAAGATCACCATTATGAACGCCAACGGCGTCACCCTGGTGCCCGGCATGAACGCGAACGTCCGCATCCACAAGTCCTGACCAGCGCATCCCCTCCACGCGGCTACCCCCGGGGAGCGGGTAGTCACGGGTGGCACGCCGCCAAGTGTGACCTGCGTCTCCGAAATCTGCGCACGTCCACGCTCAGACCACGCCTTCGGCGGGACTGAGCCTCGGTGAATTGGGGTACTCACGGCCCACCAGCGAAGGGAGCGAACCGTGGGTATCGGCGCGAGCCTATTCATGATCGCGTTGGGCGCTATCCTCAAGTACGCGCTACCCAGCAGCGTGGCCGGCGTGCACCTCGGCGTAATCGGCGTGATCCTCATGGTCGTCGGTGTGCTTGGCCTGGTGGTAACCGTGCTGATTTGGGGGCCAAGATCGCGGAGGGAAGCAGACCCCGAATCTGAGATCATCGAAGAGCGACGAACATATGGGCGGCGCCCTCCCTTGTAGCCGGGAGGGAGTTGCGCGTTTTGCCCCTCGCCGCCGGACTGCGCAGAAGATGCGCTGGGCACCGGTTTTCGCTACGGCCGAGCGGATGGTCGATCAGTTCGGCGTGGACAATAGCCACCCGCCGGAGTACGAAGTGTGCATGCGATCTTGCGATACGCATTCAGTGTACTTCGGCCCCGTCGTGTTGTGCCCGATCGGCGGCTGATATAACTGAGGCGCCAGTCCACCCCGATGGGTTGGCGGCGTGCCGCACCGACTCCCGCATCCCAAGGCCACCTGCTCTGACGTCGTTCGATTGGCGTCTCCCGGGGACTATCGGCACCCGCGGACCATGACCCTCCAACGCCGGAGGGCGGACCACCAGGAGCTTTCATTGAGTTCCGACAAGGAAATCAGTAGGCGACTCCATCGCCTCGCCGATCAGATCGGCGACGCACCATCCGAGCTCCCCGATCGCTTCGACAAGTTCATGGTCATCCATGACGAACTACTCGAGATCGCTCATGAGCTCAGGCAACAGATCGGTGAATCTGATTGATCCTGATCAGAGGACTCAGGAACATTTCATGAGAACCCGCTGCTAGCGCCACCCAACGCTGTTCATACGCCGCCCACCGCACAGACTGTGGACATGGTGGGCGTCCACATTCAGGCCATGCTTGAGTCAAATTTGCCGATCTTTGGCCGGTGAAGACAATGTCCTGTGAATTTGAACCGCCCGAACAGCCGGAGAGCACTGAGCGGAGGCTCGCCGCCGCGACCCAGGCGCGGACAGGCCGCGAGTTGGCCGATGACTTGCTGGACGGTGCCACGAACGCGGTCTCCTCCGACGAGCTGTTGCACCGGGCGCGTGAGCTGGGCCACGACCCACACCGTTCCTACCGGGCCCTTGCCTTCCGGTGGGCCGAGCATGCGCTCGACGAGAGCTTCGTCAACGCCGTCCAGGCCGCCGCACGCGGACTCCAAATCGTCTGCTGGACAACCCGCCGCGATCAGGCGGTGATCGCTGTGGCGCAACGGTTGGATGGTGACGCGTGGGCCGACACGGGCGTGTGGCAGGCCCTGCACACCTCGATGGCTCGGGCCTTGCCCAAGGATGTCGGTTCGATCGGTGTCGGCGGGCTCGCCCCGACGCAACCGGAGATCCCTCGGTCCTACCGGCAAGCTCAACAAGCCTTGCGCATCCGGCGCACCTCCGCCGAGCCGCATGGCGTCACCATCCACGACCAAGTGGGCATCCCCGGGCTGGTCGCCAACCCGGGGGCCGACGACTTCGTCCAGGAATGGCTTACCCCGCTGCTGGACTACGACCAACAGCACGCCACCGAGCTGACCGAAACCCTGGCCACCTACCTCACGCATGCCGGCCACTACGGCAAGACCGCCGATGCACTGCATATTCAGCGCAGCACGGTCCGCTACCGCCTGCACAGCATTCGCAATCTCATTCACCACGACCTAGGCGACCCGGAAATCCGGTTCAACCTCCAGCTCGCCACACGCATCTGGCAGGGCATCCCACGACGACCAGGTCGAGATGCCGGGTCCGGCTGAAGTACTACGGTCGGAGGCATGGACTTCTCCTTGTGGCCCGCCGCCTCGCGACCGTGGCGGGACATCCTCGAAGCCGCCGAGTACGCGGAGCGGACCGGCTGGCACGGCGTCTGGATCGCCGACCACTTCATGGCCAACGGCGAGCAGGGCGCCGGCGTCCCAACGAACGAGTGCCTGGCGCTGCTGTCGGCGCTGGCGGCCCGGACCGACCGGGTCCGGCTCGGCTCCCTGGTGCTGGGCAACAATTACCGGCACCCGGCTGTCGTGGCCAACTGGGCGGCGACCGTCGACCAGATCAGCAACGGCCGGTTCGTGCTCGGCGTCGGCGCCGGCTGGCAGGTCAACGAGCACCGGGCGTACGGCATCGAGCTGCTGCCCCCGCGTGAGCTGCTCGCCCGCTTCGACGAGGCCTGCCAGGTATTCAAGGGCCTGCTCACCCAGGAGCGGGTGAACTTCGCCGGGAAGTACTACCAGCTGGCCGATGCGCCGCTGGAGCCCAAGCCGGCCGCGATGCCGCTGCTGATCGGCGGCTCCGGGGAGAAGGTCACCCTCCGCATCATCGCCAAGTACGCCGACGAGTGGAACCACTGGGGACGGCCGGAGACCGCCGTGCACAAGGGCGAGGTGTTCCGAGGGCACTGCGAGAAGATCGGTCGCGATCCGGGCACCGTGCGCCGGTCCACGCAGGCGCTGATCGAGGTCGTCGTACCGGGAGACACCGAGGCCGAGGAGCGTCGCGAACGGCTGACGGCAGGCCCGCTGCCGACCGTGATGGGCAGCGCCGAGGAGGTACTCGACACGATCGGCGGGTACGCCGAGGCAGGCATCGACGAGCTGATCATCCCGGACTTCGCGCTCGGCGACGGTCAGCGGCGGCTGGATGCACTCGAACGGCTCCGCGAGGAAGTATTCGTCAAGTTCAACTGATGGCGAGGCCGGCCGCCGACTAGCGCCGACAACGGCCACAGAACAGACACCAACGGCCGAGCCAGCGGCGACGCGCCTGGTCAACGGGGTCGGCGAGATCGCCGTGGCGACCTGCGGGCTCCGGTACCCTGCAGCGCCGGCACGGCGCGGACGCCGGGCTGGGCGCTGCACGGTGCGGTGTGGAAGGTGGCCTCGGATGAGCGTCGACGGGTTCGACTACGACTGGCTGGTGATCGGCTCAGGCTTCGGCGGCAGTGTGTCGGCCTTGCGGCTGTCGGAGAAGGGTTACCGGGTCGGCGTGCTGGAGTGCGGACGGCGGTTTGAGGACGTGGATTTTGCCGAGTCCACCTCGCAGGTGCGCCGGTATTACTGGCTGCCGCTGCTGGGCCTCAAAGGAATCCTGCGGCTGACGTTGTTCAAGGACGTCTTCGTGGCCACCGGGTGTGGCGTGGGTGGCGGCTCGCTCGGTTACGCGAACACGTTGTACCGGTCGCGGCCGGAATTCGCGAAGAACCCCCAGTTGGCGCGGCTCGCGGACTGGGATGCCGAATTGGCGCCGCATTACGACACGGCTGAACAGATGCTTGGGGTCGTTCAGTACGACCAGGAGTCCTCGGCCGACGAGTTGATGAAGCAGTACGCCACCGAGAAGGGCTTCGGCGACACGTTCACCCAGGCCAGGGTGGGTGTCTTCCTGGGGGACCCCGGCAAGACCGTGCCGGATCCATTCTTCGTCGGCGAGGGCCCTGATCGCACCGGCTGCATCAGGTGCGGCAGCTGCATGCTCGGCTGCCGGCACAACGCCAAGAACACCTTGATGAAGAACTACCTGTGGTTCGCCGAGCGCCGGGGCGCCACGATCCTGCCGGAACGCACTGTGGTCGACGTGCGCCCGCTGGGCGAGGGCGAGGGCTCCGGCGGGTATGTGGTGACCAGCGTCCGATCCGGCCGATGGGTGCGCAAAGACCGGCAAACGGTGACCGCGCGCGGCGTGGTCTTCTCGGCGGGCGCGCTGGGCACCAACCGGCTGCTCCAGCGCTGCAAGCTCGCCGGCACGCTCCCCAAAATCTCCGATCGCCTGGGCACGCTGGTACGCACCAACAGCGAGTCCATCCTGGCGGTCACCGCGAACGACGACACACATGACTTCGCCCGCTCCATCGCGATCACCTCGAGCATCTACCCGGAGCCCGACACACACATCGAGCCGGTGACCTACGGTCGCAACGGCGACACCCAGTCGCTGATCTTGTCGTTGGCCACCGTCGCCGGCCGCCGCGGCACCCGGCCGTTCTTCTTCCTGCTCAACGTGCTGCGGCACCCCCGGAACTTCCTGCGCAGCATGCGGGTCCGGAAGTGGTCAGGGCGCACGGTGATCCTGCTGGTGATGCAGACCGTGGAGAACTCGATCACGCTGCGGGTGAAGTTCCGGCTACCGGGCGGGTTCCCGGTGCTGACCACCAAGCAGGATCCCGACAACCCGATCCCCGACTCGGTGCCCGCGGCCTATGCGGCCGGTGCTTGGCTGGCCGAACGGATCGGCGGCATCGTGCAGGCCGCGACGCCGGAGGCGGTGCTGTCGATTCCCAGTACCGCCCACCTGCTCGGCGGTGCCGTCATCGGAGAGACCTCGGACACGGGCGTGATCAACGCCCGGCAGGAAGTGTTCGGCTACCAGAACCTCCTGGTGTGCGACGGATCGGCGATCTCAGCCAACGTGGGCGTGAACCCGAGCCTGACCATCACCGCGATGACCGAGCGCGCGATGGCCTTCATCGAGCCCAAACCCGGCGCCCGACCCCCCGCCCCGATCAGGTTTACCCCATCGGCCTAGTGGGAAATCGATTGTCGATGCGGACGCAGAACGCGTTCCACTTTAGTAGCTTACGAAGCCCGTCCGACGGGGCTAGCTTGGGCAGGTCGCAGTGTGGCTACTCCCCTCAGAGGGTGGCTACTCCCCTCAGAGGGTGAGGCGTCTTGGGTACCTTGCCGCTCCTTGCCAGCTTCATTGGAGCGTTCCTCGCCGGAGGGACAGCTGGCGGCCTCGTCCTCGCCCGAATGATCCACAACCGAGATCTTCAATGGCCCCGTGCCGAGCTGGCCCGACCCCTCCGCCTTTCGTGTGATCACCTGTATGCGGTCCAACCTGTGCATGATCGGGCCCGCGTCTGACGGGGGTCACGTCGGATTCCGCCAGCCTTGTCGCCGCGGCGACGAGTCCCGAGCAGCTGGATGCGGTGCGCCACCTGATGCGCGCGTTCGTGGCGTGGCATCGCGATCGTCATCGGGAGAACATTTCGCTCATCGATCGCTACTTCGATGCCTCGGCCTTTGAGGCGGAACTGGCCGATCTTCCCGGGCAGTACGCGCCTCCCGGCGGCCGGCTCCTCCTGGCGACGCACCTTGGTCGACCGGCCGGCTGCGTCGCCCTCCGCGCGCTGGCCGGAGGCGCCTGTGAGATGAAGCGGATGTTCATCTACCCCGAATTTCACCGGAAAGGGATCGGCCAGGCGCTGGCCGAGGCGGTGATCCGTGAGGCGACGACGATCGGATACCGGGTAATGCGGCTCGACACGAGCGTCCGCCAGCACGAAGCGCAACGGCTCTACCAGCGGGTGGGGTTCCGAGTCGGCGCACCCTATTACGATCTGCCGCCAGACATGAAGCAGTGGCTGGTGTTCATGGAACTCGAGTTGCCGCCCACCGGCGAACTTTGACGACACTCCCAGCCGACCCCGTGGCGCCCCGGAAAGACCGGGACACTACCGGCATGGATCCGCGCTTGAGCCAGGTCGTTGAGCGGCTCTCGGAGGGCACCGGGAGGGTTTGCTTCTTGCTCGACCGCGAGTATCGGCTGGCGTGGGTTTCACCGGAACTGCGCGGCTTCCTCGGAGCCGGCGACGACGCACCGCTCGGTATCGGCCGCCACATCGTCGCCCTCGGCCTCGAGTCGGCGTGGCGGAACGCGGTCACACCGGAGAGCCGGCTGCGACTGGCGCGGGAGATCGTGTTGCCCTATCTGGGCACTGAGGGGCTGCCCTCGGACGCGCGCGAGGCACTGCCAGCCGAGGTCGCGGACTTGTTCGCGGGCGTCGAGCCGGTTGAGCCGCCACCGGTGCGAACCGGTTCCATCGACTACGTGCAACCGGGACTTCCGCCGTTCCCGATCGATTTCGTCGCCACCAGCCTGCGCGACCAGACCGGGCAACTCATCGGCACCATGGTTCTGATGTACCTGGAACTGCGACCCAGCCTGGTCGCCTTGCTCGGGCGAGGTGATGCGGCGATGTACGAACGGATGGCCCGGCTGATCCACCCCGAGCGCAGGGCCACGGCGATTCTGTTCGCCGACCTGCAGGCCTCCGGGGAGCTATCCAGGACGCTGCCCACCGCGGCGTACTTCGGTCTGATCCGTGAGTTGACTGCCGGCTTTGACGCGCTGGTGGCCGAGCACGGTGGCATTGTCGGCAAGCACGCTGGCGACGGATGGACCGCGTTTGTGCTGGCCCAGGACGTGGGCGGACCCTCCGCGGCCGTCGCCGGGTGCCTTGAGATCGCTCAGCGGCTGCGCGCGTACGCCGGCGACCAAGCGAGCTCGCTCAACCTGCCGACCGAACAGGAGCTCCAGATCAACTCCGGTGTGCACTGGGGCCCAGGCGTCTATCTCGGGCAACTGGTACCCGGCGGCCGACTCGAGGTCACCGCCCTCGGGGACGAAGTCAACGAGTGCGCCCGGATCCAACAATGCGCCCGGGGAGGTGCTCTGTTGGCCAGCAAGCAAGCGCTCGAACTCCTCGACTCCGCTGACGCACGACATCTCGGCCTCGATCCCGCCCACCTGACCTACCACCCGCTAGCCGCAATGGACACCGCGACCGAGAAGACTCGGCGCGACGCGGGAACGGTCGCGGTCGCGCCGATCCCACGGTCGTAACGCCGTCGATCGCGGTCAGAAGCGCGGCGGTGAGAGCTCCTGTGGGCGGCCGACGAACGCGCCCCGCAGCTCCTCGAGCCAGTCCTGGAAAGGCCGCGGCTCGCGCCCGGTCAGCTGGCGCACGGTGCCGGTGACCGTCGCACAGCCGCCGTGGCGCGCCCATTCGTGCAGCTCGAGCATCCCGTCCAGCACCCAGGGGGCGAGGCCCCGAACGCGCATCGCGGTACGAGCCTCCGCCAAGGACTGGTCGTGGTAGCCCACCTCTCGCGCGAACACCGCCGAGACGCGCGCGGCAACGTCGGCGTAGCTGAGCGCCTCCGGGCCGGTCACGACGTGCACCTGATCCAGGTGCTCTTCCGGGTCGGCGACGAGCGCCCGCGCCGCGACCGCGGCCACGTCGCTGGTCGCGACGAAACCGACCTGGGCCCAGCCCCCGGGGACCGCCAGCAGCCCGCGGTCGCGCATCTCGTCGGCCAGTGCCAGCAGGTTCTCCATGTAGAGGTTCGGCGCGATGTAGGTGACGGGGATGTGGATGGCGTCCAGGTGCCGGGCGACCAGGCGGTGGCTGTGCATGAAGCGCACCTCGCAGTCGGGGTCCTGGAATCCGTCGGCGGCGAGCTTCACCACGTGCGGGCGGTGCCCGGCGGAGATCAGCGAGTCGACGAAGGCGATCTCCAGCTCGGCCTGCCCCTCGTGCATCGGGCTGAGCAGGAAAACCCGGTCGAACCCGCGCAGGACGTCGGGCGGTCCCGGGTCGTCCAGGTTGCCCACCAGGTAGCCGGCGCCGCCCGGCAGGCCCAGCCCGCGTGCCTCGACGCGGACCAGGCCGGTGGCCGGCGCACCGAGATCGGCGAGCTCCTCGAGGAGGTGGTGGCCGACGAGCCCGGTCGCCCCGGTCACCAGGATCATCGGGTACCTCCGCGGGGATCGGCGTCGTTCTGACGCTACGACCCTTCGCCGCCGAGTGGGAGCGTCGTGACACCCCGGAGGGTCGAACCGACGCGCGGGCGTTGGACCCGGTGGGCCAACTCGATCACGTGCGTCGGGGTGCGCGCGGGTCTACCGGGGCGCGGAAGCCGGCGTGGCGCGGGCACGGGCCACCAGGACCACCGCGGCAAGGGTGAGCATTGCTCCGATCCAGGTGGCCGCTGAGGGTTGGTGATCGGCGGTCGACGCGTCGAGGGCCAACGCGCCCAGCAGCTGGCCGGCCACGCTGGCCAGGCCGAAGACCAGCACCCCGACGTGACGGACCACCAGCGCGGCAACCGCGATCACGCCGATGCCGATCAAGCCGGCGGCGTAGAGCCACGGTGTGGCGGGGAGACTTCCACTCGGCGCGCCGCGGACGACCAGCTCGATCAGCAACACGATCGCCAACGTCAGCGTGGCGACCACGAAGTTGACCAGCGTGGCCGGCCACGCCGACCGGGCGGCCGCGCCAACTCGGCCATTCAGCGCGGACTGCACAGCCACCGCGATACCGGCGATGAGCGGCAGCGCAACGAAAACCAGCGTGCCCTGGCCACCCAGCCGGTCGTGGCCGGCGATCACGACCGCCGCGACGCAGACCAAGGCGCCGCCGATCCGCACAGGGCTGACCGGGTGTTGTCCACTCGGTCCCAGCCCCCACCCATCGGCGGCAAGGCTGCCCAGCGCGGTACCCCCGACGATGGACACGGTGAACACCGCGACCCCCAGGGCGCCGACGCTGATCCCCTGACTGGCCACGAACAACGCGCCGCTGACCCCGCCGCAGCAGTGCCACCACCGCAACCCGCCAGTCCGCAACGCCGAGCCCACCAGACGGAGCCCACGGCGCCCGGCTGGCAGCCCGAGCACGACCGCCAGCAGCACGACCAGGCCGAGGGCTGTGGTGGCCAACGAGGCCGCGACACCATCGCCCACCCGAGCACCGAGCTCGCCGTTCAATCGTGCTTGAACAGCCAACCCGACGCCGGCGAACACCGCCGCAGCCACCGCCAGGGCCCGCCGACGTCCACGAGCCGTACCTGACCTGAGCGCGAACCGGCTCTCAATACTCGCCACGTACACCGATTCTGACCTACTTCGGCGAAATAACCAGCCACGTCGCCGGAACTCGTCGTGATCGCGGTCGCCGCAAGGGCTCTCGTGGCCACGGCCGACGGCGACGAGACGTGCATCTTTCCCAACGTGCCGACCGATTCGGTCGAGGGTCGGGGTGCACCCGTCAAACGGGGGCCGCGACCCATGCGGTGCTCACGGCCGCGTCGGTCTCGTCGGCGGCGGTCGCAGCCCGCTCGTCGCGAGTTCTCCAGGCGCTCGGAGAGGTGCCCATCACGCGCTTGAAGGCGTTGGAGAACGCGGCGTCAGAGGTGTAGCCCAGCGCCGCGCCGATCGCGGAGACAGTGGCGCTGCCGCGGTGGAGCTCGCGGCCGGCGACGTGCATCCGAAGGTGGAGCAGGTGATCGAGTGGGGACGTACCGACCAGCGAGCGGAATCGGTCCGCGAACGCCGAGCGGGACATGTGCACGGAGCCGGCGAGTTCGGGAACCGTCCAGCGACGCGCCGGGTCGGAGTGCATGTGGTGCAGCACGGTGCCGATCCGGTCGTCGGAAAGCGCGGCCAGCCAGCCCCGGACACTCCGGTACTCGACCGCGGCCCGCAGAGCTTCGACGAAAACGACCTGTCCGAGGCGCTCGGTCACCAGCGCGCCGCCCAGTCGCGGTCTCGCGGTCTCGTGCGCGAAGAGCTCGAGCGCGGCGCGGAGCGGGGCGGCGTGCTCCTCGCCGCCGCCAACGACCAGCAGTGGGGGCAGGACGTCGAGGAGCAGGCGAGCGCTCTTGTCGTCGAACACGAACCGCCCACCGGTCATCACCACCTCGTCCGCGGTGCCGAAGCGGGCCACGCCGTCGGTCGCGGCGCGGAACGCCGGTAGCCCGTCCACCGGCTCAAGGCCAGGGGCACTCGCGACCGCGTATCCGCCGCCTGTGGCCAGCACGAAGCAGTCGCCTGCCCGCAGGTGCTGCTCAGGCCCGGCCGCGCCGGCGCGCAACCAGGCCTCGCCCTGGTGAATCGCGCCGAACTTGACGTGGGCGACGCCGGGGAAGGACAGCGCCCAGGTCCCGCCGGCCTCGAGTCGAGACGAGACCGCGCTCCGCACGGTGAGCAGCTCGAGGACACGAGAGAGTGGATCCACGCTTCAGAGTATCGCGCAAGAATCTCGGATCCTATGTCATGGATCCGCCGAGTGAGCACTCATAGGCTGCGGCCATGACAGGAATCGAAGGCAAGGTCGTGGCAATCACGGGGGCAAGCAGTGGAATAGGTGAGGCGACAGCCCTGCTGCTCGCCCTACGCGGCGCGAAGGTTGTCCTCGGGGCGCGCCGATTGGATCGCCTCCGGGCGCTAGCGGGCCGAATCGAGGCCGAAGGTGGCGAGGTCGCCTACGCACGCACGGATGTGACACGGCGCGCCGACCTGGCCGGCCTCGTCGAGTTGGCGCATGAGCGGTACGGCGGCCTCGACGTGCTCGTCAACAACGCCGGTGTCGGTCCGATCTCCCCTCTCGACGACCTGCGCGTCGAGGACTGGGAACAGATGATCGATGTCAACCTCAAAGGTGTCCTGTACGGCATCGCCGCCGCGCTGCCCATCTTCCGCACGCAGGGTTTCGGGCAGTTCGTCAACACCGCGTCGACCGCGGCGCACCGCATCGTGCCCAACCAGTCGGTCTACGCCGGAACGAAGAGCGCAGTGCGCGCCATCTCCGAGGGCCTGCGCCAGGAGGCCGGCGACACGCTGCGCGTGACGATCATCTCGCCGGGCTTCACCCGGACCGACTTCACCGAAGGTGTGACGAACCCGCAGGTGAAAGCCCTTCTCACCGAGTCCCGGGACAAGTTCGCCATGGACCCCAATGTGATCGCGCACGCCATCGCATTCGCAATCGAGCAGCCAGCCGAAGTTGACGTAAGCGAGATCATCGTCCGCCCCACCGCCCAAGGTTGAGAAGGTGTCCCCCCTGCCGAGGTCCGGCGTCAGTTGCGGAGTTGACGCAGGATGCGGGCCAGCTCCGCCCGGTCGGACTCGCTGATCTTGCTGAAGAAGCCTTCGGCCTCGGCCGCGCGGGCGGCGCGGATCGCGGCGCCGAGCTCGGCGCCCTGATCGGTCAGCCGGACCAGGGTGGCACGCCGGTCGTGCGGGTCGGGCAGCCGCTCGACCAATCCGCGATCCTGCAGACCGTCCACAACCTCAGTGGCGGAGCGGGCCGCGATCCGCAGATGCTCGGACAGTTGGCTCAGCCGCACCGTGCCGTGCCGCAGCAAGGTCATCACCGCACGGGACTGCGACGGCGTGATGCCCAAGGGTGCGAGCGTCTCCCTGGACATCTGTCGCAACTGCCGCGCGACCGCCCAGAACGCCTCGGGCAGCGTCTCGTCCTGGTCGCCGCGGGACATCGGAACAAATTACCAGAAATTCGTGTTGGAGCCTCATGTTGAGGTAACCTCAGCACTGGAGCGCGCACTTGGCTCGCCGAGCCGCGCCACTCGTCCAGAACGTCCCGATAGAAATGGGGAACACCCTTGGAATCCGATACCCAGAACCGGCCCAGCCGTTCCGGCGGCCGCAGACCGATTACCGCCGCCGAGAAGGCGCAGGCTCGAGACGTGTCGCTGCGCCGCATCGGCCAGCTCTTCACGCCCTACCGCTGGTCACTCGTCGTGGTCACCGCAGTCATCGTCGCCTCCTCCGTGGTGGCAATGGCCTCACCGTTCCTGCTCCGCGCGGTGATCGACACCGCGTTGCCGGACCGGAACCTCGCACTGCTGGCCTGGTTGACCGCCGGCATGGTCGCTGTTGCCGCTGTGACCTCCGCCTTCGGCGTCATCCAGACCTGGATCAGCACCAAGATTGGCCAGCAGGTCATGCACCGGCTGCGCACCGACGTCTTCGCCCACCTGCAACGCCAGTCGATCGCGTTCTTCACCCGCACCCGCACCGGCGAGGTGCAGTCGCGGATCACCAACGACATCGGCGGCATGCAATCCGTGGTCACCTCCACCGCAACCTCCGTGGCGTCGAACCTGACCACCGCGGTGGCCACCGTGGCCGCCATGATCGCGCTGTCCTGGAAGCTCACGCTCATTTCGCTGGTGGTGATGCCGCCGTCCATCTACCTGACCCGCCGGGTGGCCAGGATGCGCCGTGCCATCACCACCCAGCAGCAGCGCGAACTGGCCGATCTGAACGTCACAGTCGAGGAGGGGCTGTCGATCAGCGGGATCCAGCTCAGCAAGGCAATGGGCGCCGGACAGGCTCTGGTCGACCGCTTCACCGCCTCCTCGGCCCGGCTGATCGATTTGGAGCTGCGCTCGCAGCTGGCCGGTCGCTGGCGGATGGCGTCGACCAGCGTCATCTTCGCCGCGATCCCGGCGGTCATCTACCTCAGCGCCGGCCTGCCGATGACGGCCGGGGCCATGACGATCGGCACCCTGATCGCCTTCACAACATTGCAGAACGGGCTGTTTCGCCCGCTCACCGGCCTGCTGAACGTCGGCGTTTCGCTGGTCAGCTCGCTGGCCCTGTTCGCGCGGATCTTCGAGTACCTGGACCTGGCCGTCGAGGTCGACGACCCGGCGCATCCGGTCGAGATCGATCCGGCGCGGATGGACGGGCACGTTCGCTTCGAGGACGTGACCTTTGCTTACTCCGGATCCGATTCCGCGGCGGTGGCCGGCATCAGCCTGGACGTGCCTCCCGGTACGACGCTGGCCCTGGTAGGCGAAACTGGCTCGGGCAAGAGCACGATCGCCGCGCTCGCCGCGCGACTCTACGATCCGGCCGGTGGCCGCGTCACCATCGACGGCATCGACCTGCGCGATATGCGGCTGACCGATCTCGCCTCGGTGGTCGGCGTGGTGAGCCAGGAGACCTACCTGCTGCACACCACGGTGCGGGAGAACCTGCGCTATGCCAAGCCCGAGGCAACCGACGCCGAGATCGAGAACGCGGCGCGGGCGGCACAGGTCCACGACCTTATCGCGGGACTCCCCGACGGGTACGACACCGTGGTCGGATCGCGCGGTCACCGCTTCTCCGGCGGGGAGAAACAGCGCATCGCCATCGCCCGGACCCTGCTGCGCGACCCGAAGGTGCTGGTGCTCGACGAGGCGACCAGCGCACTGGACACCGAGACCGAGCGGGCCGTACAGCGGGCTTTCGACGCGCTCGCCGACGGCCGCACGACCATCACCATTGCGCACCGACTCTCCACCGTGCGCGACGCCGACCAGATCGTGGTGATCGACCACGGGCGGGCGATCGAGTCGGGTACCCACACCAGCTTGGTCGCGGGCAACGGCCGCTACGCCAACCTGGCCGCCTGACCGGCGCAGCGGGGCCGACAACTCAATACGGCGACATCACCGAATCGGCGCTGTTCAGCGGTAGGCGAGCGGTATCACAATGCGGGCGGGAGAGCCGCGGTTGCGCGTCCCGCGCCCTCGGCGGTCTCTCGAGGAGGCCGGGCGATGGACGACGTCTACTGCCTATTCGTCACTTTCTCCTGCATGCTTACCCTGATTCTGCCCAGCGCGGCACAGCCGCTGTTTGCGCTGCTAGCATTCGCGCTGGCGGTTACCGCTTTGACCAGTGCTGGGCGAGAACATCCGGCGAGACCAACGCAACCCCATAGGGGCGGTGTGCCCGGGCCATGACTCCGGGCCGGCGCTGTCGGCAAGACTACCGGTCATCGACGGCTGGAACGCCAGGGCGTACTCGCCTCAAAGTTAGCTGGTAGTTAACGGACGGTATGCATTCATCCAACATATCCTGAGCTAGCCTAGACAACTTACGCTCGGGTGCCGGGATGACTCACTCCACCGGGTTGATTACACCCAGAGCTGCTCAAGAAGTTGTCTCGCCTGGTCAGCGCCGGTGTGATCGTTCCTTCGCACTGATTTCCGCAGATGAGCGTGCACCCGGAGCCTGATAGGAATGGTGGGGGGCTCCTCGCCGGCTCAACAACGCGGTCAGTACGATCACGAACAAAGCTCGGAGTCCTGACTCGGCAATCGGGTCGGCCGGGTCTGCCGGGCCGGTGAATCACCGACTCGGCACGCAGGCACGCACCAATGAGCGATGAATAGAGAGCGCGATACGAATTTCGCGGTGCTTCGTGCCCACCCACGTGCGGCATCAACCTCTATTGGAGAGCCCATGTCTTCCATAGTGCCCGGGTCGGCCGGCCCGGCTGCTCCGGATCATCCGGCCGGCTATGTGCTGCGCAAGCTCCCGCATGTAACGTTGCTGTTCTGGATCTTGAAAATAGTCGCGGTTACGTTGGGCGAGACCGCTGGAGACTTGTTCGGCATCACCCTCCAGGTCGGCTACGTCGCCACCGCGCTGATCTTCCTCGTGTTTTTCCTGGTCGTCCTGGTCTCCCAAGTCAACGCCAAGCGATTCCATGCGCCCCTGTTCTGGGCGGTCGTCCTGGGCACCAGCATGGTGGGCACGGAGATCTCGGACCTCTCCAACCGGGGGGTCGGTCACGGGAGCGCCCAAAATGGGGTCGGTTACGCATGGGGCGCGGTCATCCTCACCAGCCTCCTGGTGATTGTTTTCCTGGTGTGGTGGCGCACCGGGCAGACGTACGACGTGGAGAACATCGCCAGCCGCAAGGGCGAGATCCTGTACTGGATTGCGATCTTGGTCTCGAACACCCTCGGCACCTCCAGCGGTGACTGGCTCTCCGATGACACCGGCCTGGGGTTCCGCAACGCCTTCTTCGTCATCGCCGGGATCATGTTGGCGATCGTGGCCGCGCACTACCTGACCAACATCAACGGCACGCTGCTGTTCTGGCTCGCGTTCATCCTGACCCGCCCGTTGGGAGCGGCCGGGGGTGACTCGCTGACCAAACCGACCGACGAGGGCGGCCTGGGCTGGGGAACCTTGGGCGGCTCGGTCGCGCTGACGGCACTACTGATCGCTCTGATCATTTACCAGATCGTCCAGATCCGCCGCCACCCGCTTGAGCCCCTGCCCTACCCGCTCAACCGGCTGACCGGCCAGCCACAGAAGCCCAACGGAGCGGTCGTCGCCCCGACCCCACCGGGGACTGGATCCGCCGCCCGCGGCGAGGCCGGCCCGGCGAATGCGCCCGACCGTCACGTCACCGAACCAGCGGAGCGAGACAACTGACACGTGTCCCCATTGTCCGAAGATCTCGGTCGGCCAGGGTTGCTGGTCATTTCGAAAAGATGCTCTGGACGGGACAGCGGTCAGGCACCACAGTCTGGCTTCCGCCTTGTGTCTGTGGGGTGAGGGCCCTGGTCGGGGACGGCTGGTGAGGTGTCCAAAAAAATTCGTTGAAATATTGCGTGCCCAGCTTCGTGAGCTTCGGAAACTGTCGGATCCCGCTGCGACAATGT
>DASWST010000267.1:0-24989 GCA_036402515.1 Pseudonocardia sp.
GCGGTCAGGTCCAGGTAGTAGTACGAGCCGCCGGTCTGCTCGCCGCCCCGGCCGTAGGTGGAGTACGTGTGGAAGATGGCGTCACCGTCCCGCAGGAAACAGCTCAAACCCGGCTGCTCGGACGGCTGCGGCCCGCTGAAGTAGTAGTCGGTGCCGCCTTCGCGGTGCTGCTCGAGGGTCTTGTAGTTGTAGATCACCGGAGCCACCGACTCGTCCATGGTGACCGCGTAGTCGTAGTTGAAGTCGCTGCCGTAGGAGGAGTACCAGGGGAACGTCCAGCCCTTCCGCCGCTTGTAGTCCTCGATCTTGGCCAGCGGTGCGCGGGACACGTGCACCAGCGCGGTGTCCCTGATCGCCAAGTGCTTGAAGAGCCCTGGGGAGAGCTCGTCAGCGCCGGCCGAGCAGCTCGAGCACCCGTCGGTCCACTCCGGGTCGAACATGAAGTGGCCCACCATCAGCTGGCGTCGGCCACCGAACAGGTCCAGCAGGCTGGCTTTGCCGTCCGGGCCCTCGAACACGTAGTCCTTCTCCACGCGCACCATCGGCAGTCGCCGTCGCTCGGCGTTCAGCCCGTCCCGGACGCGGGTCAACTCCTTCTCCTTGGCCAGCAGCGCGGTGCGGGCGGCCAACCACTCTTCCCTCGATACGACCTGGGGCAAACTCACAGGGTTCTCCTTCCCTCTCGGTACCCGTTGGTCGTACTGACTCGGCCAGACCGGACATCGAATCGGTCCGGCGGAAAAAAACTCCGGCCGAGCGCCCTAGCTGGAGAAATCGGGCACAGCGGCACGGGCGAACTCGACGCGGCCCTTCGGCTCCTCCCACTCCTCCTGCCGACCCAGCGCGGTGAGGTCCAGGTAGTAGTAGGCGCCACCGAGCTGCTCAGTGCCCCTGGCGGAGGTGGAGTAGGTGTGGAAGACGCTGTCGCCGTCCCGCAGGAAGCAGCTCACCCCGGGCGCCTCGGCCAGGCCGCCGACCTCGTCGGCCACCGTCACGCCGTAGTCCTGGTTGAAATCGCCGCCGAACGACGAGTACCACGCGAACATCCAACCCTTGCGCCGCTTGTAGTCCTCGATCTTGGCCAGCGGCGCCCGGGAGACGTGCACCAGGGCGGTATCCCGCTTGGCCAGGTGCCGGTAGAGGCCGGGGGCACGCTCGTCCGCATCGGCGGAGCAGCTCGAGCAACCGTCGGTCCACTCCGGGGCAAACATGAAGTGCACGACCATCAGCTGCCGGCGGCCACCGAAAACATCCAGCAGGCTGGCCTTGCCGCTCGGCCCGTCGAACACGTACTCCTTGTCCACCAGCACCATCGGCAACCGGCGGCGGTCGGCGTTCAACGTGTCCCGGGCGCGGGTCAGCTCCTTCTCCCTGGCCAGCAGCGCCGTCCGAGCAGTCAACCAGTCGTCCCTCGACACGGCCTGGGGCAGGCTCATCAATCTTCACTCCTCCGCGCGGTCCGGGTCTCCTTGCTGGTACTGACCCGGCCGAGCCGGATAACTCATCGCCCACTCTCGGGTCAGCCGGTGGCGCCGATCTCGCGAGCGATGAGCATGCGCTGCACCTCGGACGTGCCCTCGCCGATTTCCAGGATCTTGGCGTCCCGGTAGAACCGGCCGACCGGGAACTCGTTCATGAACCCGTAGCCGCCGAAGATCTGTGTGGCGTCCCGCGCGTTGTCCATCGCCGCGTTCGAGGCGACCAGCTTGGCGATCGCGGCGTCCTTCTTGAACGGCTCGCCGCGCAGCAGCTTGCTGGCTGCGTGGTAGTAGGCCAGCCGGGCGGTGTGTGCGCGGACCTCCATGTCGGCCATCTTGAACTGGACGGACTGGTACGTGCCGATGGTGTGGCCGAACGCCTCCCGCTGCCGGATGTAGCGCAGGCACTCGTCCACGCAGCCCTGGGCCAGCCCGACGGACACCGCGGCGATGGCGATCCGCCCCTCGTCCAGGATGCGCAGGAACTGGGCGTAGCCCTTGCCGCGCTCGCCGAGCAGATTCGCCGCCGGCACCCGGCAGTCGTCGAAGGACAGCTCGTGGGTGTCCGAGGCGTTCCAGCCGACCTTGGAGTACTTTGGCGCCACGGTGAACCCTGGGGTGCCGGACGGCACGATGATCGCCGAGATCTCCTTGCGATTACCGCTGGTTCCGGTCACCGCGGTCACGGTGACCGCCGAGGTGATGTCCGTGCCGGAGTTGGTGATGAACGACTTGGACCCGTTGATGACCCACTCGTCCCCCTCGTCTGACAGCACCGCGGTGGTGCGGGTGGCGCCGGCGTCCGAACCGCCGCCCGGCTCGGTCAGCCCGAACCCGGCCAGCTTGGTCCCGGCGCACAGCTCGGGCAGCCACTCCCGCTTCTGCTCCTCGGTGCCGAACCGGTAGATCGGCATGGCGCCCAGGGAGACCCCGGCCTCCAGGGTGATCGCTACCGAGGAATCCACCCGAGCCAGCTCCTCCAGGGCCAGGCAGAGCGCGAAATAGTCACCGCCCATGCCGCCGTAGTCCTCGGGGAACGGCAACCCGAACAGCCCCATCCGGCCCATCTGGGCGGCCAGCTGGTACGGAAACTCCTCGCGCCGGTAGAACTCGCCGATCACCGGAGCGACCTGCTCGCGGGCGAACTCCTCGACGGTCTTGCGCAGGTCCTGGTAGTCCTCGGACAACCTGTGGTCGATCATTACGACGCTCCCGACGCTTCTGGGGTCGACGGTGGGACGACTGTGACCAGCGGTGCATCGACGGCGACCTGGCTGCCCTCGCGAACCGCCAGCTCGGCGATCACGCCGTCGGTGGGGGCGGCGATGGTGTGCTCCATCTTCATCGCCTCGATCACCAGCAGCGGCTGGCCGGCGCTCACCGTGTCGCCGTCCGCCACCGCGACGGCTAGCACGGTCCCGGGCATCGGGCTGCGCAGCGTGCCGCCGGCGGCCCCGCCGGTGTCCGAGCGGGCGGCGGCCAGCCGACCGGTCTCGGCGAGCACCCAACTGCGCCCGCGCCGGCCCAGCCAGCGGCGCCCGTTGGTCCCGGCCGTGGTGTAGCGCTGGGTGGCGCCGGAGTAGCTGAGCACCAGCTCGGCGCCGTCCGCCCCGTCGTCATGGCGCAGCGCGCAGGCCGTCGGCTCGCCGCCGCCCACCGACACCTCGGCGGCGCTCGCCCGACCGCGCACCCGCACGTCCACCGGCTCGTGCCCGGACAGCTCGAAGCGCCAGGTGCTCCACGCCGGTTCGCCGAAGCGCCAGCCACCCGGAATGTCCCACGGATCGGTCACCGGCCCGGCTGGTTCCAACTCCAGCACCCGCTGCAGAGCGGCTACCACGTACACCGGATCGGGGATGGTGCCCTCGACCAGGTCGTCCAGCGCCCGCTCGACCAGCCCGGTGTCCAGCCTGCCGGCCACCACGTCGGGATGGCGCAGCAGCGCGCGCAGGAACGCCACGTTGGTGGGGACGCCGAGGACGGCGGTGTCCACCAGGGCGCCGTCGAGGCGGCGCAGCGCGGTTTCCCGGTCCGGGCCGTGCGCAATCACCTTGGCCAGCATCGGGTCGTACGCGCCGCCGATCTCCAGGTTCGGCCGCAGACCTGAGTCCACGCGGATGCCCGGGCCGGACGGTTCGTGCAGGGTGAGCACCCGGCCGCCGGTGGGCAGGAAGCCGCGGGCGGGGTCCTCGGCGTAGATCCTGGCCTCCACCGCGTGGCCGTCCAGCCGGATGTCTTGTTGTCGATGCGCCAGCGGCTCGCCGGCGGCCACCCGCAGCTGCAGCTCCACCAGGTCCAGCCCGGTGATCATCTCGGTGACCGGGTGTTCCACCTGCAGCCGGGTGTTCATCTCCATGAAGAAGTGCTCGTCGGCGTCGGAGCCGTTGACGATGAACTCGACGGTTCCAGCGCCGGTGTAACCGACCGCGCGGGCCGCCTCCACCGCCGCGGCGCCCATCGCGGCCCGCTGCGCGCCGGTGAGCAGCGGCGAGGGCGCCTCCTCGATGATCTTCTGGTGTCGGCGCTGCAGGCTGCACTCCCGTTCGCCGAGGTGCAACACGGTGCCGTGCTGGTCGGCCAGTACCTGGATCTCGATGTGGCGTGGGTCGGTGATGAACCGCTCCACCAGCAGCGTGTCGTCGCCGAAGCTACCGCGCGCCTCCCGGCGGGCACCGGCGATCGCGTCGTGCAGCTGGCCGTCCTCGGTGACCAGCCGCATACCCTTGCCACCCCCGCCGGCGGACGGCTTGAGCAGCACCGGGAAGCCGATCTCCCGCGCGATCTCCGCTAGCCGTTCGTCGGACAGGCCGGGTTCCCCGCCGCCGGGAACCACCGGCACACCGGCCGCCGCGACGGTGGCCTTGGCTCGGATCTTGTCGCCCATCGCCTCGATCGCGGCCACCGGCGGCCCGATGAACACCAGCCCGGCGTCGGCGCACGCCCGGGCGAACGCCGCGTTCTCCGACAGGAACCCGTAGCCGGGGTGCACGGCCCGCGCCCGGGTGCGCACGGCGGCGTCCACCACGGCGCGGATGTTCAGGTAGCTCTGGTTGGCCGGGGTCGGCCCGATGTGCACGGCCACGTCGGCCTCCGCGACGTGCCGGGCGCCGGCGTCCGCGTCGCTGAACACCGCCACGCTGCGCACCCCGAGCGCCCGCAACGTGCGGATGACCCGGACGGCGATCTCCCCCCGGTTGGCGATCAGCACAGTGTCAAACACGGCACGCCTCTCCCGTTTGTGCAGGTCAAGGGCCGTGAGTGGTATTGGTCGCTATAGCGACCAATACCACTCACGGGCTCTGAGCAGGGCTTTTCTTGCACGGCGGTCACATCCGGAAGACGCCGTAGCGGACCGGCTCCAGCGGGGCGTTGGCCGCCGCTGACAACGCGAGCCCGAGCACGGTGCGGGTGTCCGCCGGGTCGATCACGCCGTCGTCCCAGAGCCGGGCGGTGGAGTAGTACGGATTGCCCTGCCGCTCGTACTGGTCGCGGATGCCGGCCTTGAACTCGTCCTCCGGGACCGGATCGTCCCCGCGACGCACCATGGACAACACGGTGGCCGCCTGCTCCCCGCCCATCACCGAGATCCGGGCGTTCGGCCACATCCACAAGAACCGCGGTGAGTACGCCCGCCCGCACATCGCGTAGTTGCCGGCGCCGAACGAGCCGCCGATCACCACGGTGAACTTGGGCACCCGGGCGCACGCCGTCGCGGTGACCAGCTTGGCGCCGTGCTTGGCGATGCCGCCGGCCTCGTACTCCCGGCCGACCATGAACCCGGTGATGTTCTGCAGGTACACCAGCGGGATCGCGCGCTGATCGCACAGCTCGATGAAGTGCGCACCCTTCATCGCCGACTCGGAGAACAGCACGCCGTTGTTGGCCACGATGCCGACCGGGTGGCCGTGAATGTGCGCGAAGCCGGTGACCAGGGTCGGGCCGTACTCGGCCTTGAACTCGGCGAACACGCTGCCGTCGACCACCCGGGCGATCACCTCGCGCACGTCGTAGCTGATCCGCGAGTCGGTGGGGACCGCGCCGTAGAGCTGCTTCTCATCGACCGCCGGGGCCACGGTCGGCGCCCGCTCCCACGGAACCGGGGTGCGCGGGCCCAGGGTGGAGACGATGGAGCGGACGATCTGCAGCGCGTGCGCGTCGTCGTCGGCCAGGTGGTCGGTGACCCCCGAGATGCGGGAGTGCAGGTCGCCGCCGCCCAGCTCCTCAGCGGTGACCTCCTCGCCGGTCGCCGCCTTCACCAGCGGCGGGCCGCCCAGGAAGATGGTGCCCTGGTTGCGGACGATCACAGCTTGGTCGCTCATCGCCGGCACGTAGGCGCCGCCGGCGGTGCAACTGCCCAGTACCGCGGCGATCTGGGGTATCCCGCGAGACGACATCGTTGCCTGGTTGAAGAAGATCCGGCCGAAATGCTCGCGGTCCGGGAAGACGTCGTCCTGCTCGGGCAGGAACGCGCCGCCGGAGTCGACCAGGTAGATGCACGGCAAGTGGTTGTGCAGCGCCACCTCCTGCGCGCGCAGGTGCTTCTTCACCGTCATCGGGTAGTACGTGCCGCCCTTGACGGTGGCGTCGTTGGCCACGATCACGCACTCCCGGCCGGCCACCCGCCCGACACCGGTGATGATCCCGGCGCCTGGGGCGTCTGCGCCGTCAGCGCCATACATGCCGGACGCGGCCAGCGGGGAGAGCTCCAGGAACGGGCTGGACGGGTCGACCAGTGCGTCCACCCGGTCGCGGGGCAGCAGCTTGCCCCGGTCTGTGTGCCGGGTGCGGGCGCGCTCCGGACCACCCAACCGGGCGCTGGCCAGCCGGTCCGCCAATTCGGCGACCAGCTTGCGGTGAGAGGCCTCATTGCGTTCGAAGGCAGCGCTCGCCGGGTCGACGGCACTGGTCAACGGAGGCGCTTCCATCGTGAGGTGCTCCTGACGTTAGCGTTCGTTAACGAGGTTAGCGCTCATTAACATGGAGCGCCAGCGTTCGCTACTGTGGCCGCATGGTGGCCCTGCCGACACCCCCGACGACACCGCCGGACACATCCCGGAAGGCGCAGATCCTTCACGAGGCGGCCCAGCTGTTCGCCCGGCACGGCTTCCACGGGGTGAGCATTGTCGAGCTCGGCGCCGCCGTCGGCATCAGCGGCCCGGCGCTCTACCGGCATTTTTCCAGCAAAGAGGCCCTGCTCGCACGCATGCTCATCGGAGTGAGCGAACGGCTGCTGGCCGGCGGGACCGCGCTGGCCTCCCAGATCGGCCAACCGGCCGAGCTGCTCGCCGCCCTGGTCGACTTCCAGCTGGACTTCTCCCTCCGCGAACCCGAACTGATCACCGTCCAGGATCGGGATCTCGCCAACCTGTCGACCGAGGACCGTCGCCAGGTGCGGGCCCTGCAGCGGGCCTACGTGGAGATCTGGGTGGACGCACTGGTCCGGCTGCGCCCGGCCCTGTCCGCGGAGGCCGCCAGGGTCGCCGCGCACGGGGTGTTCGGCCTGCTGAACTCCACCCCGCACAGTGCGCCGAGGGCCGAGCCGGACCAGGCCGCCGGCCTGCTCCGCCGAATGGCCACGGCGGCGCTAACCGACCCCGACCTGGCCAGCTGACCCATCGCCGGCCCGACAAGACGGAACCGTCCAGTCTTGCTTAACACCCCGAAGCTACTCCTGGACGCCGGCTTCGCCCCACAGGTCGAGTAGGGCGGCGGTCCGCTCGGACCTGGTCAACCCGCGCAGGTCGACGGAGCCGCGCTCGGTGACCACCACGTCGACGTCCTGGGACGGGGTGCTCACCGGGCGGGTGAGCCGGCGGACCAGCGTGGACCGGCCCTTGTGCGTGCTGCTCACCGCGATGATGCTCAAGCCCCCGACGGACCGGGTGGCCGCCGCCGCGTAGTCGGAGTGCCCACCGATCCCGCCGACCACCGCCGCCTCGGTGCCCTCCACGTTCACCTGGCCGGCCACGTCCAGCTCGATCGCGGTGTTGAAGGCGATGAACGGCACGCCGTTGGACAGCCGCCCGAGGTCGTGGGTGACCTCAAGCGGGTGCAGCAGCGGACGGCCGTGCGCCCAGCGGTACAGCCGCTGGCTGCCGACCAGGTAGGCGGCCATCGGCTGATCCAGGAGCAGGCCGCGCTCGTCGAGGTCGACGACCTCCTCGGGGAGCAGCCCGGAGTCGATGCGCACCGGCAGCTGAACCGCCCGCAGCATCGCCGCACCGAGCTGCCCAGGGCCGACCTGCAAACGGGCACCCTCGGGGACCAGCGAGGCGGCGTGCGCGCAGATCCGCTCGTGCTCCGGGCGGGGCGAGGCGAAGCTGAGCTCACGGGGGCCGTCGTCGACCTCGCCGAGCACCGTCACCGCGTCCTCGGGCAGCGGCGGGCCGGCATCGGCGTGCGGCCCGGTGCGGGTGACCACAGCAGCCACCGGCACCCCCGCCCCGATCACCGCCCGCAACCAGGACACCTCGGAGGAGAACCGCAACCCGTCGGGAGTGCGCACCACGGTGGCCAGCAGCAGGTCCGGCCGCAGCGGGCCGTGCACCAGCGACGGTACGGCGGACAGCCTGGCCGGGATCGGGTTCACCGTGCCGTCCGCCACCGCCGTGCGCAGACCCCAGCCGGACATCACCGTGCGCGCGTCGGCGAACAGCGACGCGTCCAGCCCTGGCTCGGGCACCGGCGTCCAGCCCAGCAGCAGCCGCAGGTCGCCGTACCGTTCGGCGGCCCGGTTCAGCGCGGGGAACAGCGCGCGCGGGGTACCGGTGCCGTCCGCCACGGCGATCCGCATCCCCGGCTTGATTAGCTCATCCAGCTCGACCACGACCAGCAACGCTAGCGCCCCGGTATGAGCGCGGCCGACGCGAGGCGGCCCGAGCTACCGCGTGGCGGCGGACCGAGCTACCGGGTGGCGACCACGATCCCGACGATCACGGCGGCCAGGAAGACCGTCACCCCGACAATGTCCTTCTCGCTGCCGCCCGGCCCTCCGCCCTTCGCTCGGTTGCCACCGACGATCCGCCCGAAGAAATAGTGGAGCACACACCAGGCCGCGATCAGCCCCGCGACGACGAAGAGGGCGTGCGTGCCCGACCTTCCGCTGCCAGCGACAGCCGCAAGAATCGACATGGCCGCGATAGTGACAATCCAGGCGACGGCCGTCGCTCCGACTGTGTCGAATCGTCGCTAAACAGGGGTGCGGATGCCTGTGAGCGGTAGGGATTGATATGGCAACGCCCAGCACTCAGGGGGTCCGTCGGTGCACCGCCACCAGGTAGTCGCCGTCGGCATAGGGATCCCGGTCCCAGGTGGCGAACCGGCCCTCGGCCACCAGGCCGGCGTCGAGGCACCAGCGGTCGTAGTCGTCCACCGACGGCCAGCCCGCCCGCAGGCTGAACCCGGCGATCAGCCGGCCACCGGCGCTCAACGCCCGCGCGCATGCGGCCACGGCGGCGGGCCGGTATTCGGCGGCGATGTAGGGCACCACGTTGCCGGCCAGCACCACAACGTCGAACCGGTCCGGCCCGGTATCGGTCTCGGCGGCGAGCTCGTCGGTCTCGGTCGGCGGCGCGGCGCCCGGCTTGGCCGCGCCCGGCTTGGCCGCGACCGGCTTGGCTGCGACCGCGTCGGGCTCGGCGGCGACCGCGTCCGGCTCGGCTGCCAGGACGGCATCCAGCTCAGTCAGGTCGGCAAGTCGCCAGCGCAGCGACGGTGCCTTGGCGCGAGCGGCGGAGATCATGTCGGGGTCGGCGTCCACGCCGAGCACCCGGACCCCGCGTCGGGCCAGCTCGATGGCCACCCGGCCGGTGCCGCAACCGCCGTCCAGCACCGAGGCCGGCCGGTACCAGCTGACCAGGTCGGCCTCGCCGTGCGGGTTCACGCCGGCCTCGGCCATCCGCCGCCACCGCTCGTCGTAGCCGGTCAACGCGACCTGGTCGCGCCAGCTGTCCCAGTCCGCCGGCAACTCGCCGGCACCGCCCTCCGGCACCGGGGTCAGTAGGCGCGGTCCCGGCGGACGTTGGCCCGCCGGCCCTTGAGCACGGTGGAGCCACGCAGCTCGCGCAGCACCTCGTCGGCGGCCGACTCAGGCACCTCGACCAGCGCGTGCCGCTCGTGGATCTGGATCGTGCCGATGTCGTTCCCGGACAGCCGCGACTCGTTGGCCAGCGCGCCGACGATGTCCTGCGGGCGCACCCCGGCGGCCCGCCCGGCCGCGACAAACAGCCGGGTGGTGCCCGCCTTGGGCCGCCCACCGGCACCGCGGGTGCGGGCCGGGCCGCGCTCGGGCTTGGTGAGTCGACGCGGACCGCTGCCGACGGTGCTTCTCGGCCGGCTGTCCGGGTCGATCCGTGGGATGTCCTCCTCGTCGGCGGGTGCGCCGTTGAGCTGCTGCACCATCAGCAGGGCGGCGGTGGCCAACTCGGCCGGGTCGTACTCGCCGGCCAGCTCGGTGATCATCGCGCGGATCTCCGCACGGGCGGCGTCCAGCCCGCGGGGCTCTGACTCGGCATCCCCGACCGAATCGGCGCCAGCCAGCTGGGCCACCAACTCGGCGCGGGTCCTGGCCAGCCGAGCGGACCGCAGGTCGGTCACCGAGGGCACCGAGGCCAGCGAGATGGGCTGGCCGGTGAGCCGCTCGATGTTGCGCAGCGCGTACCGCTTGGACGGCGGAACGAGGGTGATCGCGGTGCCCTCCCGGCCGGCCCGGCCGACCCGGCCGATCCGGTGCACGTAGGCCTCCGGGGTCTGCGGCACGTCGTGGTTGACCACGTGGGTGAGCAGGTCGATGTCCAGCCCACGGGCGGCCACGTCGGTGGCCACCAACAGCTCGGTGCGCCCGCTGCGCAGCCGCTCCACCACCCGCGCACGCTGGTCCTGGTCCAGCCCACCGTGCAGTGCCTCGGCACGCAGACCGCGCGCGGTCAGCGTCTCGGTGACCGCGTCCACGTCGGCCCTGGTGCGGCAGAACACGATCGCCGAGCGCGGCCGCTCCAGCTCCAGCACGCGCCCCAGCGCGGCCGTGGTGTGCGTGCGGGGCACCAGGTAGGCGGCCTGCCGGACCAGCGGCGAGGCGCCCTCCGCGATCTCCTCCCGCGCGATCCGAACGGTCACCGGCTTGTGCAGGTAGCGCTGCGCCAGCGTCTCGATCCGGCGCGGCATGGTCGCCGAGAACAGCACCACCTGACGGGTGTCCGGGGTGGCGTCCAGGATGGTCTCGATGTCTTCCACGAAGCCCATGTCGAGCATTTCGTCGGCTTCGTCCAGCACCGCGACCTCGAGCTTGGCCAGGTTCAGCCCGCCCCGGTTGATCAGGTCGATGGCTCGGCCCGGGGTGGCCACCACGACATCCACGCCTCGGCGCAGCGCGCTCAGCTGCGGGCCGATCGGAGCGCCGCCGTAGACCGCGAGGGTGCGCGCGCCCATGCTCTCGCCGTACCGGGTGGCCGCCGTGCAGACCTGCATGGCCAGTTCCCTGGTCGGCGCGAGGATCAGGCCGAACACGCCGGTGGGCCGGTCGCCGGAGGCGCGCCGCTCGGCCAACCGCTGCAGCATCGGCAGCATGAAGGCGGCGGTCTTGCCGGTGCCTGTGGCGGCCTGGCCCAGCAGATCGTGGCCCTCCACCAGCGGTCCGATCGCCTCGGCCTGGATCGGGGTGGGGTGCTGGTACCCGAGCGAAGCGACCTCGCTCAACAGCACGGGATCCAGCGGAAGGTCGGCGAACGTCAGCGCGGTAGCGTGCGGATCGGCAACATCAATGCTCACAGCAGCGTGTCTCGTCAATTTCTCTCGTCAGGCTGTTCCGGACGGCTGTCCCGGGGCAGCTGGGCGCACGAAGAAGGCACACCCGAACTCCATTGTCTCAGGTGCTCGCGTCTGGCGTCGGGCAGCACGGCGTGGCGCCGGACACGTCGCCCATCCGTGTGCCGGTTGATCGGGCCGGTACCGGGCCGCGCTGGCCGGAGTCAGCCACCGGAGATCCCGGGCAGGCCCGAGGCCGAGGCCGCCGAAGACGCCACGGCGGTGCCGCTGGTCGAGCAGTCCGTCCCAGGATCGATCGGGGTCCCGACCGCCGGCGCGCCCGCCGGGCAACCGTCGTCGGTGGGTGACACCGGGTCGCTGGCCACCACTGTCTCTTCCCAGCTCGGCCTGCCGGTCTCGGCGAGCGGGGTCTGGTCCCCGCCGACCACCAGTACGGCGAGCACGCTGATCCCCAGCACCGCGGTCGGCACGCTGGCCAGCCGGGCGCGCAGCCGGGGCGACCCCCCGGTCGGCGCCGCGCCCCGCTGCTTGGCCTCGGCCTGATCGGCGGCCCGATCCGGGGACCTGAGGGTGAGCCGCTTGCGACCCATCAGCGGCAGACTCAGCGGCGTTCGGTGCAACGCGCTGCAGATGGCCACGGTGAACACCACGGTGAGCACCAGCGCGGTCAGCGACACCCAGACCGAGGGCGCCATCAGCCCGGCCCGGCGCAGCACCGCGAGCACCAGGTCCAGCACCATCGGGTGGGCCAGGTACACCCCGAACGAGAGCTGCGCCAGGTAGCCGAAGGCGTTGCGCAGCCCGGGCCAACCGCGCTCCACGATCCACACCGCGAGCAGGTACAGGGCGCCGAGCGCGGCCACCGACCAGAGCACCATGATCGGCTGCAGTGGGCTGCTGGCGCCGAGGCCGCCCATCGAGGGAACCTGCGCCCAGTAGACCCAGAGCAACACCGCCGCGGCTGGCGGCACCGCCGCGAGCACCAGGGCGCGGTGGGTGACCACCCAGCGGTGCCACTGCTCCAGGTGCAGACCGGCGATCGCGCCGCCGACCAGCCACAACTGGTAAGCGGGCAGGCTGGCATCGCCGAGCAGGCCGCGCCAGCCGTCGTCGGGCAGCAGCACCCAGTGGTAACAGGCCAGCGTGGCGAGCTGCAGCAGCGCGGAGACGGCGAGCACCCGGCCGTGCCGTCCCTGGGTGCGCCGCAACACCCGCAACACCACCGGGAACAACACCGCGTACTGCAGGGTGACCAGCAGGAAGTACATGTGATAGCTGCCGTTGCCGGTGGCCACCAGGTACAGCCACTGCAGTGGCAGGTTGTCCAACGTCTGGGAGAACGGCTGGCTGTCGCGGGTGTGGAAGATCGAGACGGCTAAGTACAGCGTGGTCCACCACAGGTAGGGCACGCCGATCACCCGCAGTCGGCGGAGCCGGAACCCACCCTCGTCCGGCAGCCGTCCGTTCGGACCGAGCCGAGGGTAGTACGTCCGCACCAGCACCAGCGCGGAGACGAAGAAGAAAATCTCCCGGCTGTAGTGCAGCAGGAAGCTGGTCTCCCCGAGCCCGATGCTGTCCGCCGGAAACGGGCCACCAACCGCGTGCACGGCCACTACGGAGAAACAGCTGAGCACCCGCAGCGCGTCGATCTGGCGCACCCGAGAGCCAGCCGAACGAGCCTTCGGGACCGGCTTGGGTTCAGGCCGGGGAGCCGCCGCCGTCCCGGCCGGGCGGTCGTCGCCGGGAGCCGAGCGGCCCGCTGACGAAGCCCCTTCGAGCACCGTGGCGGAACTCTCCGGGTAGCCGACCGACATGATTGCCAGTTCCTCCGTTGTCGGGCGGGATGAGGGAGGTCACCACCCGCTGCCGATCTTGCCTGGGTCCGACATCCAGGTTGCCCTATCAATAGTTCCGGTTCCCAACCGGGGAGCTATGAGGACGCTATGACTCGGCAGTCGAGCTGGCTCAGCCGGTGAGCGGTTATGGTGCGACGAACGGCGAACGAGCGGCTGGCGGCGCGACGAGCGGAGCGGAAGATGAAGGTCGACTTCACCCTGGAGGGTAAGCCGGGCGATTGGGACGCGGCGGCCGAGGCGGAGCGACGCGGCTACGACGGCGGCTGGCTGAGTGAGATCAAGCACGACCCGTTCCCGGCGCTCGCGGTTGCCGCGACCCGCACCGAGCGCATGGAGCTGGGCACCGCAATCGCGCTGGCGTTCGCGCGCAACCCGATGTCGCTCGCGGTGCAGGCGAACGATCTGCAGCTGTACTCCGGCGGCCGGTTCGTCCTCGGCGTCGGATCACAGATCAAGCCGCACATCACCAAGCGCTTCTCCATGCCGTGGTCGGCGCCGGCGGACCGGATGCGGGAGTACCTGCTCGCGGTGCGCGCGATCTGGCACAGCTGGGCCACCGGCGAGTCGCTGCGGTTCCTCGGCGAGTACTACACGCACACCCTGATGACGCCATTCTTCAACCCCGGACCGAACCCGCACGGCAACCCACCGATCATCCTGGCCGGCGTCGGCCCGAGGATGACCAGGGTGGCCGGGGAGGTGGCTGACGGCTTCTTTGTGCACGGCTTCACCACCGAGCGCTACCTGCGGGAGACCACCCTGCCGGCGCTCGCCGAGGGGCGCGCCGCCGCCGGGAAGAACGGCCTGGACGGGTTCCAGATCAGCGGGCTGCCCTTCATCGTGACGGGAGAGACCGACGAGCAGATCGCCATCGCGGACGCGGCGGTACGCAGGCAGATCGCGTTCTACGGTTCCACCCCGGCGTACTGGCCGGTGCTGGAGACGCACGGCTGGACCGCGCTCGGCCAGGAGCTGAACACGCTGTCCAAGCGCGGCGAGTGGGACGAGATGGGCCGGCGGATCGACGACGACGTGCTGCACGCGTTCGCCGTGGTCGCGCCGCCCGAGCAGGTGGCCGAGCAGCTGCTCGGCCGGTACGGCGACATCTTCACCCGCGCCGGCTTCTACGGCCCGTACCCGGTGCCGGAGGGATTCTGGGAGCCGATCATGCGGCAGATCCAGGCGACCGGCTGAGCTGAGGTCGCCGAGCAGCAGCGCGGGCAGCCAGGGCTAGTCGAGCAGCAGCGCGGGCAGCTCAGCCAGCGCGCGCTGGAACGGCTCGCCCCGGCCGAACAGCCGGCCGTACACCAGGCCGCCCTCGATCCGGGCGAACGCGTCTTCGCCGGCCGCGCGGGCCGCGCCGGCGGGGCGGCCACCTCGGCGCGCGGCGTCGGCCATCGCGGCGATCCACATCTCGGCAACCCCGGCCGCCTTGCGCCGCACCCCGTCCGGCGCGCCGCTCAACGGCAGTGTGTCCAGCACGCAGGGCAGCAGCCCGCCGCCGTAGAACTCGCCGATCCGCTGGGCCGACCCGCTAATCCCGGCGCGCGGGTCGGGATCGGTGCGCATCGGCTCGAGCAGCCAGTCGAACAGCCGCTCCACCCGGCCCAGCACGGCCTCCGCCATCTGGGCCTTGCCGTCGGGGAAACGGTGGTAGAGGCTGGCCCGGCGCAGCTGCGCGGCCTCGGCCAGGGCGCCCAGCGAGGCGCCCTCGTAGCCGGCGATGCGGAAGACCTCGGCGAGCCGGTCGAAGAGCTCGTCGTCCTGCACTGAGGGTGGGCGCGCCATCCCGGTAGATTACCGAACGAACGGTAACCCCTCAAGTGATCTGGGACGCGACACGACGTCTGATTCATCACTTTGCATTACCGGTCGTTCGGTAATACCTTCAGCAATGTCCGAGTACAACCGGAAAGGGAACGTCCGAGTACCTCCGGAAAGGAACCACAGATGCCGTACATCAAGGTGGGACAAGAGAACACCGCCGAGATCAACCTGCACTACACCGACCGGGGCACCGGCCAGCCGGTGGTCCTGATCCACGGCTACCCGCTCTCCGGGGCGTCCTGGGAGAAGCAGGAGCAGGCGTTGCTGGACGCCGGATATCGCGTGATCACCTACGACCGGCGCGGCTTCGGCCAGTCCAGCCAGCCCAGCGTCGGCTACGACTACGACACCTTCGCCGACGACCTGGACAAGGTGCTGACCACCCTGGACCTGACCAACGCGGTGCTGGTCGGCTTCTCCATGGGCACCGGGGAGGTGGGTCACTACATCGCCAGGCATGGCGCCGCACGGGTGGCCAAGGCGGCCTTCCTGGCCTCCCTGGAGCCGTTCCTGCTCAAGACCGACGACAACCCCGGCGGCGTGGACGGCAGCGTCTTCGACGGCATCCAGGCCGCCGCCAAGGCCGACCGCTACGCCTGGTTCAGCGCGTTCTTCAACAACTTCTACAACCTGGACGAGAACCTGGGCTCCCGGATCAGCGACGAGGTCGTGCGAGCCAGCTTCGCGGTGGCCTCCGGCGCCGGGGCGAAGGCGTCCTGGGCCGTGGTGCCCAGCTGGCTGACCGACTTCCGGTCGGACATCCCCAAGATCGCCGAGAGCGGGGTGCCCGCGCTGATCGTGCACGGCACCGGCGACCGGATCCTGCCCGTCGACGCCAGCGGGCGGGAGTTCGCCAAGCGGCTACCCAGCGCGAGGTACGTGGAGATCGACGGCGCTCCGCACGGGTTCCTGTGGACCCACGCCGACGAAGTCTCCGACCTGCTGCTGAAGTTCCTCTCCGAGTAGTTGCTCGTGAGTGGGTAGTTGCTCGTGAGTGGTAAGTGGCCCCCTGGGACCACTTACCACTCACGACCCAGGAGGCCGCCGCGCCGGCGGTGCCAACTGGCGATCATCGGGCGCATACTGGTTGAGGAGCCGGACTCCGAGGAGTTCCGCGCCGCACTTGCGGGCCGCGTCGCCCGGAGCGTGCGACAACTCATCCCGACCGGTGAGGGTAGGCTTACCTCAAAGCTCACGGATCGGAGATTCCATGCCAGATCGCCCGGAACGGAGGGCCCCCCGCACCACCAAGCTCGTGGTGCGGCGGACCGAGTGGGTCACCCCGCACCTGATCCGCATCGTGGCCGCCCCTGAGGAACCGACCGATGTCGATCGCTTCGCGGACAGCCCGCATACCGATGCGTACGTGAAGGTGGTGTTCCGCCGGCCCGGGGTGACCTACCCCGAGCCGTTCGACATGGCCACCGCCCGCCAACTGCCCCGCGAGCAGTGGCCGACGCTGCGCACCTACACCCTCCGGGAGGTCGACCGGGCGGCCGGCGAGCTGGTGATCGACTTCGTCTACCACGGGGACGTGGGGCTGGCCGGGCCGTGGGCGGCCGCCGCCGAGCCCGGCACCGAGCTGCTGGTCCTCGGGCCCGGCGGGGCATACACACCCGACCCGTCCGCCGACTGGCACCTGCTGGTCGGCGATGAGTCCGCGTTGCCGGCCATCGCGGCCACGCTGGCCAAGATCCCGGCCGGCGCGCCGGTGCACGCCCTGGTGGAGGTCGACGACCCCGCCGAGGAGCAGAAGTTGAGCACCGCCGGCGACCTGCGGCTGAGCTGGGTACACCGCTCCACCTTGGGTGAGGACGCGCTGGTCGACGCGGTGCGCGAGCTGGAATTCCCGGCCGGGCGGGTGCACGCGTTTGTGCACGGCGAGGCGGGCTCGGTGCGCCAACTACGCCGACACCTGCTCGACGAGCGCGGGCTGACCCTCGACCAGCTGTCCATTTCGGGCTACTGGCGGCGCGGCCTGGACGACGAGAGCTACCGCGAGGTCAAGAAGTCCATGGCGGAGGCGGACGCCGAGGCCGACGCCAGCCGGGCCCCGCAGCGGGCCTGACCGGCTCGGTGCCACACACCGGGCGGACGCGTGGCGAGTGGGCCGGCGGCCGGGCGCGTGAGTGCGCTCAGGCCGCCGGGGCAATCGTGCCGGTGGTGGGCGGGCCAGCGTCGGCGGCGCCGGTCAGGTTCTCCGCCGGCAGCCAGCGGCCCATGGCGAGCACGGCAAGCAGGCTGATCACCGCCACCGCGGCGAGGTAGCCACCGGCGGCCCACGGCGACCCGCCGGCCACGGCGAGCAGCGCGGTGAGCAACACCGGGGTGAGCCCGGAAGCCCATACGCCGGAGCCCTGGAACACCAGTGACATGCCGGTGTAGCGCACGCCGGTGTCGAAAAGCTCGGCGAACATGGTCGCCTCCGCCCCGGTCATCAGCGCGTAGCAGACGCCGAGCTGGAAGATCAGCACGACCGCGGCCAGCCAGGTGACCCCGGAGCGCAGCGCGAAGAACGAGGGCAGCACGGTCAGCCCGAACAGCGCCACCCCGGTGCCGAACACCAGCCGCCGCCCGTACCGGTCGGCCAGCCAGCCGGCCACCGGGACCATCAGCGCCATCAACAGCGCGCCGGCGGTCACCGAGAGCAGCACGTCCACCCGGCTCAGGTGCACCGTGGCGGTGGCGTAGCTGATCGCGAACACACCCCAGGTGTTGAACGAGGCGCCCTCGGCCCACCGGGCCAGCATGCCCAGGCCCAGGCCACGCCGATGCCGGCGAGTGCGGAACACCTCCACCACCGGCACCTTGGCCAGCTCGCCGCGCGACTCCAGCCGGCGGAACTCCGGCGTCTCCAGCACCCGCAGCCGGATCACCAACCCGACCGCGACCAGCACCACGCTCGCCACGAACGCGATCCGCCACCCGTAGGACTGGAACGCGTCCCGGCTCATCACCTCGCCGAGCAGCGCGAACACCCCGGTGCCCAGCGCCAGCCCGAGCCCCAGCCCGATCTGCGGCACGCTGCCGAACCGGCCGATCCGGCCCGGCGGGGCGTTCTCGGTGGCCAGCAACACCGCGCCGCCCCATTCCCCGCCGACCGCGAGGCCCTGCAGGATGCGCAGCAGCACCAGCAATATCGGCGCGGCGATGCCGATCGAGGCGACCCCGGGCAGCAGCCCGATCAGCGCGGTGGCCACGCCCATCAGCACCATGGTGGCGACCAGCGTGCGCTTGCGGCCCAGCCGGTCGCCCACGTGCCCGAACAGCACCCCGCCAACTGGCCGGGCCACAAACCCCACCGCGAACGTGCCGAACGCGAGCAGGGTGCCGACCACCTCGTCCTGCGCCGGGAAGAACAACCGAGGGAAGACCAGGCTGGCGGCGGTGGCGTAGAGGAAGAAGTCGTACCACTCCACAGTGGTGCCGACCAGGCTGGCCAGCAGGATCGTCCGATGCGACGCCGGCGCCCGCGCCCCCTCCGGTACCCGCTCAGTAGTAGCCGTCATCGCCCATTCCCCTGCTCACGCCCCGTGAGTGGTAAGCGTTGCTATAGCAACGCTTACCACTCACGGGGTCTGACCTGCGTGTATCGGTCATCGGGCGCGGGCGAAGGGGACCGCGGCGGTGTCGGTGGGTGGGGCGGCGGCGAGCGAACCGGCGGGCGGCTCCCACAGGCCCCGCGAGCGGAGTACCGGGAGCACGCCCTCGCCGACCCACCACGCTTCTTCCAGGTGCGGGTGGCCGGAGAGGATGAACTCGTCGATGCCCAGCGCGTGGTACTCGCCGATCCGGTCGGCGACCTCCGTGTGGCTGCCCACCAGGGCGGTCCCCGCGCCGCCTCGGACCAGCCCGATGCCGGCCCACAGGTTCGGCGCCACCTCCAGCCGGTCGACCGAGCCACCGTGCAGCTCCCGCATCCGCCGCTGCCCCTCCGACTCGCTGCGCGCCAACCCGGCCTGCACCGCCTCGATGGCTTTCGGGTCCAATGCGTCCAGCAGCGACTGCGCCACCGACCAGGCCGCCTCGGAGGTGTCCCTGGCGATGATGTGCAGCCGGATGCCGAATCGCAGCGTGCGTCCCCGGTCGGCGGCCAGCTTGCGCACCCAGGCGATCTTCTCGGCGACCTGCGCGGGCGGCTCACCCCAGGTCAGATAGACGTCCACGTGCTCGGCGGCCACCTCGCCGGCGGCGGCCGAGGAGCCGCCGAAGTAGATGTCCGGCACCGGGTCGGGCACCCGCTCCAGGGCGGCGCCCTCCACCCGGAGATACTTGCCGGTGAAGTCCACCCGCTCACCGCGCCACAGCGCCCGCACCACGTGCAGGAACTCCGCGCCACGGGCGTACCGATCGTCCTTGGACAGGAAATCCCCGTAGCCGCGCTGCTCCGACGGCTCACCACCGGTGACGATGTTGAGCAGCAGCCGCCCTGGGGAGTGCCGCTGGTAGGTGGCCGCCATCTGCGCGGCCAGCGTCGGGGTGAGCATCCCGGGCCGGAACGCGACCAGGAACTTCAGTCGCTCGGTCTGCTGGGAGAGCATCGCGGTGGTCAGCCAGGCGTCCTCGCACCACATCCCGGTCGGGGTGAGCGCGGCCTCGAACCCCAGCTGCTCAGCTGCCCGAGCCACCTGGGTCAGGTAGCTCAAGGTGGCCGGCCGCACCCCTCCCGCCGACCCGACCGGCACCCCGTGTCCCCCACCGACCAGCTGTCGCCCATCCCCATAGGTCGGCAGGAACCAGTGCACCTTCATACGTTCGTCTTCTTCCGCGAGTCGGGATTCTCACCACACTGTGTCGGGATTTTCAGCGCACTCCCCTCAGACCGACACCGGCTCGCGCGAGGGGAGGTCCGCCTCCAACTCGCGCACGATCGGCAGCACCCGGCTGCCGAAGTACTCGACCTCCTCGTGGTAGTGCAGGAAGCCGGCCAGGATCAGGTCCACGCCGAGCGCCTTGTACTTCACGATCCGCTCGGCGATCTGCTCCGGCGTACCGATGAGCTGGGTGCGGAAGCCGTCGTTGTACTGGACCAGGTCCTCGAACGAGGAGTCCGCCCACATGCCCTTGCCGTCCGAGGCGGACTTGCCGGCCTGGGTGACGGCGTCCCGGAAGCCCTCCACCGATGGCTTGTGCGCCTTGGCGATGACCTCCCGCAGCGTCTCCCTGGCCTCCTTCTCGGTGTCCCGGGCGATGATGAAGCCGTTCAGCCCGAAGTTCACCGACCGGCCGTTCTCGGCCGCCGAGGCGTTGACGTCGTGCAGCTGCTCGGCGGCGCCGTCGTAGTCCTTGCCGTTGCTGAAGTACCAGTCGGACACCCGGCCGGCCATCCGTCGCGCCGCGGTGGAGTTGCCGCCCTGGAAGATCTCCGGGTGCGGCCGCTCCGGGCTGTTCAGCGGCTTCGGCTTCAGCGAGAAGTCGCGGATCCGATAAAAATCACCGGGGAGCTCGAAATTGTCTTCGGTCCAGATGCCGCGCAGCGCCCGGATGAACTCCTCGGAGCGGCGGTAGCGCTCGTCGTGCTCCAGCCAGGGCTCGCCGAGCGCGGTGAACTCGCCCTTGAACCAGCCGCTGACCACGTTCACCGCGAAGCGCCCGTGCGACAGGTGGTCGGAGGTGGCGCCCAGCTTGGCCAGCACCCCGGGGTGCCAGAGGCCGGGGTGCACCGCGGCGATCACCTTCAGCCGCTCGGTGGCCAGCAGCAGCGCGAGGCTGAAGGTGGTGGACTCGTGCTGGTATTCGGCGCCGTAGCTGGCCATGTAGCGGACCTGCGACAAGGCGTAGTCGAAGCCGTTGTTCTCGGCGAGTTGCGCCAACTTGGCGTTGTAGTCGTATCCCCAGTCGGTGCGCTGCTCGATGGTGCTGGTGACCAGGCCGCCGCTGACGTTCGGCACCCAGTAGGCGAACTTGATCGGATCGGTACTCGGCTGTGCTGACATGCTGTCTCAAATCCCTAGGTCTGGGCAGGCGGAATGGCGTCTCGCCAGGTTGCTTCGTCGCGGATATCAGGAGGGCGGGGCGCCGGCACGGCCGGGCCGCCGGGGCGACGAGATTAGCTACGACAGGCCTGTGAACTGACCCGAGCGAAGTCGACATGACGTCGCTGGGTGAGGCGCTGCCCATACATGCCCCAAATCCACCAGATTGGTGGGGATGTGTCAACGCGGGGGTGATACGGCACACGGGTCAGCCTCGCCTGATGTACCATTTGGTACATGAAGTACGAGGTCACCGAGGAGATCGACGTCGCCGCCTCGGACATCTGGGCCGTGCTGGCCGACGTGGAGCGCTGGCCGGACTGGTGCCCCACCATGACCAGCGTCCGGCGGTTGGATGACGGCCCGTTCGGAGTGGGCAGCGCGGCCGAGATCCGCCAGCCCAAGCTGCCACGCGCGATCTGGCGGGTCACCGAGTTCGAGCCGGGTCGCCGCTTCGAATGGACAACTACCTCGCTGGGCGTCACCACCAGCGGCGATCACCGGATCGACCCGCTACCCGGCGGCCGCGGCCGGATCACCTTGACCATCAAGGTCACCGGCGCGTTGGCCCCGCTGCTCACCGTGGTGGTCTGGCCGATGACGCGCCGTTACGTAACCCTCGAAGCGCGCAGCCTCAAGCGTCGGTGCGAGGCTCGCCGAGCAGGTCCGACGACCAGCTCCTGACCTCGGGCAGTACCTCCGCGGCGAACAGCTCCAGCATCTCGGCGCGCTGCTCCGGCGTCGCGGCGGCCGCGCTGAACACCACGTCCCGCGCGCCGGCGTCGTGGTACTCGCGCAGCCGGCGCACAACCCCGTCCGGGTCCCCGTGCAGCAGGTACCGATCCGCCAGCGGCGCGAAGTCCTGCTGGTACACGCCGCTGACCACGTCGATCGCCGACTGCCGGGCCCGCGCCGAGGACGTGTGCACCGCGCCCCAGCAGTACACCGCGCCCCGCACCGCGCCGTCCGGGCGGCCGAGCTGGACGGCGTGCGCATTGACCTGGGCGAGCGAGTCGGCCAACTGCTGCGGGGTGTACATGTACGGCAGCCAGACTTCGGCGAACCGGCCGGCGCGGCGAATCGCGGCGGGTTTGCGCCCGCCCAGCCACACCGGCGGCCCTGGACGCTGCGCCGCCGGCGGTTGCAGCGCGAGCCCAGGGATCTCGGCGAACCGGCCATGGTGGGTCACCGCCTCGCCGGCCAGCAATCGGGGCAGCACGGCCAGCGCCTCGTCGGTCCGCGCGCCCCGTTCCCGCACGTCCACCCCGGCCGCGACGAACTCCGGCGGGTACTCCCCGCCGACGCCGACCCCGAAGTCGAACCGACCCGCCGACACCTGGTCCACGCTGGCCACCAACTTGGCCAGCACGGCCAGCGGGTACACCGGCACGATGGTCAGCGCGCTGAGCAGCCTGATCCGTTCGGTGGCTCCGGCGGCGGCGGCCAGTGCGACGAAGCCGTTGGTGGTCGGGCCGTGGAAGAACAGGTGCTCGCCGATGGCCACCTGGTCGAACCCGGCCGCCTCGGCCCAGCGCGCCTGGCTGGCCAGGTTCGGCTGATCCGGCCCCAGCGTGATGCCGACCCGCATGTCCTCGGTCTCCTCACTGACGATCCTGTCCGGCAGGGTGCCAGTCGTCCGGAATTGGCCCTGGCCCGGGCCGGCCCCAGCGGGTGTGCTGGTGAGCGACGACGGCGAGGGGAGAACTCTGTGGTCAGCGCGGCGGCGGCGGGCGGCATCGGTCTGGTGGCACTGGGCCTGGTACTCACCCCGGGCCCGAACATGATGTATCTGGTGTCCCGCTCCCTCACCCAGGGACGCCGGGCCGGACTGGTCTCGCTGCTCGGCGTGGCGGTGGGCTTCTTGGCTTACCTGGCCGCCGCGACAGCCGGCATTGCCGCGATCTTCGCCTCGGTGCCGATCGCGTACACCGTACTGAAGATCGCCGGGGCGGTGTACCTGCTGTACCTGGCCTGGCAGGCGCTGCGCCCGGGCGGTACCTCGGTGTTCGCACCCAAGCCACTGCCCCCGGATCCCGCCCGGCGGCTGTTCGTGATGGGCCTGGTGACCAACCTGCTCAACCCGAAGATCGCCGTGCTCTACGTCGCGCTGCTCCCCCAGTTCATCGATCCGGCGCGCGGCTCGGTCGGCGCGCAGAGCCTGGTGCTCGGCACGATCCAGATCGCCGTGGCGCTCACCGTGAACGGCCTGATCGTGCTGTCCTCGGCCACCCTGTCCCGGCTGTTGCGGGAGCGCCCCGCCTGGCTGCGCGTGCAGCGCTACCTGATGGGCGGGGTGCTCGCCGCGCTGGCCGTGCGGCTGCTCACCGACCGAGTCCGCCCCGCCACGCCGTGACCCCAAACGCCGCGCTAGTGGACGCCCTCCATCTTCCGGCGGATCCACGGGCTGAGCGCCACCACGATCAGGCCGATCACAATGGTGATCCCGCCGCTGATGCCGAAGTAGGCGTGCTCGTTGTTCGGCGAGTAGAACCCGGCCAGCACGCCGGAAATCGAGGTACCCAGGCCGACGGAGAAGAAGTACAGCGCCATCATCTGGGCACGGAACGCCTCCGGGGCCAGCTTCGTGGTCACCGAGAGCCCAATCGGCGAGAGCATCAGCTCGGAGATGGCGAATACCGCCATGATGAAGAACACCGCGATTGCCGGCGTGGACTTGCCAGTGCTCCCGGCGAAGATCAGGAATAGCAGGAACGCCACACCCATGCCGATCACCCCGATGGCGAACTTCATCGGCGTGGACGGGGCCCGCTCCCGCAGCTTGGTCCAGATCACCGCGAACACCGGGGAGAGCAGGATGATCCAGACCGGCTCCTCGGCCTGGATCCAGGCGGACGGGGCGGTCCAGCCGAAGATGTTCCAGTCCATCCGCTCGTCGGAGTAGACCGCCAGCGCGGTGAACATCTGCTGGAACAGCGACCAAAAAGCCGCGTTGGCGATGAACAGCGGGATGAACGCGCCCACCCGGCTCTTCTCCACCGGGGTGACCTTGTCGCTGATCAGCATCACCAGGAAGTAGGCGATCGCGGCGAGCACGATCACCCCGGTGGTGACCCACTTCAGGTTGGCCAGCGTGACCAGGCCGGTGAGCAGGACCAGCACGATGACGACCACGATCGCCACGCCGATCAGCGCGGCCTTCTTACGCGCCTCGGCGGGCAGCGGGTTGGTCGGCTGCTTGCCGTGGTTGCCCAGGTTCCGCCGGAACACAATGTACTGCGCGAGCCCGAGCGCCATCCCGATCGCGGCGGCCCCGAAGCCGTAGTGGAAACCCAGCTCGCTCTGCAGCAGCCCGGTGAGCAGCGGCCCGACGAACGCGCCGATGTTGATGCCCAGGTAGAACAGCGTGAAGCCGCCGTCGCAGCGCGCATCGCCCTTCGCGTAGAGCGTGCCGAGCAGCGAGGACGCGTTCGCCTTGAGCGCGCCGCTACCCAGCGCCACACACACCAGGCCGACTCCCACGCCGGCCAAGCCCGGCAGGATAGCCAGCGCAATGTGGCCGATCATCACGACGAAGCCGCCGTAGAAGACCATCCGCTCCATGCCGAACACCCGGTCGGACAGCCAGCCGCCGAGCACGGTGGACAGGTAGACCAGCCCGCCGTAGGCGCCCACGATGCCGGTCGCGGTGGTCTGCGGCAGCCCGAGGCCGCCTTGGTCCAGCGAGTAGTACAGGTAGTAGGCCAGGATGCCGACCATCCCGTAGTACGAGAAGCGCTCCCAGAGCTCGACGTTGAACAGGTTCACCAGGCCGATCGGATGGCCAAATACCGTTCTCCCGGCCGGCCCCGGCTCTTGTTCCAGCCTCGCTGCTGTCTCGGACATAGCCCACCCCTTCATCCGCGCAGGGACGAAGGATCTGCCCCGCCCCGGCAATCGAAAAAGCCTACTTCTCAGTAGTTCGAGCGCGTAAGGCTGTCACAGATGATGGGAGGACTTTCAGGTGCTCGAGCGCGCCAGCAGTGCGAGCTCGGTGCGGGTACGGCAGCCGGTGGCGGCCAGCGCGCGGCTGACGTACTTCTTCACGGTGTCCTCGGTGAGCGAGAGCCGGCGGCCGATCGAGGCGTTGGTCA
>DASWST010000268.1:0-33029 GCA_036402515.1 Pseudonocardia sp.
TCCGGGGTGATCGGTGTCGATCGCGGCCAGCGGCAGGCCGCCCTGGCGCTGGGCATGCGGCCGTCCCGGATCATGCGCCGCATCGTGCTGCCGCAGGCCATGCGCACGATCATCCCGCCGACCGGCAACCAGACGATCTCGATGCTCAAGACGTCCTCGCTGGTCAGCGTGATCGCGCTGAACGACCTGCTGTACACCGCGCAGAGCATCTACGGGATCAACTACCAGGTCATTCCGCTGCTGGTGGTGGCCAGCCTCTGGTACCTCATCGTGGTGTCCGTGCTGTCGGTCGGGCAAAGCTTCGTGGAACGCCGGTACGGGCGGGGGATGTCATGACCGAGCTGGCACCGATGGTGCGGATCCAGGACGTGCGCAAGAGCTACGGCTCCCAGGAGGCGCTGCGCGGGGTGAGCCTGGATGTGCGGCGCGGCGAGGTGGTCTGTCTGATCGGCCCCTCCGGCTCGGGGAAGAGCACCCTGCTGCGCTGTATCAACCATCTCGACACGGTGGACGCCGGGTCGATCCTGGTCGACGGCGAACTGGTCGGATATCGACACAAGGGCGACACGCTCTACGAGTTGTCCGCCGCCGAAGCCGCCCGCCGGCGGGCCGCGATCGGCATGGTGTTCCAGCAGTTTCATCTGTTCCCGCACATGACGGTGCTGGGGAACATCATCGAGGCGCCGGTGGGCGTGCACCGGCTACCGGTCGCCGAGGCCACCGCCAGGGCGCGCGCGCTGCTGGACCGTGTCGGCATGGCAGACAAGGAACGCGCGTACCCGGCCGAGCTGTCCGGTGGTCAGCAGCAGCGGGTGGCGATCGCTCGCGCGTTGGCCATGGAGCCGAAGCTGATGCTGTTCGACGAGCCGACCTCGGCGCTGGACCCCGAGCTGGTCGGCGAGGTGCTCTCGGTGATGCAGGGGCTGGTCAACGACGGGATGACCATGCTGGTGGTCACGCACGAGATGGCCTTCGCGCGGGATGCGGCGTCCCAGGTGGTGTTCATGGACCGCGGCGAGATTGTCGAGTCCGGCGAACCTGAGCAGCTGTTCGTGTCGCCTCGACACGCCCGGACCCGCGCGTTTCTCTCCCGGGTGCTGGTCTGATCCGCGTGCTCCGATCGGCGGGCGCTGATCGACGTGGTCTGATCGGCGTAGCCCGCCGGGCGCGCGGACCCCGGGCGACTGAAGCGCTGACTCGATGAATGGACTACTGGCGTCGCTCAGCGCTCTCAGCAGCCGCCAACCTGGGCGGAACGGTCCGCGCCGAGCGGTGGATCACGCTCGATGAGGCGCATCGCGCGCAAAGAGCCCAGTGTGCTACTCCGTTCAGCCCAACCCGCTGTCCTTCATCCCGCCGTGGCGCCCGGCCGGCGTTTGGGGTCTACCGCCGACTCTCATTGGGCTTCCGCCGACTCTATGATCTCCTCTAGCATTCCGTGTTGACCAAGGGCGTGAGTTACTTCTCGCCGACGTACGGGTCACTGGTTCGACGCTCCCCTTGCGCAGCTCCCCACAGCGCAATGTTGAGCCGGTGCCCGGTTGTGCACCCACGGAGGAACCACCGGTGTCACCCCGAACTCCTCGCCGCCCCCTTGTGCGTCCTGCCCACCCCGGAGTCCGGTCATGAACGCGGGCAGGCACCGCATTCGTGGCGAGGCACCAGCGGGCGCAACGGCCCTCCGCACGCATGCCGAGGACGCCTCAGCGCCGATGGGAACCTCGGCGGAGGTGCCCACCACCGACTGGTTCGCCCCCAGCGAGTCGTCGATGGCGAGGCACGCCGCCAACGCGGTCCCGGGGCCGAGGTACACGACCAGGGCACCGAGGTACGCCGGCATCCGATCGACATACCCGGACAGCGCATCGGGCTACCCAGACACGGCACCGAGGTACCCGGACACCGCGGCGGGCTACCCGGACACGGAGGCGGGGAACCTCGACACAGGATCGGCGTACCTGGACACGGAGGCGGGATACCGGGACACAGGATCGGCGTACCTGGATGCCCCAGTAGCCGACCACCCGGGCAACGCGACGGCCGACTACCTGCACGCCGACGCGCCCGAGTACTCGGACACGTCAACGTCGGACTACTCGTACAGGTCAACGTCCGACTACCCGGACACCGAGGCTCCCGACTACCTGTACACCGCCGCGGCCAACTACGCCGACACCGAGGCACCGGAGCAGGCGGACACCTCGATACCGTCCCCGAGGCGGGCCGCGGCGGCCGAGCAGCTGTCCGATCCGGTCGACTTCCTGTCGGTTCCGGCCGACTACCTGCCGGATCCGGTGCAGGACCAGTCGGCCCCGCTCGGCTACGGCTCGGCTCCGGTCGACTACCTGTCGGATCCGGTCGAGGACCGCTCGGCCCCCGTCGGCTACGGCTCGGCTCCGGTCGACTACGGCTCGGCCCCCGTCGACTACGACTCCGTACCGGTCGACTACCTGTCGGATCCGGTACGGGACGAGCCGGCTCCGGCCGAGTACCGCTCCGTTCTCGAGGGCTACCTGTCGTCTCCGGTGCAGGACGAGTCGGCGTCAGTCGTCTACGACTACCTGGCGACCCCGGTACGGGATGAGCCGGATCCGATCGACTACGGCGCCGTCCCGGTGGAGTACGTGTCTGCTCCGGTGCGGGACGAGCCGGCCCCGGCCGAGTACCGCTCCGTTCCCGAGGGCTACCTGGCGACCCCGGTACGGGAACAGCAGGATCCGATCGACTACGGCGCCATTCCGGTGGAATACCTGTCCGTTCCGGTCGAGCGGCTGGACTCGGTCGGTTGCCCCGACGAGACGATTCCGGCGATCCCCCGGATCGCCGCCCTTCCCTCCCAGGACGAGCTCGCCGCTGTCGACCTGGCAGGTCCCGCCGCCGCTCCCGACCTGGATCGGCCCGCGCCTCCCCCCGCCCTGGCTCGGCCGGCCGTCCATGAGGGCGACACCCCGTCGTTCGGGCCGCGTCGCCTGGTCACCGCATCGGTCGTGCTCGCGTTGCTCGGCGGCGGGCTCTGGCTGGGGATGGCCCGGCCGCACCCGCAGGCACCTCCGGTGGCCGCGCCGCCGGCGGCACCGCCGACCGCGCCCAGCGTGATCACCCCCAAGCCCAAGCCGGCCGCGCCCAAGGCCCCGACAAGCCTGGCCCCGCGAGGACCGATCGGTCTCGCCGGCTGGAAGTTGACCCTGCCGACCGCCAGCGACAAGGGCACCGCCGCCAGCGTGAACCCGGCGAACCCCTCCGCCCCCTACCTGACCAGGGACAACAACGGCGGCCTCAAGTTCTGGGCCCCGGTGGACGGCACGACCACGCCGAACTCCAAGCATCCCCGCACCGAGCTGGTCAGCCTCAAGAACTGGAAGGCCGGCAACAGCGGCAAGCACACCCTGCGCGCCTCGGTGTCCGTGGCGCAGACCCCGTCCGCGAACGGGGACATCATCATTGGCCAGATCCACGGCGCGGACGACATCAGCTCGGTGCCGTACGTCATGCTCCACTACGACGGCGGCGCCGTTCGGGTCGTGGTCAAGCAGCAGCAGAGCGGGCCAACCTCGGACAAGTACGCGCTGATCAGCGGCGTGCCGCTGGGCGCCCGGTTCGACTACACGATCACCGACCAGGGCAACGGCAACCTCACGTTCACCGCGACCTACGGCTCGAACACCCGCTCGGTGACCATCCCGATCGCCCCGGCGTTCCGCAACGCGACGGTCCGCTTCCAGGCCGGCGCCTACCAGCAGGGCGAATCGAGCTCCGGCGCCCAGGACGGCGCGCGCCTCACCTTCTACTCGCTCAACCAGTAACCCGGGCCCCGCTAAGATCGCGCCGCGCGGTGCCATGCCGCGCGGCGCAGCAGGCGCAGCCCGTTCAGGCCGACGATGATGGTGGAGCCTTCGTGCCCGGCCACGCCCAGCGGCAGCGGCAGGGTGCCGGCCAGGTCCCAGATCACCAGCCCGGCGATGAACACCCCGGCGATGACGAGGTTGGCGGTCACCACCCGGCGGGCGCGGCGGGACAGGGCGATCACGGCGGGAATGGCGCTCAGATCATCGCGGACCACCACCGCGTCGGCGGCGCGCAGGGTCAGATCCGATCCCGCGCCACCCATCGCGATGCCGGTGTCCGCCGAGGCCAGCGCCGGGGCGTCGTTGATGCCGTCACCTACCACGGTGACCCGGTGCCCGGCGGCCCGCAGCTCGCCGACGGCGGCGACCTTGTCCTCCGGAAGCAGCTCGGCCCGTACGTCGGTGATGCCGACCTCGCCGGCCAGGCGGGCAGCGGTGGTGCTGTTGTCGCCGGTCAGCAGCACCGGGGCGGCGCCGGCCAGCCGGGTCAGGGCCGCCACGGCGGCCGGGGCCTCGGCGCGGGTCCGGTCCCGGACGCCCAGTACGCCGACCGGGCGGGAGTCGACGAGCACCACTACCGCGGAGTGCCCGCGCAGCCGCAGCCGGGCAACAAGGGCGTCCGCTCCGGAGCCGGCGGCGTCGGCGGTGTTCGCGTCGGCGCGCTGGTCTAGGAACGCGGCCGGCGAGCCGACCTCGACGAGGTGATCGGCCACTCGCGCGGCGACCCCCCGGCCGGGCCGCGCGGTGAAATCGCTGGCCTCGGCCAGCTCGAGGCCACGGTGGCGGGCGGCCCGCACGATCGCCGCGCCGAGTGGGTGCTCGCTGGGATGTTCGGCGCTGGCCACCAGGCGCAGCAGCTCGTCCTCCTCGAGTCCGGCCCCGGGCAGCACCTGGATCTCGGTCAGCTCCGGGGTGCCGTGGGTGAGCGTGCCGGTCTTGTCGAAGGCGACCATCGTGGTGGCGCCGAGCCGCTCCATCACCACCGCGGACTTGGCCAGCACGCCGTGCCGGCCGGCGTTGGCAATCGCGGCCAACAGGGGCGGCATGGTGGCCAGCACAACCGCGCACGGCGAAGCCACGATCATGAACGTCATCGCCCGCAACAGGGTGTCAGTCAGCGGCGCACCCCACAGCAGCGGGACGACGAACAGCGCGATCGTGGCCACCACCATGCCGATCGAGTAGCGCTGCTCGATCTTCTCGATGAACAGCTGAGTGGTCGCCTTGGTGCGGCTGGCCCGCTCCACCAGTCCGGCGATCCGGGCCACCACGGAGTCCTCGGCGCGCCGGCCGACCCGCATCCGCAGGGACCCGGTGCCGTTCAGCGTGCCGGCGAACACCTCATCGCCGGAAGCCTTGTCCGCCGGTAGCGGTTCCCCGGTGATGGTGGCCTGGTCCACCTCGCTCGCGCCGGCGACCACCGCGCCGTCGGCGGCGATCCGGTCCCCCGGCCGCACCAGCACCAGGTCGCCGACCTCCAGCGCGGTCACCGGCACGGTCTCCTCGCCACCGTCGGGGTTCAACCTCGTTGCGGTGTCCGGCGCGAGGTCCAGCAAGCCGCGTACCGAATCCTCGGTGCGGGCCGTGGCCACCGCCTCCAACGCCCCCGAGGTGGCAAAGATGACGATCAACAGCGCGCCGTCCATCACCTGCCCGATCCCGGCCGCCCCGATCGCCGCGACCACCATCAGCAGGTCCACATCGAGCGTCTTGTCGCGCAGCGCCCGCAGCCCGGCCAGACCCGGCTCCCAGCCCCCGGCCAGGTAGCAGGCCAGGTACAGCGACCAGAACAGCCAGGGCGGTCCCCCGGAGAGCTGGGCGGCGAGACCGGCCAGGAACAGCGCCAGCGCAAGGGCGGCCCACCGGCTCTCCGGCAAGGCGAACAGCCGGGTCCGCCTCGACGGCGCAACGCTGCCGGCCAGCTCCGGGTGATCACGGACAGCGGTGGCGGAACTGGGCACCGAGCAACCTCCCGAACACGGCCACGATCAACGGCTCAGGCTCGACCATAACAGAACGCATGAAGACGTCTTCATGTATGTGTGCTCCGGTACGATGCCCCGCGTGGGGCACGGAGTGGAGGGCCGGGACCGGCCGGTGGCGCGCCTGGACGCCCAGGGCGCGGCCGCCGTTGCCACCACCCTGCAAGCGCTCGCCACGCCCAGCCGGCTGCTGATCCTGACCGAGCTGCGCCAGGGCCCGCTGCCGGTCACCGAGCTGGCCGAGGCGGTGGGCATGGAGCAGTCCGCCGTCTCCCACCAGCTGCGGCTGCTGCGCAACCTCGGCCTGGTCTCCGGCACCCGGCAGGGCCGCAGCATCGTCTACCGCCTCTACGACAACCACGTCGCACAGCTACTCGACGAGGCCGTCTACCACACCGAGCACCTGCGGCTCGGCCTCACCGACCGGCCCGGCGCGGCGAGCTGACCAGCCCCTGGTGAGCCCGACCGTGTGGTGGCACGGCCCGCTGGGCGTGATTGCGGGTATCGCGGCCGGTTTGCTGCTGATCTGGCTGGCACTGCTGGCCGGCCTCTGGCTCGCCAACCGGCACCATCCGGTCTCGGACGGCGCGGCCGAGGCGACCCGGCTGCTGCCCGACCTGGTCCGATTGGTGGGTCGACTGGCCGCGGACCCCACCCTGCCCCGAGGCGTGCGGGTCCGACTGGGCCTGCTGCTGGGCTATCTGCTGCTGCCGATCGACCTGGTCCCGGACTTCATCCCCGTGCTGGGCTACCTGGACGACGCCCTGCTCGTGGCCGTCGCACTGCGCTCGGTCGCCCGCCGCGCCGGCACCGAGGCGCTGGCCCGGCACTGGCCGGGGACACCCGCCGGGCTGGGCGTCGTGCACCGGCTGGCCGGGCTGCCGGCACCGGAGAATCCGCCAGATCCAGGCCACGAGTGACACTGAGACAGGTCCGAATCCGTGGGCATCAGGGCCGAAAGGACATGGCGACCGGGTCGGCGCGGCGACGACATTGGGGGCAGACCAAGACAGCCAACTGACAGGGAGATTCCCGTGAGCAACTCAATCGCCGGCATCCAGATTCCGGACACCCGCCTGGTCGCCGAGGCCACCGAGCTGGTCCGCGAGGCCGCCACGCCGCTGCTGTTCCACCACTCGCGCCGGGTGTACCTCTTCGGCATGCTGCAGGGCCAGCGCCGTGGCCTGAACCCGGACCCCGAGCTGCTCTACGTCGGCGCGATGTTCCACGACCTGGGCCTGACCGACAAGTACCGCACCCAGCACCAGCGCTTCGAGGTGGACGGCGCCGACGAGGCCCGCCGCTTCCTGACCTCGCACGGCATCGACGACGCCCTCACGCGCCGGGTCTGGACGGCCATCGCGCTGCACACCACCCCCGGCGTCCCGGAGTTCATGGAGCCGGAGGTCGCCCTGGTCACCGCCGGCGTGGAGACCGACGTGCTGGGCATCGGTTACCTCGACCTGGACCAGGCGTCGATCCAGGCGGTCACCGCCGTCCACCCGCGCCCGGACTTCAAGCGGCAGATCCTGGCCGCCTTCACCAACGGCTTCGCCGACCGCCCGGACACCACCTTCGGCACCGTCAACGCCGACGTATTGGCGCACTTCGTGCCCGGCTTCACCCGGACCGACTTCGTCCAGGTCATCCAGGCCAACGCCTGGCCGGAGTAGCCAGGCCGGGGGCCGCTGGCTCCGGGTCGCGGCCGCCGCGCTACGCCTCGCTCCGGGCCATCCGGTTCGAGCCGGTGCTGGTGAACCGTCGGAGGTAGACGGTGGGTGGCACCCCGAGGTGGTGGACGAAGGCCCGGCGCAGGCTCTCGTCGCTGCCGAAACCGCTGCGTGTCGCGGCCGAGCTGACCGTGTGCCCGGCCTCGAGCAGCGTCTGCGCGGCCTCGAGCCGGAGGCGCTCGATGTGCCGCGCCGGGGTGGTGCCCAGTTCCTGCTGGAACAGCCGGGTGAGGTGCCGCGTGCTGGTGCCCACGGCGGCGGCCAGCTCGGGCACCGAGTAGTTGCCGGCCGGATCCGCCGCGACGGTGTCCAGCAGCTCCCGCAGGGGGCGGCTGCGCGGCCGGGGCGTGCGCGACGGCACGGAGAACTGCGACTGGCCTCCCGGCCGCTGCATGAACACCACGAGCGACCGGGCAACATCCCGGGCCAGCTCCGCGCCGTGATCGTTCTCCACCAGCGCCAGGGTCAGGTCGATGCCCGCGGTGACCCCCGCCGAGGTGGCGATCGGCCCGTCGGTGACGAAGATGGCGTCCAGCTCCACGGTGATCTCGGGGTGGCGCCGGGCGAGCGTGGCGCCGTGCCGCCAGTGAGTGGTGGCACGGCGCCCGTCCAGCAGTCCGGTGGCGGCGAGCAGGAACGCGCCGGTGCAGATGGAGGCGATCCGGCCGACGTCCCTGGTCAGCTCGGTGGCCGCCGCGACCAGCGACGGTTCAAGGAACGTGGGCAGCTCCTCGGAGCCGGGCAGCACCACGGTGTCCAGCGCGGCCGCCTCGGAGACCGGGGCGTCCACCGCGAGTTGGATGCCGGTGGAGGAGCGCACCGGCGAGCCGTCCGGCGAGTAGGTCACCAGCTCGTACTGGGCGCCGTGCCGGTTGGCGTCGCTGAGCACCTCGGCGGGGCCGGCCACGTCGAGCAGGGTGACGCCAGGGAACACCAGCATCCCGACGCGGTGCGGCTTGCCGGTCACCCTGGCCTCCTCTCGGCGGGCAGGGTGACCAAAGGAGTCAGCACCGGACCGGCCGGGCCGCCACCCGGTCAAGCAGGCCGCGCAGCGTGTCCTGTTCCTCCTCGGTCAACCCACTGATCGCCGCGTCCCGGGCCCGGTCGGCCTCCACCGTGGCCTCGGCCAGCTGACGCACGCCTTCCTCGGTCAGCCGCAACAGCGTCACCCGACGGTCGGAGGGATGCGCGTGGCGCTGTACCAGACCACGGCTGGCCAGGCCGTCGATGATGTCGGTCACCGTGCGGGGGGAGACCCGCAGCATGTCGCTGACCTCGCGCATCGACCGATCCTCGCTGGCCAGGGCCTTGAGCAGCTTGAAGCTGGACAGCGAAAGGCCGCGACCGCGAAGGTTGGCATCGGTGGCGGTCCGTATCCGGCGGGCGGCGAACAGGACGGCGTCCACCAGTTCGTTCCCAGTGTCAGGTCTCACGCTCGGACTTCTCCTCTGCGCCTACAGCGGCGGAAGATACTGAGTACCCTCACTATACGGAAGCTCAGGTATTGAAGGAGGTCGGCGGTGCGGGTGCGAGTCAGCGACCGGGTGGCGGTGAGCGTCGTCTTCGTCGCGGCGATGTTCATGAGCATCATGGACGCGACCATCGTCAACGTCGCGCTGCCCACCATCGGCCGCGACTTCGGCGTCAGCCCCACCTCGGTCGGTGGCATCTCCATCGCCTACCTGGTCAGTCTGGCCGTCTTCATCCCGGCGTCCGGGTGGCTCGGTGACCGCTTCGGCGCCAAGCGGGTCCTGCTGACCGCGATCGCGATCTTCACCCTCGCCTCGATGCTGTGTGGTGCCGCGACCAGCCTGGGTGCGCTGGTCGGGTTCCGGATCCTGCAGGGCGTTGGCGGCGGCATGTTGGCCCCGGTCGGGATGGCGATGCTGTTCCGCGTCTTCCCGCCGAGGGAGCGCATCCGGGCCGCGTCCATCCTCACCGTGCCCACCACGCTGGCCCCGGCGCTCGGCCCGGTGGTGGGCGGCCTGCTGGTCTCCGATCTGTCCTGGCGGTGGGTCTTTTACGTCAACGTGCCGATCGGACTGGCCGCCTTCATCTTCGGGTTGCTGTACCTCTCCTCCGCCACCGCCGACACCAGTACAGGGCGCTTCGACCTGGCCGGCTTCCTGCTGTCCGGCCTTGGGTTCGGCGCCCTGATGTACGGCATCTCGGAGGGACCCAACCTCGGCTGGGCAACGGTCAGCGTGCTCGCCAGCGTCGCCTCCGGGGTGGTGCTGCTGGCGGTCATGGTGGTCGTCGAGCTGCGCACCTCGGCACCCATGGTCGACCTTCGACTGTTCGGCAACCGGCTGTTCCGCGCCTGCAACTGGGTGATCGTGCTGAACTCGGTGGCTTTCCTGGGCACCCTGTACGTGATCGCGCTCTACTTCCAGGACGGCCGAGGGCTGAGCCCGCTGGTCGCCGGACTGAGCACGTTCCCCGAGGCGATCGGGGTGATGGTGGGCGCGCAGCTGGCCAGCCGGGTGCTCTACCGCCGCCTCGGACCGCGCCGCCACATCGCCATCGGCCTGCTCGCTCTCGGCATCTGCATCGGGTTGCTGGCCCTTATGGGTCCGCACACCAACCTCTGGTGGGCGCGGTTGTTGATGTTCTGTATGGGCCTCGCCGCGGCTCAGGTATTCGTGCCCACCCAGGCGACCGCGTTCGCCACGATCACGCCGAAGGCGACCGGCCGCGCGTCCACGATGTTCAACGCGAGTCGCCAGCTGGGTGGTGCCCTGGGTGTTGCGCTGTTCACCACCGCCATCGTGCTGGTCGGGTCGGCACACCCGATCAGCGGTCAGGCCGGGACCAACCTCACCGCCTATCGCGTCGCCTTCCTGCTGGCCGCGCTCTGCTGCTTCGCCGCGATCGCGGCGGCCTTGCGCATCCGGGACGCGGACGCCGCCGCGGCCATGCCCGCCAGGCGACGCCCTCGGCCGTCCGACTCAGACCGGGAGATCAGCGCACCCGCCACGGCGACCGAGGGGCTCGCGGACCCCGCGGAGGTCACCAGGTAGCGCGCGGGGTACGCCGGCGGCACGGGAGCTCAGCCGAAGGCGGCGCGGAACCGGGCGCCGAGGTCGGCCAGCCGCTCGACGGGTTCGTTGGCGAAGACCAGCCGCAGGTAGTTCTGCCCGCGCGGACCCCATCCGGTCATCGGCGTGGCGGCGACCCGGCCCCGCTCGAACAGCCGGCGGGAGGCCTCCTCCGGGGGCAACCCCATCGCCGCCGTGTCGACCAGCAGCGACCAGCCGCCGGCCGGTGGCACACACGGGTAGTCCGCGAGCTGGTGCAGGATCACCTCGCAGCGCCGCCGCCAGGTGTCGGTCGCGGCGGCGACGTCGGCGTCCGCATCCGGCGCGGTCAGCGCGGCGGCCACCGCCTGCTGTGCGATGCCGACCTGGCAGACCACGTTGGTCAGCCCGACCAGGTTGATGTCGGCCATGATCTCCGCCGGGCCGACCACCCACCCGACCCGCCAGCCGATCAGCCGCAGTTCCTTGGACGCCGAGCCGACGGTGATCGTCCGCGCGGCCAGGCCGGGGTGCGCGGCGGGATGGGGCACCGGGCTGGCGTCGAACCGGATCCGTTCCATCGCGGCGTCGTAGACCACCCAGCAGTCGTGCCGGGCGACCGCTCCGGCCAGCGCGTCCCAGTGCGCGCCGTCCAACAAGCCGCCGGTCGGCATGGCCGGGGTCATGACCAGCACCGCGGCGGTGTCCGGCCCGACCGCGTCGGCCAGCCGCTCCGGGTCGGTGATCCAGCCGACGGGTGTCGCGGTGGCGGGTACGTGGCGAGGTACCCCTCCGGCCAGGCGGATGCGGTTGACCAGCCCGGCGTAGATCGGGTCGGCGATGACCACCTCCTGACCGGGCTCCACCAGGGCCAGCAGGGTGTTGAGCACCCCGTTCAGGCCGCCGGCCACACCCACCGCCTCGGAGTCCGGGTCGTACTGGCGCCCGGCCAGCCGGCCCACGTGGGCAGTCGCGGCCGCGCGCAGCGCACGATGCCCCTGGAAGGGCAGGTAGCTGTTCGCCGCGTCATCGTCCACCGCCGCCTTGGTGGCCTCGAGGGCGACGGAGGGCGGGCGGATGTCGGTATCCAGGTTCTCCAGGCGGAGCAGGTCCGGGTCGTTGGCGGCGTCCGCCGCGTCACCGATCTCGTTGACCCCGATGCCAGGGATGTGCCGCAGCCGGGAGACGGTCACGATTCCAGCGCCGCGAGCCCGGTCGCCGCCGCGTGCTCCAGGTGCTCGATGCACAGCCGGGTGGCCAGCTCGACGTCACACGCGGTGATCGCGTCGACCAGCGCGCGCATCTCCTCGGCCATCTTCGGCGCGCGGCCGGGCTGGGACAGCGAGGTGGCCCGCAGCAGCCGCACCCTGGCCTGCACGCCGCCGAGGATCTGCTCGACGGTCGGGCTGGCCGCCCCGCTGAGCAGCTCCTGGTAGAACAGGTCCTTGGTGCGCAGCAGCTGGCGCATCTCCGCCCCGCTGGATGCCTCCGCCACCAGTTGGGCGACGGCCGCGCGCAGCCTCTCGTGCTGCGCCGCGGAGGCCCGCTCGATGAACCGGCGCACGGTCAGTGCCTCCAGCGCGGCGCGCACCGCGTAGAGGTCGCGGGCCTCGTCCGGGGAGGGGGCATAGACCACCGCGCCCTTCTGCGGCACGGTGACCACCAGCCCCTCGGCGGTCAGCTCGCGCAGCGCCTCCCGGACGGTGGCCCGGGACACCCCGATCTGCTCGATCAGCTCGCGTTCCACCAGCCGCTGGCCGGGCTGCAGCTCGAAGCCCAGGATCGCGTTGCGCAGCCCGTCCAGCACCTGCTCGCGCAGCGGCGCGGCCACCCGCCCGATCCGGATACCGCTGAAGATCCCGGCCTCTGCCTCGGGCGCGGCGGCGGAGACATCGGGCGCGCTCCCCGCGGTGGTCATGGGATCAGCTCGGCCAGGATCGGGGCCGCGGTGGTCGCCGCGTGGATGCCCACCACGCTGACGATGGACAGCACCTCGGTCAGCTCCTCGACGCTCGCGCCCAGCCGCACCGCGTTGCGCAGGTGCAGCTTGATCCCGGGCACATAGAGGTGGGTGGCCGACGCGTCGAACGCGACGTAGATCATTTCCTTGACCTTGGGCGCCAGCGTCCCGGTCTTCCAGGGCACCGAGGAGAACTCCAGATACGCCTCGAACAGGTCGGGGGCAACCTCCAGGATCCCCTCCCAGAACTGGTGCCAGTAGCCCCGGTTCGCGGTGAACTCCGCTTTCAGCCGCTCCTGGCGCTCGTCCAGCGCGGCCGGCCCGGTCCGCAACCCCTCCTCCTCGAGCACCTCCAGCAGCAGCGGCACCCCGATGTTGGCCGCATGGATGCCCAGCGTGCTGGTCAGCTCGAGCACCTCCATGATCTCCGCCGGGGTGGCCCCGTGATCCAACGCGGCGGCCACGTGCTGGCGGATGCCCGGCTCGTACAGGTGGGTGGCGGCCGCATCGGCGGCGATGTAGATGAACTCCTTTACCTTCGGCTCCAGGTGCGAGGCGCTCGTCCAGGGCACGGCGGAGAAGTTCAGGTAGGCGCGGACAAACGCCGGGTCCAGCTCCAACATGCGCTGCCACGGTTCGCCCCAGGTACCGCGCACCCGGATGAACTCGTCCTTGATCTCCTGCTGCTCGGCGGTCAGTGTCATGTTCCCTCCCTGGTGTGCTGGCGCAACCAGCGGGCGATCTCCGTGTGGTCCGCGTCCGGCCCGAGCTCGTCCGCCGCCCGACCCCACAGCTCGACAGTGCGGGCGGCCAGCTCGGACGGGACGCCGGTGGCCTCGGCCAGGCCGAGCGCGATCCGGATGTCCTTGACCATCAGCCCGGCGGTGAACCCCGAGTTGTACGTCTCCGGGACGATGTAGTTCGGCCACTTGTTCTCCGTCGAGCCGCTGCGGCCGCTGGAGCCGTTGACCGCGTCCAGCATCACCGCCGGGTCAAGCCCGAACCGCTCACCAGCCAGGATGGCCTCAGAGCTGGCCAGCAGGTGCGCCGCCGACATCAGGTTGTTCAGCGCCTTGAGCGCGTGCCCGGCGCCAACCCCGCCCACGTGGCGGACCCGGCCCATCAGCGCGAGCAGCGGCTCCAGTGTCGCCGCCGCCTCGTCCGGGCCGCCGACCATGATCGTCAGGGTGCCGGCCCGCGCGCCGGATACGCCGCCGGAGACCGGGGCGTCCACCAGGGTCGCGCCCTGTGCGGCCACCCGCTCGGCCAGTGCCCGGGTGCGCAGCGGCTCCGAGGAGCTCATGTCCACCAGCAGCGTGCCGGGGGCCAGCGCGTCCAACAGGCCGCTGTCCAGCACGCTCTCCACCACGTTCGAGTCGGGCAGCATGAGGATCACCACCGGCACCCCGTCGGCGGCCGCCGGCGCGGTGTCCACCGGCGTGATCACCCCGTCCAGCGCCTTGACCGCCTCGGCCGCGCTGTCGTAGCCGCGCACCGTGACTCCGCCGGCCACCAGCCGCCGGACCATCGGTTCGCCCATCCGCCCCAGCCCGATGAAACCCACCGTCGAGGGCTCAGGCATTGCGGCTCCGCGCCCCGTTCCCGGTGCCGTCCTCCGTGCCGTTTTCGGTGCTGTTTTCGGTGCCGTTTTCGGTGCCGTTTTCGGTAGCCAGCTCGTTCAGCACCCGCTCGGCCACCCGGAACGACTCCAGCGCGGCCGGCGCGCCGCAGTACACGGCGGTCTGCAGCAGCACCTCCTGGATCTCCTGGGTGGTGCAGCCGTTGGTGATCGCGCCCCGCACGTGCACAGCAAGCTCGTGGTTGCGGTTGAGCGCGGTGAGCATGGCCAGGGTGAGCAGGCTGCGGGTGCGCCGGTCCAGGCCGGGACGGCTCCAGATTTGGCCCCACGCGGTCGCGGTGACGTACTCCTGCAATGGGCGGGCGAACTCGCTCGCGGCGGCCAGCGACCGGTCCACGTGCGCGTCGCCGACCACCTCCCGGCGGATCTTCAGCCCGCGCTGGTAGCTCTCCTCGTTACCGGTCACTGTGTGCCCTCCCCGATGGCGGCCAGGTAGTCCTCGTCGCTGACCTCGTCCAGCCAGCTGGTCGGGCCGATGGATATGGCCAGGTGGGTCATCACCGTCTCGGTGGTGCCGCCGTGCCAGTGGCGCTCCCCCGGCGGAACCCACACCACGTCTCCGGCGCGGATGACCTGTGGTTTCTCCCCGTGCGGGCACACCCAGCCGAGGCCGGCGGTGACCACCAGGATCTGGCCGCCGGTGTGGTGGTGCCAGTAGGTTCGCGCGCCAGGGGTGAAGGTGACCGAGTTGATGGCGTTGCCCTCGGCGGTGCTGGGCAGCACCGGATCACCCCACACCGTGCCGGTAAACGTGTCCGTGCGGTGTTGCGACGGCGTGTTGCTCGGGGCCCGCCCCCGGACGATCTGCACTGGTCCTCATCCCTCCGTGCGCTGATTGCCGCTGTCAGATACCCGGACGCCACCGGCCGCATCGCCGATCGCGTCCACCACCCGGTTGCTGATCTGGTCGCCGTAACCCAGGTTCTCGGCCAACCCGAAACTGGCCAGCGGCCCGGCCGAGTTCAGGCTGGGCACCCCGAGGCGGCCCACCAACTCAAGGTAGAGCGCGACGTCCTTGGTCATCAGCCGACTGGTCAGCCCGCCCTCCAAATAGTCGCCTCGAACAATGCTCGGGAACCGGTTGAGCGTCGCGAAGTTCACTCCACTACTGGAGTTGATCACCTCGAGCAGCTGGATCAGGTCCAGCCCGGCCCGGCGGCCGGCCACCATCACCTCGGCGCTGGCGGCCAGGCTCACCGCATTCAGGAAGTTGTTCAGCAGCTTGGCGGTGTGCCCGGCGCCGGCGCCGCCCATGTGGTGCACCTGGGCGGCGATCGGCTCGAACACCCAGCCGATCTCGGCCAGCGCCTCGGCGTCTCCGCCCGCCATGATCGTCAGCGTGCCCTTCTCCGCCGCCGCCGCGCCACCGGAAATTCCCGCGTCCAGGTAGCGCACGCCAACCGCTTCGGCCTCGGCGTGCAGCTCGGTCGTCGAGGCCGGCGAGGCGGTGGACAGGTCGACCACGACCGTGCCCGGCTTGGCGGCCGGCAGCAGCGCGCGGACCACCGGCTCCACCACGTGGCTGTCCGGCAGCGACAGCAGGATCACCTCGGCGCGCCGGGCCACCTCGGCCGGATCCGCGGCTGGCTCGGCGCCGGCGGCCTCGGCTCGCCCGGGCGCCGGATCGTGGCCAACCACGGTGATGCCGGCGGCCGTGAGCCGGCGGGCCATCCGACCGCCCATGTTGCCCAGCCCGACCATGCCGACCGTTCCGCTCGCCATCGCGTCCCTTTCCTCTTCTTCCCTGTCCTGTGCCCGGGGCCCAGTCAGCGCCATCAAGCCGGTCCGGCGATGCGCACGACCAGGTCGTCCAGCCCGCTCGGCAGGCCGGTCAGCCGGTCCGGGAAACGGGCGTTGACCTGGGCGTCGTGGCCGGCCACCAGCAGCCGCCCTGGGTCGGCGGTCATCTCTCGCAGCAGGTCCAGGCCCCGGTACATCTCCAGCAGGTCGGCAACTACGAAGAACGGCCGGTCACGCTCCAGCTCCTCGTAGAAGTGCAGGGCGTCGGTGGCCAGGATCGCGGCGCCGCCGTCCACCGCAACCTGCGCGACAAGCTGGCCCGGGGTGTGCCCGCCGACCACCAGCAGCTCCAACCCGGGCGCCAGGTCGTGGCTGCCCTCGACCAGCCGCAGCCGGCCCTCCGCCGCCACCTTGGCCAGCAGCTCCAGCTCGTCCGCCTCGGTGGCGTGGGCGAACTGCACGCGTCCGGCGTAGGGCCCGGTCCAGAACTCGAACTCGCGGCGGGCGATGATCACCTCGGCGGCCGGGAACTGGTGCAGGTTGCCGATGTGGTCGTAGTGCGCGTGGCTGATCACCAGCTGGTTGACCGTCTCCGGGTCGATGCCGAGGCCGCGCAGCGCGTCCGCCGGGTCGATCAGCTGCTCGCGCTCGCGTCGGCGGCCCGGCTCGGCACCGAATCCACAGTCCACCACCACGGTGCGCCGCTCGTCCCGGACGACCCAGAAGAAGTAGTCCATCGGCATCGTGGCGTCCGGCTCGCCGTAGACGTGGAAGTTCAGGTACGACTCGGACTTGCGCGCGATCCGGGTGCCGTAGCGCACCGCGAGCACCTCGTACCCCGTCATGCCCCCTCCCCCGTGGTCGTGGTGAAGTCGACGTCCTTCGTCTCCGGTCCGGCCGCCGCCCCTACCGCACCCAACACCCCGCCGATGAACAGCAGCACGATGGACGCCAGCGCGTAGGGCATGAACTGGCCAAGGCCTTCAAGGTAGAACGCGTAGAAGGACGGGATGATCACGGAGGCGCTGAAGCCAAGCCCGAAACCCGACGCACGCACGTCGGTGTGGAAGCGCTCGTTGATGTACGGCAGCACCACCCCCCACGGGGCGGTGACCAGCACCGAGAAGGCGCACACCAGCAGCACGATCACACCGAGCGGCAGCTCGGTGCCGGTCACCAGCAGGGCCAGCAGGGCCGAACCGACTGTGGCGATGAGCGGTCCGAGGATCATGAAGAACCGCCGCCGGCCGATCCGCTGCCCGAGGATTCCGGATCCGATGTAGCTCGCCACCAGGCACGCGTAGGCGAGCAGCAGGGTCAGCGTCAACTGCGTGCTGGTCAGCTTGAGGAAGGTGCGCAGCACGGTGGTCGGCAGGTACAGGGTCACCAGGTTCTGGGTCAGCCAGAAGCCGGTCATCATGGTGAACACCTGCAAGAAGCTCTTGCCGCTGGGCCCGGTGAACACTTTCCTGAGCGGGAAGGACTTCTTCTCCGACTGCTCCCAGATCTCCGACTCGGACACGCTCCGGACGTAGTAGATCACCAGCACGCCGGCCAGTAGCGCACCGAGCACAAACGGCACCCGCCAGCCCCACACCGCATACGGCGAGTCCGGGCCGGCCAGCGGGAAGAGCGCGAAGCACACCAGCCCGACCAGGTTGATCGCGATGTAGGCCAGCGGGAACGCCGCAAGGATCACCCCGCCGAGCAGCCCGCGCTTGTGCTTCGGCGAGTACTCCATGGCCAGCGGCAGCGCGCCGGTGTAGCCGCCGCCCAGGCAGATGCCGTCCAGGAAGCGCAGCGCGATGAGCAGCCAGTACGAGGCGATGCCGAGCGTCGCGTACCCGGGCACGAGCGCGATCAGCAGCGTGATGATGCCGAAGCCGGACACCGAGGCGATCGTGGTCTTGCGCCGGCCGATCCGATCGGCCAGCGCGCCGAAGATCGCGGCCCCCACCGGCCGTCCGATCAGGGTCGTGGCGAAGACCAGGGAGGTGAAGATGCCGGCCTGCCCGGGCGACACTTGAGTGGGCTGGAAGTACATCAACGCCGGGGTCAGGATGACGGTCGGCAGATAGATGTCGAACATGTCGACGAACTCGGCGAAGAAGGCTCCCCTGGTGGCGGATCGCCGCTTGGCGGCGAAGTCCGGAGCCTGCTTCCGCTGGTCCGCCCGGATAGCCCGGCCAGTGTTGGTCATCTCCGGCCCCTCTTTCTCGGCGCGACGCTGCGTGGAGGCGGGCCGCGGCGGTGGCCTGCTCAGCGCCGCGCCCGGCTATTGTCCGCTCGTCTGACAATCGGACCGCCCGACCGTAGCTCGGCCGATTCAAATAGGTCAAGGGCGCTCTCCGCCGCTCCTCGCCCAGCGCGCGTGGCTCGACCCGGCGCATCGGACGGCTGTGTGAGCACGCCGCGAGCTGTGCGGGCAGCCGGCTGTGCGAGTCTCAGTTCGGCGCTTTCTGGACTTTGTCCAATAAGCTAGAATGGACAGAGTCCAGATAAGTAGTAGACACCCCAGGAGGTCGTTATGGACGTCTCACGGATCGGCGCCGACCTGCAGAACAGCCTGGTCGAGTTGACCGACCTGGCCCTGCAGGCCAAGCAACTGCACTGGAACGTGATCGGTCGGCACTTCCTGTCGCTGCACGAGCAGCTCGATGGGCTGGCCGACGAAGCCCGGACCGCGGCCGACGCCGTCGCCGAGCGGGCGGTCACCCTCGGGGACGCCCCGGACGGCCGGGTGTCCACGGTGGCCAAGGAGAGCCCGCTGCCCGAGGTGCCGGACGGCAGGGTCGCCGACCTCACCGTCGTCGACCTGGTGGTGGACGCGCTGTCCACGGTCATCATCCGGATGCGGCCAAGGGTGGCGCGCCTCGGTGACCTGGACCCGGTCACCCAGGATCTGCTGATCGAAGTTCTGTCCGGACTGGAGAAGCAGCGGTGGATGTTCAGCGCGCAGCAGAGCTGAGCCGCCGGCTGCGCGAGCACGGGCTGCGGGCGACCGGGCCGAGGATGGATGTCCTCGCCGCGCTCGAGGACCTGGGTGAGCACCGGTCCGCCGACGAGGTGCGCGACCGGCTCAACACCGGGGGCCGCCGGCTGCCCCGCTCCAGCATCTACAACGTGCTCACCTCGCTGGTCGGGGCCGGCCTCGCGCTCACCGCGGACGCCGGCCCCGGGGCGGTGCTCTACGAGGCCGGGCGGGAATGGCACCACCATTTTGTGTGCCGCTCGTGCCACCGGGTCTTCGACGTGGAGTGCCTGGTCGGCGCCCGCCCCTGCCTCACCCCCGGCACCGACGTGGGTGTGGTCGAGGAAGCCCAAGTGATCTTCCGAGGCATCTGTACAGCCTGCGCCGCACAGGCTCAGTAGCCCCACGTCGGAGCTGTGTGAGCGGGTCGGCGCCGGGCGCGGCACATAGGGCTGGGGCGCGCTGTCCAGGTTTGGGCACGGGGGACGGTGTCGGTGACGCGTCCTGAGAGGCTCGACGCACCCGCGCGCGGGGCCCACCCGGACGTGTGAAGATCGGCCCATGACCACCAGCGCGCGGGCCGTGGATCAGGAACGCGTCGGGGAGTTCGCCCGGCGCGTCTTTGGCCTCTACTCCAGCGGCCTGCTCACCTACATGATCGACCTGGGCAACCGCACGGGCCTGTTCGCGGCCGCCGAGCAGGGCCCGGCGACCGCGGCAACGCTGGCCGAACGCGCCGGCGTGCGGGAGCGCTACGTGCGCGAGTGGCTGGGCGCGATGGTGACCGGCGAGATCATGGCCTACGACCCGGCGAGCCAGACCTACACCCTGCCGGCCGAGCACGCCGCATGCCTGGCCGGCACCGGCTCCACGAACATGGCCCCGATGGCGGCGATGGTGACCCATCTGGGCAAACACCTCACCGAGCTCGAGCACGCCTTCCGCGCCGGCGGCGGCGTGCCGTATTCGGCGTTCCGCCCGGAGTTCACCGGTGCGATGGACCAGCTCAACCGGCGGGCGCTGGACGAACTGCTGGTCAGCGCCTGGCTGCCGCTGGTGCCCGGGCTGGCCGAGCGGCTCGAGGCCGGCGCGCGGGTAGCCGACGTGGGCTGCGGCAGCGGGCACGCGCTGGTGGTGCTGGCGGCGGCGTTCCCCCGGTCCACGTTCGTCGGGTTCGACATCGCCGAGGACGCCCTCCAGCTCGGCCGGACCGAGGCCGCTCAGGCCGGCCTGACCAACCTGACTTTCGAGGTCGCCGACGTGGCCGCGCTGGATGTCCAGGACCGGTTCGACGCGGTGTTCGCCATCGACGCTGTGCACGACCAGGTCGACCCCGCCGAGGTACTGCGCCGCGTGCACGGGGCACTGGCCCCTGGTGGCACTTTTGTCATGGTCGACATGGCGGCGTCGAGCAACCTGGAGGACAACCTGGGCAACCCGTCCGCGCCGTGGATCTACTCGGTCAGCACCCTGCACTGCCTGACCGTGTCCCTGGCCAACAACGGCGCCGGACTGGGCGCGGCCTGGGGCGAGCAGACCGCGCGACGGATGCTGCGGGAGGCCGGCTTCAGCGAGATCGTCACCCACCCGGCTCCCGGCCTGACCCGGAACATCATCTACGTCACCCGCCGCGCCAGCTAGCAGGTCCCGAAGTGCTATGACCCAACCCGCTACTGCCCGCCTGTTCACGCGGCGAGCTGAGCGCCAGCAGAGCCAGCACCGCCCGGTTGGCCGGCGTCGGGATTCGGTGTCGTTCGGCCAGCCGCACGATCGTCCCGGTCAGTCCGGCGTATTCCATCGTTCGACCGGCCAGCCGGTCCTGCAGCATCGACGAGGTGCTGCCCGCCGGTAGGCCTTGCAGCCAGGACAGCGTCTGGACAACAACCTCATCGGGCAGGTCGGCACCTTCGGCCCGGCCCACCGACACCGCCTCGCGCAGCAGGTCGGTCGCCAGCTCGGCGGCGGCCGGCTCGCGCAATACGTCCATCCGCCGGTAGGTGAGCGCGGTCATCGGATTCGCGATGGCATTGGTGAGCATCTTCCGCCATGCCGCACTCTGAAAGTCGGGATCCAGCTCGGTTCTCACCCAACTTTCGCCGAATAGCGTCGCCGCGTCCCGCCCGGCGGCACTGTCGGGCAGTACCAGCTCGCGTCCGGTGCGCCGCAACGCCACGCTGCCCGGCGCGACCCGTTCGGCATTGATGTAGACCAGCGCGGGCGCGGCGCCGGCGCGCAGTTGTGGCGGCACGCGATCGTGATGGTCCACCCCGTTCTGGGCGATGATGACCCGGGTGTCCGCGGTGCTGATGCCGGTGAGCCAGGACGCCGTGGCGGGCGTCTGGTGGATCTTGGTGGCCAGGATGATCCACTGGACCGCGCCGACGTCCTCCGGTGTGCGCGCCCAGCGGACCTGGTGCGAGCGACTCCCGGCGTCCTCGGTGAGCGTGATCGAATGCAGCGGAGTGCCGCCGCAGACCACGATTCGGTGGCCGGCTTCGGCGAGTCCGGTGGCAAGGGTGATGCCCACCGCCCCGGCGCCGACCACCGCGATCGGCGAATCCGCGGCTGGCACGAGTCAACGGTAACCAGGCGGGCAGCACGGGCACCAAAGAGGCTGAGAGGTTCTCATTCCGAGTGACCCGCGCATGCCGACCAGCAAAAACGTTGTCGCCTCCTCGGGTCGCGGGAAAGGTACCGACCATGTCGCGACCTCAGCCCACCCTCGAGTACGTGCTGTCGGCGGACGGCACCCGGATCGGACTCGAACGACTCGGCGCGGGGCCGCCACTAGTGGTCGTGCACGGCGGCGCCGCGGACCGCTCCCGGTGGGCGCCGGTCGCGCCGACGCTGGCCGAGCAGAGGACCCTGCTGCTCGTGGATCGGCGCGGCCGTGGGGCCAGCGGGGACGGGCCCGCCGAGGAGTATCGGCTCAGGCTGGAGGTGGAGGACATCGTCGCGGTGATCGACGCGGCTGGCGCGCCGGTCACGCTGCTGGGCCATTCCTACGGTGCCCTGTGCTCCCTGGATGCGCTGCTGCACACCGGTCGGATCGAGCGCGCGCTGCTGTACGAACCACCGTTCTCCACACCTGGGCTACCCGCGCTGGATGTCACGGTGATCGAGCGAATGGAGGAGCAGCTCACGGAGGGTGACCGCGAGGCGGCGCTGGAGACGATGCTCGTCGACGGGGCCGGCGTCGACCCGCCGACATTGGAGATCATGCGGCGAGCGCCAGCATGGGCGGCCCGGGTGGACGCCGTTCCGACGATCATCCGGGAGGTACGGGAGGTCAACAACTACGTCCTCGAGCCCAGCCGGTTCGCCGCGATCACCATCCCGGTGCGCTTCCTGGTAGGTACCGAGTCCGCTCCATTTCTGCGGGCCGCCACCGCGGCGGCGCACGCCGGGGTGGCGCACAGCGACATCGTGGAGCTACCCGGCCAGGCGCACACGGCGATGGACACCGCGCCGCAACTGTTCCTCGACGAGGTGCTCCGCTTCCTGGACTGAGCCCGTGCGGCACCGGCCGGACCGGCCGGCTCACCGTTGACAACCAGGCGGCCGCGCGGTTTGGTGTACTGGTATACCAAGGTGGTGCCATGACTGATGCAACGCGGCAGCAGCAGGCCGGAGTCGGCTCCAAGCCGAAGGAGCGGCGTCGGCTGGTGATCGGGGCACTCCTGCTCCTGATGATCACCGTCGGCTACATCGATCGCATCAATGTGTCGGCGGCCGGGCCGCTGATCAAGCAGGACCTCGGCCTGTCCGACGCCCAGCTGGGCATTCTCTACTCGGCGTTCTTCTGGGGATACGCCGCGCTGATGGTGCCCGGCGGATGGCTGCTCGACCGGGTCGGCAAGCACCTGGTGCTGCCGCTGGCCGTGCTGGCCTGGAGCCTGGTTGCCGCCTTGTCGGCGCTGGCCCAGAACCTGACCGTGCTGCTCGGCTTCCGGGTGGTGCTCGGCTCGACCGAATCCCCGGCGTACCCGTCCGGCAACCTGGTCATCAGGGAGTGGGCACCGCTCACCGAGCGCGGCCTGTTCACCTCGCTGATGCAGATCGGCTCGCTGGTCGGCCCCGCACTGGCCACCGCGCCGGCCGCCTGGCTGGCCAGCACGCTCGGCTGGCGCTGGGCGTTCGTCTTCCTCTCCGCCACCGGACTGATCTGGCTGGTTGCCTGGGTGCTGCTGTACCGCCCGCCGGAGCGGGCCCGCTGGCTCACCGAGCGCGAGCGCGCCTACATCCTCGCCGAGCGCGACCACACCACGCCCGCACAGCAGGCAGACGCGCCGGTCAGCCAGATGTCCGTGCCCACGCTCATCCGGCAGCGATCCATGCTGGGCATCCTGGCCGCCAACGGCGCACAGACCTACGTCGTGTACTTCCTGCTCACCTGGCTGCCGACCTACCTGGTCGCGGCCAAGCACCTCCAACTGCCGAGGAGCGGCCTGATCACCTCGAGCATGTACGGCATCGCGATTGTCGGCGCCGTCCTGCTCGGCTGGCTGTCCGACCGGTTCCTGTCCCTGCGCAAGGAGCAGGCACTGCGCGGGCGACGCCGGTTCGTCATCGCGGTGCTGATGCTCGCCGGACTGCTGCCGCTGGTGCTGACCACCTGGATCGACGGGCTGGCCATGCTGGTCGTCACCATCGCCATCACCCTGATGGCGGTCACCACCTCGATCACCCTGACCTTCGCCCTGACCAACGACCTGATCATCGACAACACGTCCAGCGGGCGCACATTCGGGCTGGTCTCGTTCGGCGGCCAGGTAATCGGCCTGCTCGCCCCCATCGTCACCGGATTCGTGGTCCAGGCCAGCGGCTACGGGCCGGTTTTCCTGGTCACCGGCGCGGTCCTGCTGGCCGGGGTGCTCGCCATGCTGCTGTTGCCGAACCGGCCGCTGCAACCCCAGGCCGGCCAGCCCTCGGCGGTCACCGGATGATCGGTGGCGAGCTCCCTCGGCGCCGACTCGGCCACACCGGGATCTCGGTGTCCTGCCTCGCCCTGGGTGGCCACGAGTACCTCCCCGACGGCGGGCTCAAGGGCTTCGCCGACGACTTCGACAACGCCATTCAGCCCGGTTATCGGCGGCCCGACTTCGGCGGCCCTGAGCGACAGGAGATCGTCGCCCGCGCGCTGCACCGTGGCGTGAACTATTTCGACGTCACGATCGACCCGGAGGTCGAGGCGCTGGGCAGGGGGCTGCGCGAGCACTCCGAGGGCAACGCTGCCGGCGAGGTGCTGGTGCAGGTCCGGCCGCAGGGGCTGTGCTACCGCTACGACCCGGGGAATCCGGGGCTGCTGCGGCCGGGGCGGCTGCGTGCCGAGGTGCTCCGGCTGCGTGATCTGCTCGGCCGTGACGCCGTCGACGTGCTCAACCTGGGCATTGAGCGGGAGGCGTTGGACCCGGCCACCGGCAACTCCGACTACCTCACCATGCTGGCCGACGTGCTCGCCGAGCTCAGGGCGGACGAGCTGGTGCGCCTGGTCGCCTGCGACACTCTGTTCTCCGGCGAGCGCCAGTACGTCGAGCTGATCCGCAGCGGCTGTTTCGACCTGGTCTGGCTGTCATTCGGGCCGCTGTCCCCCGCGCCGCGTCAGGTGGTACTGCCGCTGGCCAGGGAGGCCGGGCTCGGCGTGGTGGCCAGGGAGGCGTTCGGCAAAGGCACATTGTTCACCGCCGCCCGCGCGGTCGGGCAGACGTAGCTGAGGTCGCCGCGGCGGCCCATCTGTGGGTGCTCGACCACGCCGAGGTCAGCACGTTGGCGGTCGGGGTGCGCACGGTGGCCGAGTTCGACGCCGACGCGGATGCCGCTGGCCGCGGTTTCTCCGACCGGGATCGGGAATTGCTCGACCGGGTGCTCGGCGCCGACTCGACCAGGGCGGCCGTGGCCGAGACGCAGCGGTCCTTTCGAGCATGACAGGGCCGCCGCCCACAATCAGGCCGGCCCGCCCCTCGGACCTGCCGGCGGTCGCGGCGATCTACGCGCATTACGTGACCAACACCGCGGCCACCTTCGAGCTCGACCCTCCGGACCAACAGGCCTGGTCACAACGCGGTCATCGCGGACACCGGAGACCCCGCGTCGGCCGAGCTGCACCGGCGGCACAGCTTTGTCGAGGCGGGCCGCCTCACCGGCGTCGGGTTCAAACACGGGCGCCGCCTGGACACCCTGCTATTGCAGTGCAGCCTGAGGTAATGTATCTAGACGGGCGGTCATATTAGGCCGGGTGCCACCACGGAACGAGGAGAGCGACCATGCCGAGGCCAAGCCTGCGCGAGGAGGTGGTGGCCGCCGCGCTCGATCAGTTCCACCTGCATGGGTACAACGGCAGCGGGGTCAAGGACGTCACCGCCGCGGCCGGGCTGCCCAAGGGCTCGTTCTACAACTACTTCTCCAGCAAGGAGGAGATGGCGCTGGAAGCGCTACGCCGCTACGGCATCGGGCGGGAGTTCGAACGGCTCCATGACCGGACCCTGCCGCCACTGGCCCGGCTGCGCGCGCACTTCGTCTTCCTCGGCCAGGACGTGGCGCGTCTCGGCGTCGATCGCGGCTGCATGATCGGCAACTTCGCCTCGGAGGTCGCCACGCAGAGCCCGGCGCTCCGGGAGGCGGTGGCCGCCGGGTTCGCCTGGTGGATCAACGAGGTCACCGAGGTCCTGCGCGAAGCCGTGCAGCGGGGCGAGCTGGGCCCCGAGCGGGACCTCGAGCTGCTCGCCAGCAGCCTGGTCCACGCCTGGGAGGGGACGCTGCTGCATGCCAAGGTCACCGGCGATATGCGGACGGTCGACGAGTTCTTTCCCGGGGTGTTCGACCCGCTGACCGGCTACTCGGCCGGCCCGGTCAGCTGAACCTGATGTCCCTGACGTCGATCGACACCATCAGCTGATCGAGAATCGGGCCGTCGTCGGTCTCCCGGCGGTACGCCCGCCGCGTGGTCGGCACCCACACGCCGTCCGCCTCGACGTAGTCCGAGAGGTAGTGGACGCCGGGGAACCCGCCGGCCACGTCCACGTGGTAGTCGTGCCGGCGCACCAGGTAGTCCTCGTCGACGTAGAAGTCCTGCACCGTGCTGTGGCTCTCGATGCCCGCCGGGTAGCCGGCCCGCAGCCCTCGCCACAGCTCGCCGTTCTCCTGCACCCCCTCGATCTCGGTGACCGAGAAGCCGGGCATGGCCAGGTGGAAGGGCGTGGTGAGGTAGGTCCACAGCGCGTAACTACTGAAGTAGGCGCGGTGCAGCGGATCCCACGGCGTGCGCAATTGATGCCCGGCGAAGGAGGCGCGCGCTTCCTGGCGCTCGGCCACCAGCTGACCGTCCAGCTTCTCGATCGCGACCCGGCCCGGGGTGAACTGGCTCCGCTGGTCGGGAGCACCGTAGGGACTTACCGAGATCCATTGCTCGTGCAGCGAGACCACTATCTCCCGTGACTCGCGGTCCGGTACCAGACCCTTCATGGCCCATAGCTCGCCGCCGCCGACGACGGACGCCCGGACCGTGGTCAGCTGCGTCCAGCGGTCCAGGCCACCGTGCGCCGCCAGCACCTTGTCCAGCAGATCACTCATCAGGCCGCCTCGGCCTCCAGCACAACGCGGAACCGGGCGTGCCCGGACATCATGCGTTCGTAGGCCTTTGGGGCCTCGGCCAGCGGCAGCACCTCGGTCATCGGGCGAATGCCACGGGAGAGGCAGAAGGCGAGGTTGTCCTCGTTCTCGATGGAGCTGCCGGTCAGGCTGCCGACCAGGGAGCGCGTACCGAAGATCAGGTCAGCGGTCTGCACGGAGATCGGATCGAGCGCGGCGCCGACCACCACCAGGCGACCTCGGGGCGCGAGACCGGGAATCAGCGGAGACATGGACGCGCCGCTGGCGGCGGTGGCGATGATCGCGGCGGCTCCGCCGAGCCGACCCAGCGCCTCCGCCGGGTCCTCGCTGGAGCTGTCGATGTAGTCGTGCGCACCCAACTGCCTGGCCAGCTCCGCCTTGCCCGCGCCTCTGGCGATGGCCACCACCCGGTAGCCGAGCTTGCTGGCGTACTGCACGCCGAGGTGGCCGAGGCCACCGATGCCCTGCACCGCCACCACGGCTCCGGGCCGGGCGTCGATCTGGGTGAGCGCGTTGTACGTGGTGAGCCCGGCGCACAACAGCGGCGCGGCCTCGACCGCGCTCAGGCCCTGGGGAACGCGCACCAGCCCACTGGCCCTCGCGTAGGCGTACTCGGCATAACCACCGTCCAGCGTGGTTCCGGTGCTGGGCTGGTCAGCACAGTTGACGAAGTCACCTCGGCGGCAGAACTCGCACTCGCCGCAGTGCCCGCCGAGATACCCGACGCCCACCCGATCGCCCTCGCGCCAGGCGGTGACACCGGCCCCGACCGCGTCGATCACCCCGACAAGTTCATGGCCGGGAACGACCGGGACGGTCGGGTCGGCGCGCAACCCCTCCGCGGCAAGAACGTCGGAGTGACAGACCCCGCACGCCTCCACCCTGATTCGTGCCTGCCCTGGAGCCGGCGGCACCAACTCCCGGTCGACCAGCAAAAACTCCCTGGTCCCGGTCACTTGGACGGCGCGATAGGTCGACATCAGCGCTCCCATCTGGTCATCACTCCAATATGACCGGTCGTCTTAATGATGTCAAGCCACCAGCGCGAGGACGCATAGCTTTTCGAGATTGCGGGTACCCCGACCAGATCCACCCGTCCCGGTTCGGAGACGTCATGATCCACTGGCTGGCCGCGCTCAGCGACATCTGCTACAGCTGCATGAGGCCCAAGCTGTTCTGTGTCTGCCACGCCCACTGACCCAACGGGTTAGTGTTTCGGCCGTGGACAAGGGTGCCGCGGCCGAGCAGCCAGTCGCGGCCGGACGCGTCCCCCAGTATCCGATCGAGTCGGTGGACAACGCGCTCAAGGTCCTTTTGCTCCTCGGCGAACGCGATGAGCTGCGACTCACCGAGGTGAGCGAGTACCTCGGCGTGGCTACATCCACCGCGCACCGGCTACTCGCCATGCTGCAGTACCGAGGTTTTGTGCGACAGGACGAGCGCACCAAGAGTTACCGCCCCGGCAACTCGCTGACCGGGGTGGCCTTCGCGATCCTGGAGCGCTACGACGTGCGGGGTGCACTGCGGCCCCTGCTCGAGGCGCTCAACGCCGAGCTCGGCGAGACCGTCCACCTCGGCGTGCTGGACGACGCCATGGTGCGCTTCGTGGACGCCATCGAAAGCCCCAGGGCCGTTCGGGTCGCCTCCCGCCTCGGTCGATCCATGCCGGCACACTGCACCTCCACCGGCAAGGCGCTGCTCGCCCAACTCCCATTCGCGGCGCTGCACCGGCTCTACCCGGACGAGAAGCTGGGTGGACTGACCGACAAAAGCATCCGCGGCCGTGACGCCCTGGAGCGAGCCCTGCACACCGTGCGCAAGCGCGGATACGCCACCAGCCACGAGGAGAGTGAGACCGGGGTCTGCTCGGTAGCCGTCGCCTTCCCGGTGCGCCGAGGGCCGGCCAGGGTTGCGGTCAACGCCTCGGTGCCGATCAGCCGGATGTCCGCCGGCGTCGAGCGCAACATCGCCAAGACATTGCTCGAGGCGGTCGCCGACTCGGGGCCCCTGCCGCACGCCTGAGTTCCCTTGACCCCCCACAGAGTGCGACCTACTGTGCAGAGGCCTTATCTGCTGAGCAGAGAAGGAGGCGACGATGCCGGTCCAGCCCCCGACGACCGCCCACAGTCAGCTGCTCGCCGATGTCCGGCGCGGAATGATTCCAGCGCACATCTACAACGACGCCGAGCTGTTCAGCCTGGAGCGCGAGCGGGTGTTCGGTCGGTCCTGGGTGTTCCTGGCCCACGAGTCGGAGGTGCCGCAGCCGGGTGACTATGTGGTGCGCCGGGTGCTGGACGACTCGTTCATCGTGGCCCGCGACGAGGGCGGCACGGTCCGGGCGATGTTCAACATGTGCCTGCACCGGGGCATGCAGGTCTGCCGGGCGGAGATGGGCAACGCCTCACATTTCCGCTGCCCCTACCACGGCTGGTCCTACCGAAACGACGGGCGGCTGACCGGGCTGCCGTTCCACCGGGAGGCCTATGGCGGCGAGGAGGGGTTCCGCCGTAGCGAGCAGAGTCTGCTGCCGGCGCCGGCGTTGGACAGCTACAACGGGCTGATCTTCCTCAGCCTGGACCCGAACGCCCCACCGCTGCGCAAGTACCTCGGCGACTTCGCCTTCTACCTGGACCTCTACACCAAGCAGAGCCCGGCCGGGATCGAGCTGGCCGGCCCGCAGCGGTGGCGGATCAAGGCAAACTGGAAGATCGGCGCGGAGAACTTCGCCGGCGACAGCTACCACACCCCGCAGACCCACACCAGCGTGGTGGAGATCGGCCTGTTCCGCGAGCCCAAGGCAGCCAAGCGCAAGGAAGGCGCGCTGTACTGGGCGCAACGCGGCGGCGGCACCACCTACAAGCTGCCGCCCGGCACGTTCGAGTCGCGGTTGCGCTACGTCGGCTACCCGGACGTGATGATCGAGCGGATGCGGTCCAGCTGGACCGACGCGCAGCGGCGGATGATCGCCGAGGACGGCTTCATGATCTCCGCCGCCTCGGTGTTCCCCAACCTCAGCCTGGTGCACAACTGGCCCAAGGTCGCGGACGTGGATACCGATGAGGTGCTCCCGTTCATCTCGCTGCGCCAGTGGCAGCCGATCAGTGCGGACGAGACCGAGGTGCTGTCCTGGTTCGCGGTGGACGCGGCCGCCCCGGAGGATTTCAAGAAGCTGTCCTACAAGGCGTACCTGATGTGCTTCGGCAGCACCGGCATGTTCGAGCAGGACGACGTGGAGAACTGGGTGTCGATCACCTCGACGGCGGCCGGGGTGATGGCTCGGCGGCTGCTGCTGAACAACCGGATGGGGCTGCTGCACGACGACAAGCCGGTCACCGCGCCGCTGGCGCACTTCGCCGGGCCGGGCACCGCCTACGTCGGCTACGGCGAGTACAACCAGCGGGCGATGCTGGCGCTGTGGGCGGACTGCCTGGAACGCCCGCTCGCCGCGGCGGCGCGCACCGCGCTGGGCGCGCTGTGACCGCGCGGCTGCTGGCGTCCACCCGCCGCCCGGGTACCGCTCTGCCGTTCTCCGACGAGCGGCACCTGCAGGCCCACCAGTTCCTCGTCGACGAGGCCTACCTGCTGGACGGGCAGGACTACCCGACGTGGCTGTCGCTGCTCACCGAGGACATCCGGTACCTGATGCCGGTGCGGGTGACCACCGCGCGCGGCGCCGACTTCGACACCGCACCGGGGATGGCGCACTTCGACGAGGACAAGTACTCCCTCGGCCGGCGGGTGGCCCGGTTCGCCACCGAGCACGCCTGGACCGAGGATCCGCCGTCGAGGCTGCGGCACTACGTCACCAACGTACGCACGTTCGCCACGGTGCACGCGGACGAGCTGCTGGTGGAGTCGGCCGTGCTGCTGTTCCGCGCCGGGGCGATGTGCGGGAATCGGCGCTGGTCTCGGCCGGGCGGGAGGACATGCTGCGCCGGGACCCGACCGGGGCGGCGGAGTCGGCGGGGCACTGGATGCTGGCCCGGCGCACCGTCGCGGTGGACGAGTCGGTGCTGCGCATGCAGAACCTGGCGATCTTCTTATGAGCGCCGAAGGCAGTCCCGCGGGCGGGGACGATGAGCCGGTGATCGAGCTGGGCAACGAGTTCGCCGAGGTTCGAGTGCGCAAGGTGCGCACCCGCAACGGCGCCCGGCTGCTCATCTCCTCGCCCCGCTCCGGTCGCCAGGTGAGCCTGTGCCCGCTGGAGCTGGAGGCGCTGACCTGGCAGACCGAGGAGGTTTTCTCCGCCATGATCGGCAACCCGTACGGGCCGCTCGAGGTGGACCGGGATGGGTGATTGGCTGGCCGGAAAGCGGGCGCTGGTGGTCGGCGCCGGCTCCGGGATCGGCCGCGCCGTGCTGGACGCGTTCCGCGCCGAGGGCGCCAGGGTCGCGGTGCTGGAGCGGCACGCCGGCAAGTGCGACGCGCTGCGCTACGAGCTGCCCGAGGTCCTGGTGCTGACCGGGGACGCCACCACCCAGGAGGACAACGAACGCGCCGTGGCGGCCGCGGTGAACGCGTTCGGCGGGCTGGACGTGCTGGTCAGCTGTGTGGGGGTGTTCGACTTCTACCGCGGGCTCGGCGAGCTGGACGCGGGCGTGCTGGACAGCGCGTTCGACGAGGTGTTCGCGGTGAACGTGAAGAGCTACCTGCACTCGGTGAAGGCCGCCCTGCCGGCGCTGCGCGCGTCGCACGGCTCAGTGGTGCTCACCGAATCCACCTCCGCGTACTACCCCGGTCGGGGCGGCGTGCTCTATGTGGCCGCCAAGTTCGCGGTGCGCGGGCTGGTCACCGCGCTGGCGCACGAGCTGGCTCCGGACATCCGGGTCAACGGCGTCGCCCCAGGCGGCACGATGCACACCGACCTGCGCGGACCCGACAGCCTCGGCCTGGCCGGGCAGCGGCTCGACGATTCCCCCGACCGGGAACAAGAGCTGGCCGCCCGAGTGCCGCTGGGGGTGGCGCTGTCCGGCCACGACCACGCATGGAGCTACGTATTCCTCGCCTCGGACCGATCCCGGGGCATCACCGGCGGAGCCATCCACTCCGACGGCGGTATGGGCGTGAAGGCATGACCGAACTCGACGAGCGGCGGGCCGAGGTCGCGGCGGCCTGCCGGGTGCTGTCCGCGCGGGGGCTGGCCCCCGGGATCCTGGGTCACATCAGCCTGCGGGTCGACCCGGACCGGCTGCTGGTGCGCTGCCGAGGGCCGAGGGAGCGCGGGCTGGCCTGGACCGAGGCCGCCGACATCCGGCTGGTGGACCTGAACGGGGAGCCTGGCGCGGCCGGTGAGCTGGACGGCGGCTACGCCCCGCCGAACGAGCTGCCAATGCACACCGAGGTACTGCGGCGGCGGCCGGACGTGGATGTGGTGGTGCACGCACACCCGCCGGACGTGGTGGCCGCCGACCTGGCCGGCATCACCATCCGGCCGATCGTGGGCGCCTTCGACATCCCCGGCACTCAGCTCGCCGCCGGTGGCGTCCCGGTCTACCCGCGTGGTGTGCTGATCCGCACCGGGGCGTTGGCCGAGGAGATGGTGGACGCGCTGCGCGACCGGCCCGTGGTGGTGCTCCGTGCGCACGGGCTGACCAGCACCGGAGAGACCGTGCCGCAGGCGGTGCTGCGGGCGGTCAGCGTGGACACCATTGCCCGGCTGTCGCTGGCCGTGGTGTCCGCCGGCGGCACCCTGGTCGACCTGCCGGGGCGGGACATGGCCGAGCTGCCCGACCTCGGTGGCGCCTTCACCCTCGGCACCGCCTGGCGCCACGAGCTGAGCCGGTTGGCCGGGTTCGGGGCGTAGCGTCTTCCCCGGACGCACGAACAGTTCACCAGTCGGCCCTCCGGACGATGTCGGCGAGTGCCGCCTGGTCGGGTTGGGCTTGGCTCGGGTCGTCCGGCCAGCGCTCCACCTGGGTGCCCGCCCAGTCCGCCCACCGGTCGACCAGGGCGTAGAACTCGGTGAGGAATCCTCCGACGAGCATGGTCTGCGCCGCGCGGTGCTGGAACCTCGCCTCGCCGGCCGCGTAGACCCGGGCGACCGCAAGGTTCTCGGTGTTGCGCTCCCGCGCCCATTCCCGGGCGGTGGCCAGCGTGGCCAGGGCGTCGGCCCGGGTTCCAGCGTCGGCGAAGAAGAGCTTGAGCAGCTGCTCGGACTCGACCACCGGCCCGTCCCCGGGCGTCCGCAGCCAGCTCGCCAGGGCTTCTCGGCCCTGCTCGGTGATGCTGTACACAGTCGCCACCGCCGCGCTGCACACGGCGGTGTGCCGAGCGCTCCGCCGGGGTCACGTCGACATCGACCAGAGGGCAGTTCTCAGTCGCTCAGAACAGCCCTGCTGTCGACGTCGATGTGCCTGAGAGCGGCGGACACCGGGTTGGCGGCCGCCGCACGCCTACAGGGCTTTGAGTTCTTCGGTGACGTCGGTGACGGATTTTTTGGCGTCGCCGAAGAGCATGTTGGTTTTGTCGTCGTAGAACAGTGGGTTGTCGATGCCGGCGAACCCGGAGTTCATCGAGCGTTTCAACACGATCACATGA
>DASWST010000269.1:0-11511 GCA_036402515.1 Pseudonocardia sp.
GCGGGCCCGCTGAGGTGGAGTCCGCGCAGTCGCTGGCCGCCCGGTTCGAGCGCGACGCCATGCCGCTGCTGGACCAGCTCTACGGCGCCGCGCTGCGGATGACCCGGAACCCGGCGGACGCCGAGGACCTGGTCCAGGAGACCTATCTGAAGGCCTACGCGGCGTTCGGCTCGTTCCGTGCCGGCACCAACCTGAAGGCCTGGCTGTACCGAATCCTGACCAACACCTACATCAACGGGTACCGCAAGCGACAGCGTCAACCCGCGCAGCACCCGACCGATGAAATCACCGATTGGCAGCTCGCCCAGGCCAGTGAGCACACCTCAACTGGGTTGCGCTCGGCCGAGGTGGAGGCGTTGGACCGGCTGCCGGACAGCGACGTGAAGGCGGCGCTGCAGGAGCTGCCGGAGGACTTCCGGATGGCGGTATACCTCGCCGATGTGGAGGGTTTCGCGTACAAGGAAATCGCTGACATCATGGGCACCCCGATCGGCACCGTGATGTCGCGCCTGCACCGTGGCCGGCGCCAGCTGCGCGAGCAGCTGACCGACACCGCACGCGACCGCGGTTTCCTGCGTGGGCAGGAGGTGGCCAGGTGAGCTGCGGAGACGACCACGAGACCAACTGCGACGAGGTGCTCGCCGAGGTTTGGTTGTTCCTGGACCAGGAATGCGACCACACCCGCAGGGAGCTGCTGCGCCAGCACCTGGACGAGTGCCATCCGTGCCTGGCCCAGTACGGCCTCGAAGAGAAGCTGAAGCAGCTGCTGGCCCGCAAGTGCGGCGGCGAACAGGCACCGCACGCGCTGAAGGCTCGGCTGCGGGACCAGATCCGGCTGGCCGTGCTGGAGCAGGCCGAGGTCACCATCGAGAGTGGGCCCGGCGGCACCAGCATCGAGGTACGCAGCACCCGGGTCGAACGCCGGGGCTGAGCGCTACCGCCGGACAGCTACGCCAGAGAAGACCGAAGGGCCGGGTGGACATCTCCACTCCGGCCCTTCGCCGTATGCAAGGCCGCCGTACGCAAGGCAGCCGTTTCCAGGCGGCCGTGTGCAGGCGGCCGTTTGCAGGCAGCCGTTTGCAAGTTCAGGCGTTGGGGCGCTTGCCATGGTTCGCGCCGCCCTTCTTGCGGTCGCGCCTCTTGCGGGCTCGTCGCGACATGTTCTCGCCTCCTTAGGTCCGCGTAGGGGTTGAGTCTGTCATGCGTGGTTGGATAGTTGCTGATCGCGGGGCTGCCCGGCACCGGCCGGACGCCGCTGGGGAAGATCGAGCCGGAGGGTGGGCGTGGCCGAGGAGATCCGGGCCGAGATGGTGGCCAACGTGATGAGCGTCGTGGTGGCGCCGGGGGCCCGGGTATCCGACGGCGACACGCTGGTCATCCTGGAGTCCATGAAGATGGAGATTCCGGTGATCACCGAAGTGCCCGGGACGGTGACCTCGGTGGAGGTGTCCGAGGGCGACGTGGTGCAGAGCGGCGACTTGATCGCGGTGGTGGAGTGAGTGATGGCGTGCGCGGTGGTGTGACCAGCCTCGCCGGGAGTCGGCCGTGTCCACGCTGACCGAGCTGGTCGCCGAGCACACCCGGCTCTCCGGGCTGGCGGTGGATCACCTGCAGCGGGTGGTCGCCGAGTGGCAGCTGCTGGCCGACCTCTCCTTCGCCGACTTCATGCTGTGGATTCCGCTGACGGACATCCAGGGCCGACCGGAGGAGAACGGCGCGGGGCCCGACGGCAGCCGCTTCCTGTGTGTGGCGCAGGCCCGGCCGACCACCGCGCCGACCGCGCACCCCGAGGACGCGGTGGGCAGCATCGTGGTCGAGCCGGAGCACGCCACGCTGCGCCGGGCGATGATCGACCAGCGGATTTGCCGGGAGGAAGACCCCCGCTGGCACCACGGGGTGCCGGTCCGGCGGGAGACCATCCCGGTCTGCCGGGACGGAGTGGTCCTCGCGGTGCTGTCCAGGGACACCAACCTGGCGGTGGCCCGGGTGCCCAGCCCGCTGGAGATCGCCTACCTCGGCGCGGCCGCCGACCTCTGTCAGATGATCGCCGACGGCACCTTCCCGGCGCCGGACGCCGCGGTGGATACCCAGACCAACCCGAGGGTGGGGGACGGGCTGATCCGGCTGGACACCGGAGGCCGGGTGGTGTTCGCCAGCCCGAACGCGCTGTCCGCCTACCACCGGATGGGGCACGCCTCGGACCTGGTCGGAGCGGTGTTGAGCAGTATCACCCGCCCGCTGGTGCGTGACCCGTTCGACGGCGCCGAGGTGGTCAAGCGGATCCGAGCCTCGCTCGACGGGCGTCCTTCGCTGCGCATGGAGGTGGAGGCGGGCGGCGCGGCGATGCTGCTGCGGGCCCTGCCGTTGCGCCCGCGCGGCGCCCCGGCCGGTGCGCTGGTGCTGGTCCGCGACGTCACCGAGGTCAAGCGGCGGGACCGGGCGCTGCTCACCAAGGACGCCACCATCCGGGAGATTCATCACCGGGTGAAGAACAACCTGCAGACCGTCGCCGCGCTGCTGCGGCTGCAGTCCCGGCGCACCCCCAACGTGGAGGCCCGCAAGGCGCTGGACGAGTCGGTGCGGCGGGTGACCTCGATCGCCCTGGTCCACGAGACACTGTCCATGTCGGTGGACGAGCGGTTGCCCCTGGACGAGGTGGTGGACCGGGTCATCCCGATGATGACTGACGTGGCGATCGCCGAGTCCCGGGTGGTGGTGCGCCGGGAGGGCAGCTTCGGGGTGGTGAACAGCGCGTTGGCCACGCCGCTGGTCATGGTGCTCACCGAGCTGGTGCACAACGCGCTGGCGCACGCCTACGAGCCGGGCGCCCGGGGTGAGGTGGTGCTCTCGGTGCGCCGATCGGCCGGCTGGCTGGACGTGGTGGTCAGCGACGACGGGCGCGGGTTGCCCAAGGGGTTCTCCCTGGAGCGGTCCCGAGGGCTCGGGCTGCAGATCGTGCGGACCCTGGTGGACTCGGAGCTGGACGCGTCGTTGAGCATGCGGCCCAGGAAGCCCAAAGGCACCGACGCGGTGCTTCGCGTCCCGCTGCTGCGCGGCTGAGCGACCTGCCGGCCGGGCGACTTGCCGGCCGGGTGACTTGCCGGCCGGGTGACGTGCCTGCCGGGCGACCGGTCGGCCGGGCGATGCCGGCCTGGCGACTTGCCGGCCTGGCGACTTGCCGGCCGGGTGACGTGCCGGCCGGGTGGCGTGCCGGCCGGGCGACGGGCCGGCGGGGCCTCGGCCCGGGTCGGGCCTCGGCCCGAGTGGCCGCCGAGCGGCGGAGTCGCGGGGTGACCGCCCGGAGCAGCGGTTCGACCGTTCGCCCTCTGGTCCGCTCACCTGGCCGTTCACCCGCTCAGCTCGCGGCTGGTCCTCGGGCGAACCTGGGCATAAAAAAACCGCGAGCCCGGGCCTTGATCGGCGCCGGGCTCGCGGACGGGGAGCGTGTAATCTACAGGCTCAGGTTGATCATCAGGCTCCGGTACGGGCCCTCGTGCGAGCGTTACGGCGCTTGAGGGCGCGACGCTCATCTTCGCTCATGCCGCCCCACACACCGGCGTCTTGGCCGCTTTCCAGTGCCCAGGTCAGGCACTCGGTGCTTACGGGGCAGCGCCGACAGACGGTCTTAGCCTCGGCGACCTGCAACAGTGCGGGGCCGGAGGTCCCTACTGGGAAAAACAGCTCCGGATCCTCGTCACGGCAGCTCGCGCGGTGGCGCCAGTCCATGATTGCTCTGCTCCTTGCTTCTGCGCGCTGTCCGGCGCGCATCTCTCTCTTCAGTACGGGCATGTCGCTTGTGAATTGTTTCACGAGCGACGGGGCTATTCAAGGATTCTTGGGCAGTTGGGTGAGAGCTTCCTCACCCACTCACCGCAATCGGGTCTACGGCTACTTACCCCGCGTCACCGACTACGCTGAACGACTGACCGAACCCGCCGGCCTGTCCTCGATCTCCGAGTCCGGGCCGACCGTGCCGGAGGTTTGCTCCCGGCGGTCGTGCTGGCTTCGAGAACAACGGTGAACGATCACGGCCAATGGCGCGAGTCCCAACGGGATCGACGGTTCAGCTCGGTCGGTGAATGGCGGAAAACGGTCTGGACACGGTCACCTGACAGGTTGGTAACTGCGGCGAGCCGCGGTTCTCACACGACGACGCGCAGCGCGCCCGGCACTGAGACGAACTCCACCTCGCTGCGTTCTCCCAGGTAGTCGCCGTCGACTTGGAGAGCTACAGGGGTGTCACTAATCACTCGAATGAGTGGCAATTCGTTGCGACTCAGAACATTCGGCCCTTTTGGATCACCTTGTTTACGCAAAATCTCGCGTAATACCGGGAGCACGGTGCCCAGGCTGAGACTGCGTAACGCGAACAGCGCGAGGCCGTCGGTCAGCCCGCATCCGGGGTTGGTGCGGGCCGGGAGAGGCCCGAGGTATGTCCAGGGGTCGGTGTTGCACACCACCGCCAGCCGGATCTCGGACACCGCCGGCTCACCGGGCAGCTCGATGGTCAGCGAGCTGGGGTGGCGGCGCTGGCGCAGGTACTCTCGCAGCGCGGTGCGCGCGTACCGGGCAGGGCTGGCCTCCAGCCCACGTGCCCTGGACCGCTCCACCGAGGCAACCACCTCGGCGTCCCAGCCCATCCCGGCGTTGAAGGTGAACCACCGGTCGTCCGCCCGGCCCAGTCCCACCGTGCGGGTGCGCCGGTCGGCGAGCGCGTGCAGCACCACCGAGGTGGCCTCCAGCGGATCCCTCGGCAGCCCGAGCGCCCTGGCGAACACATTGGCCGATCCACCCGGCAGCACGGCCAGCAGCGGGGCCTCGGTGTCCGGGTTCGCGGTGTCCGGGTTCGCGGCGTCGGGGTGCCTGGCGTCGGGGTGCGTGGCGTCCGGGTGCGTGGCGTCGGGGCGCGCGCCGGGCAGCCCCTCGAAAGGCGGCCGGGCCTCCAGCATCCCGTTCACCACCTCGTTGACCGTGCCGTCTCCGCCGTGCGCGATGACCAGCTCGACGCCGGCCCGTACGGCGGACGCGGTGGCCTCCGCGGCGTGGCCTCGGTACCGGGTCTGCAGTACGTCCAGCTTCAGCTCGCTGGCTAAGGCGTGCGCCAGCACCTCTCGACCAGCTGAAGTGGTAGAGGTCGCCCTCGGATTGACCACGAGCAGGGCGCGCACCCAGGCAGGGTAACCGCCTTCCCCTCCCACCTCGCATACCTAGCCCGCACTTCGCACACCGCACACCGCACACCCTGTGCGAGGTGTAGGCCCGGTATGCGAACTCGGGGCGCGAGGCGGTGGGGCGGTGGCGCTGGCTACGCGGCTACTAGGGTTGGCGGGGTGAGCACCCGGCCGGGGTCCGCCAATTCCGATACGCGCGGCTCGCGCCCGCCGAGCGCGGTCCGGGCGGCGGCCGCACTGGTCGGTCTGCAGGGGCTGGTCGGGGCCGGGTTCGCCGGCTACCTGGTGCTCAATTCGGGTGCCGGGGCGCAGGGCATGGCCGCGATCCTCGGCGAGGGCGGGATCTTCCTGCTGCTCGGCGTGGCGCTACTGGCGGTCGCCGGGGGGCTGTTCCGAGGGCGATTCTGGGCGCGCACCCCGGCGATCGTGGTGCAACTGTTGCTGTTGCCGGTGGCGTACTCGCTGTTGGTGCCCTCGAGTCAGATACTGGTCGGGGCGATCACCGCGGTCGTGGTGTTGGCCACGCTGCTGTTGCTGCTCAGCCCGCCGGCCCGAACCTGGGCGCTGGACCTGGACGACTCCAGGCGCCGTAGCGGTTAGTCGGGCTGGAGCTGTCCGGAGTTGGTTGGTCAGCTGGACAGGCGTGCTTCGTTGAGCTCGACCAGGTTCACGTGGTCCAGGCGCGGCTCGCCGCGTTCGTCGCCCAGCACGGTCAGGCCGCCCGCGTCGAGCTTGAACCCGACACCGGCGCTGGCCGGCAGACCCAGCCAGCGCGCGGTCAGCACCCTGCTGAAGTGCCCGTGGCCGACCAACACCACGTCACCGTGCGACAGCACCTCCTGGCAGCGACCGAGCACCCGGTCGGCCCGGGCGGCGACCGCATCGGCGGACTCGCCGCCCGGGCTCGGGTGGGACCAGACCGTCCAGCCCGGCACCGTCTCCCGGATCCGCGGAGTGGTCAGGCCCTCGTACTCGCCGTAGTTCCACTCCACCAGCGACTCGTCCACCTGGGGGCTGAGCTTGGCCAGCTCGGCGGTGTCCACGGCCCGGCGCCTCGGGCTGGTCAGCTCGAGCGCGAACGGCGGGGCGTCCGGGCCTCGGACCGCGGCCAGCACCCGGCCGGCCGCGGTGGCCAGCTCGCGGCCTCGCGGGGTCAGCGGGATGTCGGTGTAGCTGGTGTGCCGCCCGGTGGCGGACCACTCGGTCTCGCCGTGGCGCAGTAGGTAAATCCGGCCGTGGGTCTGGTCCGTCTCGGGCACCGGATCACCGTAACCGCCTCGACCTCGCCGGTCACCCCGAACGAGCCGGACAGCTCTAGCTACGCGCGCCTGAGCAGGGTGGGCCAGATCGCCGCCCACGGGGCCAGTCGGTTGCGGCATAGCCACACCGGTCGGCCCTGCTCGTCGTTCGGCACGCCCACGCCGTTGTCGATGCGCGCCGCCAGTTCGACCGAGCCGAACCACTCACGCAGCCGCTCTTCCGGATACCCCACCGCGATCGTGGTGCCGCTGGACTCCGGCGGCGGACCCCAGTCGCCGTAGCCGTGGTAGCCGCTGTAGGCCGGCGGCACGGCCAGCTCGGCGCCGAATCGATCCACCGCGCCGGCTTCGCCATAGTTTCCGGCCAACACGATCGCGGTGGCTCGCTCGGCGCCGGGTAGCGCGGCGGCAACCCCGGCCAGCGTGCGGGTGAACTCCGGCCAGCCGAGCGTTTCCCCGGCGTCGTAGTTGATCGCCACAATCGGCGTGCCGGCCAGCTGCCGCGCCGGCACCAGTGGCAGCATCAGCACGGCGTTCACTGCCAGGGAGAGCGCCACGGCGGCGGCCAGCAGGCCGACCCGGAGCCTGGCCTGAACAGCCGAACGCCCAGCCCGCACCCAGCGCAGGGTCGGCTCTGCCCCGGCGGCGAGCAGCACCGGGTACAGACCGGCCAGGTAGTACGGCTTGCCGCCGGTCACCAGGAACACCGCCGCCAGCACCGGGTAGGCCACCGCGATCGCCCGGTACGGACGCAGCGCCGGGTCCCGGGCGAACCGGTACAGCCCGGCCACCCACACCGGTACCAACAGCGGGCTGATCAGCACCAGCTGGAAGGGCAGCAGCAGCCACCGGGGCTCGCTGGTGCCCGAGCCGCCGGAGGCGATCGTGGCGGACAGCTCGAACAGCGGCCAGCCGTGCCCTGCCTGCCAGATCAGGTTTGGCGTCCAGATCAGCACGGCGAGCAGCGTGCCCAGCCACGGCCACCGGCCGCGCAACACCTGGCGCGGGCCGGCCAGCAGCAGCCCGATGCCCATGCCGGCCAGCAGGAAGGCCATCAGCGTCTTGTTCTGCAGCCCGACCCCGGCCACCAGCCCAGCGGCCAGCCAGATCGGTCCGCCGTCCCGCAACGCCCGGATCAGCAGCCAGCTCAGCGCGGTCCAGGCCAGCAGGTCGAAGGTGGTGGTGGACAGCAGGTGGCCGACCACGAGCAGCAGCGCGGAGACCGCCACGCACCCGGCGGCCAGTGCCTGCGCGCCGCGCCCGCCGCCGAGCTCGCGGGTCATCCACCCGGTCAGCAGCACCACCAGGCCGGCCATCAGCGCCGACGGCAGCCGCAGCCCGACCAGCGAGCCGTCGAACACCGCGCTCATCGCCCTGGCTAGCAGCGGGGTCAGCGGGGGTTGGTCAAGATAGCCGAACGCCGGCTCCTGACCGCCGCGCAGGAAGTACAGCTCGTCGCGGTGGTAGCCGTAGCGCCCGCTGACCGCGAGCAGCACCGCGGTGACAGTCAGCGCGATGAGCGGGGGCAGCGCGGGGATGCCGCGTTTCCCCGGCCCAGCACCCCGGACCTGGCTCGCCTGACTCGCCTCGATCACCGCCCGGCCGCCTCGCGCTTCGGTCATTCGCGGCTCAGATTTGGTACTCGCCGGCCAGCGCCCGAGGCAGCACCGGCTCCAGGATGCGCAGCGTGAGGCCCCAGACGGTGTGCCCGGCGATCCGGCGGACCGGTACCCGTTGGCGGATCTTCCAGGCGGGGAAGTCCATCTCTTCCTCGCCGGCGGCGGACGGGTCGGCCAGCTCGTCCACCCGGACGTCCAGCACGGCCGCGACCTCCCGCTCCTGGGGCCGCCACTGTGCCGGCACGGCGCGCAGCCTGGCCACGAATGGCCACACCACGAATCCGGTGGACCGGGTCCGCACCGGCGTCAGCTCGCGCAGCACGTCGCAGTCGTCAGGGGTCAGGCCCAGCTCCTCGCAGGTCTCCCGGACGGCGGTATCGCGCATCGTCGGATCGGTGGGCTCCCACTTGCCCCCGGGCAGCGCGATCTGCCCGCCGTGGCGCCCGTGCAAGGTCCGCTCGATGAGGATCAGCCGCAGCGCGCCGGTCGAGTCCCGGTAGAACGGGATAAGCACGCCCGCCGGCGTCGGTTCCGCCACCGCCCTCGCGGCTAGCTGTTCGGCGCGCTCGGTCACCGGCCCATCATCAGGCCTGAGGGGACGGTCGACCAGCCGGATCGGCGATCGTGGCGCGGCCCGTCTTAACCGGTGACAAATCTTCCGGTAACACCGGCGTGGATTGATACTCCTGGAAATCGTTACCACTGCGGCGCACGGGTTCGCCGCGGCAAACTCCGGGGGGCCAGTAGTGACGACTCCGCATGAACCTCCGAGACCTGGCGCCGAAGGCGACGCCGCGGCAACCGTGGACGCCGCCGCTCGCCCGGCGCGGCGGGTGGGGAATGTGCGGTGGGCCATCGCGGTGCTGCTGTTCTTCGGCGTGCTGATCAACTACTTCGACCGCACCAACATCTCGGTGGCCGCCGGGCCGATGGGCAAGGAGTTCGGGCTTACCCCGGGCGAGGTGGGCATCGTGCTGTCCAGCTTCCTGTGGTCCTACACGCTCTCCCAGATCCCGGCCGGCCTGCTGCTGGACCGGATCGGGATGAAGTGGGTACTGCGGGTCACCACCTGGATCTGGGCGGCGGCCTGCTTCCTGACGGCCATGGCCAGCGGCACCGGGCTGGTGCTGGCGGCCCGGATCCTGCTCGGCGTGTCCGAGGCGGCGGTGTTCCCCGGCGCGATGAAGGTCACCGGCTACTGGTTCCCTCGGGCCGAGCGCGGTCTGTCCACCGCGGTCTTCGACTCAGGCCAGCGGCTGTCCAACGTGATCGGTACGCCGCTGGTGGCCTTGGCCGTGGTCGAGCTGGGCTGGCGCGGCGCGTTCTGGACCACCGGCGCACTGAGCGTGGTGTTCGCGCTGGTCTTCTGGTTCAGCTACCGCGACCCGAAGGAGGCGGTCCGGGCCGGCCGGCTGAGCCAGGACGAGTACGACTACATCCGGGACGGCGGCGCGCAGGACGAGGACGTGGCCAATCCCAACCCGCTGGCCAACCTGGGTTACGTGCTGCGCCGCCGAAAGGTCTGGGGGCTCTCGCTCGGGCTGGGCTGCGCGGGCTATACGGCATGGCTGCTATTGACCTGGCTGCCCAGCTACCTGCAGACCGCGCTGCACACCAGCATGCTGCGTAGCGGGCTGTTCACCGCCATCCCGTGGCTGATCGCGGTGGTGGTGGAGTTCCTGATCCCGGGTTGGTTGGTGGATCACCTGATCAAGCGCGGGCGCCGGGAGACCGCGGTGCGCAAGGCGGTGCTGATCGCCGGCATGGTGGTGGCCCTGGGCATCGTGGGCGCCGCGTTCACCACCAACGTCACCGTCGCGCTTTTCTGGATCACCGTGGGCACCGTCGGCATCACGCTGGCCTTCTGTGTCTGCAACAGCCTGCCCGCGCTGATCGCTCCAGAAGGCAGCGTCGGCGCGGTGGCCTCGGTGATGAACTTCGTGAACACGCTGTTCGGGCTGACCGCGCCGATCGCCACCGGATTCCTCGTGCAGGCCACCGGCAGCTTCGCTCCGGCGTTCCTGGTGGCCGGGGTCATCATGGCGGCCGGGATTGTGTTGTTCACCGTGGTACTCGGCCCGATCGAACAAATTCCGGCGCCACCGCAACTGGAAAACGCGTAGTCGCGACGCGATATTCGAATATCGCGCCGCGACTACGTTCGAAATTTCTCAGCAGTTAATCAGCTCGGGCTTCTGGTTGAGGACCTGAGCCCTCGGGGTGACGAATTCGGCATGTTCCTCGGTAGCCGCCGGGTCGAAGAAGCCGACCTTGCAGCAGTTCTGGAATGCCATCCGCACGCCGAAGTGCCGCTCCACCGCGCCACGCATCGCATCGCTGCCCACCAGTCGAAACAGCTGGCCCCAGCTGGCCTCGTCCGGTGGCTCCGTGGCGTCGACGGCGACCCGCCCGCCGCCCTCTCGAAGTTCCGTGGCCAGCCCGCTCATTACCGACCACGCGTACGGTAGGGAGTTCTGAATGCATTCGATGAAGTCGTCGTCGGAAATGGGCCCGCGCTGCGCCTGCTCAAGCAAGTCCGCCGGAACTGTGAGCGACACGGTGATCCTCCTGAAGTCGGTAACGGACTGGCCCAACGCTACGTACTTCGGCTTAATCGCGAAACCCCCCGGCTAGGCGATAAAGCCCCGAATTAACACATTCGAATATTCGACTGTGCGCATACGGCACGATCGCGGTGTCGGCGGTGTTGCTGGTGGTCTCCGGTACTGCGGCATTGGCCGAGTAGGACGGCCCGGCGTTGCGGGTCTCCTCCGCCCGGTCCGGCACGCCGTGTCCTGCCACGGTGACCTCGCCGGCGGTCCGGCCGACCCGGTGCTGCTGATCGCGGGCAGCGGGCTCAATCCCGAGGTCAACTGGTACTGCGGCGGCCTTCCGGGCACGGCACCAGGGGTACCGCACGGTCGCGCTGCCGAACAGCGGGTTGAACGACATCCAGGTGGCCGCCGAGTACGTGGTCGGCGCGCTGCGCACCATGCATGACGACGCCGAGCGGCCGGCCCGTATCGTCGGGTTCAGCCAGGGCGCCATGATCGGCCGCTGGGCGCTGAAGTTACTGGCCGGACACCCGGGGCATCGTGCCGTCGGTGATCGGGCTGGACCCGTCCAACCACGGCACGCTGACCGCCGTGCCGGTCTGCGCGGTGGCCCGCGCGCCGGCGTTCTGGCAACAGCGCACCGGGTCGGCATTCCTGGCCGTGCTGAACGCCGGCCAGGAGACCTACCCGGGCATCAGCTACACCCAGATCTACACCTACACCGACGAGGTGGTGACTCCGAACGTGCCGCCGCCGGCGGCTCGGTCCGAGCTGCACACCGGGCCCGGGGACATCAGCAACATCGCCGTGCAGCAGGTCCGCCCCGGACACATCGCGGACCACCTGAGCATGGGCAGCACCGACCCGGTTGGCTACGTCCTGGTGGTGGCCGCGCTCACCCACGACG
>DASWST010000270.1:0-11453 GCA_036402515.1 Pseudonocardia sp.
ATGGCAGACAGCTCGGAAGTAAAGCCACGCCGGCTACCGGCACTCACCGAGCTCACCCCGGCGAAAGGCATTGTGGTGTGGCAAATATCCGAGCCGGGTCGCTCGGGCGAGAAGCTCACCAGCGGGAGTACGACGCCCTAGCTTTCATGAGACGATCTCCGATCGACACGCGATACTGCGTTCGCACCCGGAGAGCCCAAGGGAGTGCGATCGATCAAGGTGCTGGGGCACAGATGGGGCACCAGGGTCCGAAAGCGCTCCGTAACCACGACAAATGTCAGCAGCTCTCGGTGCTGGTCAGGGCATGGTCGGGACAATCGCGGCCCGTCCCGGTCGGCACCGATCTGAGTCCGGCTTACAGACCAGCTCGCGGAGTTCACCGATCCCGTTGCCCTCCCCCGATCTCCGAAGCGGTGCCGGGTCCGAGTGGAACTACCTGCACGGATGTCCCGAGAATCTACGTCAAGAAGGTCACCCCCGCCGAACCGGACTAGCTCCAAACTCCGACGCGCTCCTCCGGCGCCGCGGCCTGCCCGCTCCGTTGGCATGGTGTCGCCCGGCCGTGTCGGACTATTGCCGCTGCTCCTCCGGCACCGCGGCGCCCCCGGGCTGAGTGGGGCTCGGTCGCGGTCCTGCGATCGGCAGGGTCAGCTCGAACACCGAGTCCGGGTCGCAGCGCAGCTCTCCGCCGTGCGCGTGGGCGATGCCGCGGGCGATGGCAAGCCCGAGCCCCGCGCCGCTGCGCCCGAACCCGCCGGAGTCCCGGCCTCGGGCGTCGTCCAGCCGCACCAGCCGGTCGAAGATCCGCTCCCGGTCGGCCGTAGGTACCCCAGGTCCGCTGTCCGCGACCCGCACCCGAGCCACCGGGCCAGCTTCGCTGTCCGAGGTCACTCTGGAGTCCACGGTGATGGTGATCTCGCCGCCGGGCGGGGTGTGGCGCCGGGCGTTGTCCAGCAGGTTCGCCAACACCTGGGCGAGGCGCTGGGCGTCCCCTGGCACCGTCAGTGGGCTGCCGGCCACCCGCACGGTGAGGTTCGGCGCCAGCAACCGGACCCGGTCGGCCTCCGCGTCGGCCAGGCCGCGCAGCTCCACCTCGCCATGCTCCAGCCGCAGCCCGGCGTCGATCCGGGCCAGCGCGACCAGATCCTCGACCAGCCGGCCGGCCCGCCCGGCCTCCCTGATCAGCAGCAGATGCAGGCGGTCGCGTTCCTCGCCGGTGGCCCTGGTGCTCAGGGCAGCCTCGGCGGCCGCGCGCAGTCCAGCGATCGGAGTGCGCAGCTCGTGCGCGGCGTCCGCAACGAACTGCCGGGTGCGCTCCTCCTCGGCGCGCGCGGTGGCTTCGGCCTCCTTGGCCTGCCGCTCGGCGCCCTCCAACGCGTCAAGCATGTCGTCGAAGGCCGCCGCGGTGCGGCCCAGCTCGGTGTTGGGGCGGGTCGGGTCCAGCCGGCGGCCCCGGTCCCCGGCGGCGATGGACCGGGCCAGCGCGGTCATCGTGTCCAGCGGCCCGAGCGCCACCCTGGTGGTGGCCAGCAGCGCTACCGCGGCCACCCCGAGCCCGCCCAGCCCGAGCAGCACCAGCAGGCGGGTGAGCCGCTGCTGAACGGCGGTGAGCTCCGAGGAGTCGCCGTAGAGGGTCAGCTGGGAGCCGTCGGCCAGGGTGCGGCGCAGTACCGGCCCCGGCCCGCCGAAGGACCCCCGCCCGCCGAAGGGCCCCGCTCCGCCGATGGGCCCCGGGCCGCCGAAGGTGGGATTGGGGTGTGGGTTGGGATTTTGATTGGGCGCGTCCCGCGGGTCCGGCGCACCCCGTGGGTTAGGAGCCCCATGTGGGTTGGGTGCGGCGTACGGCCCAGGTCCCCGGCGCTCGGCGGGGTCCGGGGGAGCCGGCGGGTTCGGATTCACCCGGACCGGCTTGGACGAGTTGGGTCCGGCCTCGGAACTGTCGTAGCTGACCCCGTTGGGGTCGATCAGCCGGACCCGGACGGCCGGCCCTCGGACCCGTTCCACGATGGTCGCGGGCGGCACGTCCTGCCTGACCAGCTGGTCGGCCAGGGCCGCCCGGGTGTTCAGCGCGGCGGCCACGTCGGCCCGCGAGCCGATACCGGTGAACACCAGAGCCAGCCCGCTGACCAGCACCAACACCACGGCCAATACGATCAGGCTGAACAGCACCACGCGCCGCCGCAGCGACACCGTGCGCAATCGACTGGCGGGTTTCCTCGGTCTCACGTCGCCGCTTGTCGTGTCGCCGCTTGTCGTGTCGCCGCTTGTCATGTCACCGAGCTCAGTTCTCGGCGCGCAGCACGTAGCCCACGCCGCGCACGGTGTGCAGCAACCGGGGCTCGCCGAGCTTGCGGCGCAGCGCGGAGATGTGCACCTCGACCAGGTTCGGGTCGAAGTCCTCATATCCCCACACCGAGGTGAGCAGCTGCACCTTGCTGAGCACCTGGTCCCGGTGCGCGGCGAGGTGCTCCAGCAACCGCCGCTCGGTGGCGGTCAGCTCGATCGGCCGGCCGGCCCGCAGCACGGTGCCCGCCGCGCTGTCCAGCACCAGGTCGCCGATCTCCACGGTGGACGGGGTCCGGCCCAGCCTGCGCAGCACCGCTGTCACCCTGGCCACCAGCTCGGCCAGCACAAACGGCTTCACCAGGTAGTCGTCGGCGCCGCCGTGCAACCCGCGCAACCGGTCGTCGATGCCGTCCCGGGCGGTCAGCAGCAGCACCCCGGCCGCGCTCTGCCGGCGCACCACCTCCAGCAGCGCGAACCCGTCGCGGCCGGGCAGCATCACGTCCAGCACGACCAGATCCGGGCGGAAGGTGGCCAGGTCCCGTTCCAGGTCGGCGCCGTGCGCCCGGCCGGCCACCCCGAAGCCGGCGTCGGTCAGCCCGGTCAGCACCGCAACGCGGATCGCCTCGGCGTCCTCCACGACCAGCACCCGCGCCGGCTCGCTCACCAGTGCCTCCTGTTCGTACCCAGACTCATTCTGCGCCAGCCGGGCGCCGGCCCGGCCGTTCGGCCAGCTGGAGCAACCTGAAGATCAGCTGAAGGGTTCGGCCGTCCTCAGCACCGCCTTAGGATCAAGGGGCACCGTCGACGTCGAGGGGCATTCGCCCCGAACGTCGAGGAGACACAGATGAGTACGCCACAGCCACCCAGCGGGGGGCCGCCGGAGCGCCCCGAGCCGACTCGACCGGCATCCGAGCAGCCGACCGTCCCCGCGCCGGCAGCGCATGGTCAGCCGGCTCAACCCGGTCAGCCGGCTCAACCAGGCCAGCCGGCTCAACCAGGCCAGCCAGCTCAGTCCGACCCCGAGCAGACCGCCGCCCACCCAGCCGACTCGACCCCGGCGGCTGCCTCGTCGACCGACGCGCCGGCCGCCGCCGTCGCGTCCTCCGCCGCCGCGCCCCCGCCCTCGGGCTGGCGCCGGTGGCGGCCGCAGCCCCGGCGCAGCTGGCCGTGGATCACCGGCGGAGCGATCGTCGGCCTGCTGTTGCTGCTCCTGATCTTCGGTCTCGGGGTGCTGGTCGGTTCGCACGGGCGACACAGCCGGTTCGAGCGGTTCGATCACGGTTCGGGGCACAGCCGGATGGAGGGCATGCCCGGCAACGGCCCTGGCGGCTATGGCGGCCCTGGTGGGCAGGGCGGGTTCGAACGCCGGGGCGAGATGGGCCCTGGCGGCATGGGCGGGCCCGATGGCATGGGCGGCCCCGGCGGGATGGGCGGCCCCGATGGCATGGGCGGCCCCGGCGGCATGGGTGGCCCCGATGGCATGGGTGGTCCCGGGCGCGAGGGCGGCCAGTTCTCGCCCAGGACGCCGCCCGTGGTCGGCTCGGTGGCCTCGGTGAACGGCGCCAACGTGGTGATCAACCAGGACGGCGGCGCGCCGGTCACCGTCACCACCACCCCGCAGACGCGGGTGGTCGGCGAGCAGCGTGCCTCGGTCACCGACCTGAAGGCCGGTGACCGGGTTGCGGTGCGTCAGGACGCCAACCACCAGGCGGTGGGTGTGTTCCTGATCCCCGCGCGGGCGGCCGGCACGGTCACCGCGGCGAACGGTAACCAGGTCACCCTGACCAGGGCGGACGGGCTTACCGTGGCGGTGGACGTGACCGCCGTGCCGACAAAGCCCCAGGTCGGCGACCGGGTGGTGGCGACCGGCAACGTGGCGAACAACGGCACCACGCTCACCGCAACCCAACTGCGCGTGCTGTCCAAGCCGGCCAGCTGACGGAGTGTGAGTATGTACCGGTGACCCCACCACCAGATCATCCGAACATCCAGGCGGTGCTCGCCGCGCTGCGGGCCGGCGGCGCCGAGGCGAGCGGCGCGCGCATGCGGGTGCTCCCGGATGCGGTGAGCACGGCGCGCGCCGCCGCCGACGCGCTGGGCGTCGAGGTAGGTCAGATCGCCAACTCGCTGATCTTTGATGCAGATGGGGAACCGTTGCTGGTGCTCGCCTCCGGGGCGCACCGGGTGGATACCGGAAAGCTGGCCGCCCAGCTCGGCGTGGCGACGATCCGGCGCGCCGACCCGAAGTTCGTCCGCGCGGCCACCGGCCAGGTCATCGGCGGAGTGGCCCCGGTCGGCCACCCCCGCCGGCCGCGGACCGTGGTGGACACCGCGCTGGCCGACTACGACGAGGTCTGGGCGGCCGGGGGCATCCCGCACGCGGTGTTCCCCACCAGCTTCGCCGAGCTGCTCGCGCTCACCGGCGGCACTGCCGCGGTTGTCGCCGAAGGGCATTAGTGTCAAGGGCGTGTCCCCTGCGTCGCCCCGAGCGTCAACCCCGACCAGGCCAGTCCTGGATTCTGCCCACAGCCGCGTCCCCGAACTGCACCGCTTCACCCTGCCCAACGGGCTACGGGTGCTGCTTGCGCCAGACCCGAGCACGCCGGTTGTGGCGGTCGCGGTGCACGTCGATGTCGGGTTCCGCTCCGAGCCTCAGGGGCGCACCGGTTTCGCGCACCTGTTCGAACACCTGATGTTCCAGGGCAGCGAGAGCCTGGAGAAGCTGGCGCATTTTCGCCACGTGCAGGGCTCCGGCGGCGTGTTCAACGGCTCCACCCACCAGGACTACACGGACTACTTCGAGGTGCTGCCGGCGGCCGCGCTGGAGCGGGCGCTGTTCCTCGAGGCCGACCGGCTGCGCGCGCCCCGGCTGACCGAGGAGAACCTGCGCAACCAGGTCGACGTGGTCAAGGAAGAGATCCGGCTGAACGTGCTCAGCCGTCCCTACGGCGGGTTTCCCTGGATCCTGCTGCCGCCGGTGCTCTACGACACGTTCCCCAATGCGCACAACGGCTACGGCGACTTCTCCGAGCTGGAGCAGGCCACGCTCGACGATGCCGCCTCGTTCTTCGACAGTTACTACGCGCCGGGCAACGCGGTGCTCACCGTGGCCGGGGACCTGTCGGTGGACGATGCCACCGCGCTGATCGAGAAGCACTTCGGGGACATTCCGGAGCGCCCGGTGCCGAAGCGCCCCTCGTTCGCCGAGCCGGTGCTGGGCAGCGAGCGGCGCCACACGGTGCCCGACGCGTACGCCCCGCTGCCCGCCCTCGCGCTGGGCTACCGACTGCCCGACCCGGCCACCGACCTGGACGGCTACCTGGCGCACGCGCTGCTCGGCTCGGTGCTCACCGACGGCGAGGCGGCCCGGCTGCAGGAGCGGCTGGTCTACGGCGAGGGAATTGTGACCGACATCTCAGCGGGCTGTGGGCTGTTCGGCTCCCCCCTGGACGCACGTGACCCGGACACCTTCACGGTGACCGCGGTGCACCCGCCGGCGGTGGACCCGGAGCGGGTGGTGCGCGCGGTGGATGAGGAACTGGACCGGCTGGCCACCGGCGGTCCGGAGGCAGGCGAGCTGGCCCGCATCTCGGCGCGCTGGTCGGCCTCGCTCTACCACGAGCAGGACCGGGTGATGAGCCGGATGCTCGCGCTGGGCGCCCGGGAGCTGCTGTACGGCCGGGCCGAGCTGGCGGTTGAGCTGCCGGGTCGATTGGCCGAGGTCACCCCGGCCCAGGTGGCCGAAGCGGCCGGCCGGCTGCGTGGGCAGGGTCGAGCAGTACTGGTGGTAGAGCCAACCGCGGCGGACAGCTCGGTGGATGGCTCAGTGGGTGGCACGGACGATACGACCGGTGGGGACGCCGGGGCACAGGACGCGAGGGACGAGCAGTGACGGTGACAGCGGGAGCGGCGACCCAACAGAGCGGGCACCGCGACGCGGAGCGGATCGGACACACCGAGGCCGGGGCGCGTCCACTGCCGCCGCTCGGCGCCCAGCGCACCGTCGCCGACCTGGACCTGGCGGACCGCACGCTGCCGTCCGGCCTGCGGGTGATCGCGGTGGCCCGGCGGACCGTGCCGATCGTGGAGCTGCGGCTGCGCATCCCGTTCGCCAACGACGACCCGAAGCATCCGGCGCGGGCCGAGCTGGTGGCCTCCGCGCTGCTCAACGGCACCGCGCGGCGTGGCCGGGTGGAGATCGACGACGAGCTGGCCACCATCGGCGGTGACCTGGGCGCCGGGGTCGACCCGGAGCGGCTGCTGATCTCCGGCAGCGGGCTGGCCAGCGGGCTGCCCGTGCTGCTGGACGTGCTCGCCGACCTGCTCACCTCGGCGGCCTACCCGGACGCCGACTTCACCAGGGAGCGGGAACGGCTGGTCGAGCGGATCACCGTGGCCCGCTCGCAGCCGCGCACCATCGCCCGCGAGGCGCTGCAGCGGCGCCGCTACGGCGACCACCCGGCGTCCCGGGAGATGCCGCTCGCCGCTGATGTGGCTGCCGTCGCCCCAGCCGAGGTGCGCGCGCTGCACCGGGAGGCGGTGCTGCCGGCCGGCTCGACCCTGGTGCTGGTCGGCGACATCGACCCGGAGCTGGCGATCAGCGAGGTAGGTGACGCGCTGGCCGGCTGGGCACCGCCCGGTACCGCCACCGAGCTGCCCCCGCTGCCGGTGCTCACCGGCCGGGATGCGCTGCTGGTGGACCGTCCGGGCGCGGTGCAGTCGCAGCTGCGCTTCTCCGCCGCCGCGCTGCCGCGCACCGACGCGCGCTACCCGGCGGTGCAGCTGGCCAACCTGGTGCTGGGCGGGTACTTCTCCTCCCGGCTGGTGGAGAACCTGCGGGAGGACAAGGGCTACACCTACTCCGCCTCGTCCTACCTGGAGTTCTCCCCATACGGCGCGACCCTGCTGGTGGACACCGACGTCACCACGGATGTGACCGCTCCCGCCGTGCTGGAGACCCGGTACGAGCTGGCCCGGCTGTCCGCCGTGCCACCCACCGAGGCGGAGGTCGAGTCGGCCCGGCGGTACGCCATCGGCTCGCTGCTGATCTCGCTGGACAGCCAACCGGGGCTGGCCTCCACCCTGGCCGCGCTGGCCGGGGTGGGGTTGGACGCCAGCTGGCTGCGCGCGCACCCGGGGCGGCTGGAAGCGGTGACGGTCGAGCAGGTGGCGGCCGCCGCCGAGGAGTTCTTCACCCCGACCGCGTTCACCGGCGTGATCGTCGGCGACGCGGCGGCGGTGGGCGGCCGGCTGCGCGCCCTCGGCGGAATCGAGCTCCCGTGAGCGTCCAGAGGAGCGCCAGCGGAACGAGCACCGGCTTCCAGCTGATCTACCCGCCTCGGCTGTCCAGGGCCACGGTGGATCGGGCGGAGCCGCTGCGGCTGGACGCAGAACGGCTGCTGACTGGTTGGCCGAAGGCCAGGGTGCTGCTGGTGGACGAGAAGGGGCGGGCGCCGATCCGCCCCGACGTCAACGACGCGTACACCGTGGTGACCAGGCCGGCCACCGACTTCGGCGCCGAGCCACCGGCGGATGCCACGCTGCTCGGCGAGCAGGACGAGGTGGCCTACTGGACGATGCGCGGGCGGCCGTCGCTGGTGGATGGGGACGACCCGTCGGAGTGGCAGGACCTGCGCGCCCGGGGCGCCGACCTGGACCCGACCAGCGCCGGGCTGATGGTGTCCGCGGTGGCGGTGCTGAACTGGCACGACAACGCCGGGTTCTGCGCGCGCTGTGGTTCGCCGACCGCGCCGACGCACGCGGGTTGGATGCGGGTCTGTGCCAAATGCGCGCACGAGGAGTACCCGCGCACCGACCCGGCGATCATCTGCCTGGTGCACGACGGCGGTTCCGGCAGCTCAGCCCACGTACTGCTGGCGCGTCAGCCGGTGTGGCCGCCGGGGCGGTACTCGGTGCTGGCCGGGTTCGTGGAGGCCGGCGAATCGCTGGAGGCCTGCGTGGCCCGCGAGATCGAGGAGGAGGTCGGGGTGGCCGTCTCCGACATCCGGTACCTGGGTTCGCAGGCCTGGCCGTTCCCGCGCTCGCTGATGGTCGGCTTCGCCGCGGTGGCCGATCCGGCGCAGCCGCTGCGGCCGCTGGACGGCGAGATCGCCGAGGCGTTCTGGCTGACCCGCGCAGAGCTGCGCAACGCGCTGCGCAGTGGCGACTGGGTGACCGGCGACGGCAAGCCGCTGCTGCTCCCGCCGCCGGTGTCGATCGCCCGCACGATGCTGGATTCCTGGGCCGCCGCCGGCTGATTCGGGGCGTCCCGGCGCGGGGCGGTCAGCGCGGGCGCTCAGGCGGCCGCCAGCGCGGCCTTGACCTCGGCGAAGCTGGGGTTGGTCGCGGTGCTGCCGTCCGGGTACACGACGGTCGGCACGGTCTGGTTGCCGCCGTTGACCTGCTCGACGAACGTGGCGGCCTCCGGGTCCCGCTCGATGTCGATCTCCCGGTACGTGATGCCGGCCGCGTCCAGCTGCCACTTCAGCCGTCGGCAGTAGCCACACCACGTGGTGGAGTACATCGTCAGCTCGCTCATACCAGCTATAACGTGACAGGACGCGGCGAACTTCCGTGGTGCGGATCACTCGTGCAACCGGGCGCCCTTGAGGATCTTGTCGACCGCGTTGCGGGGTCCGTACACCGCCAGGCCGACCAGGTCCAAGTCCGCGCCGGGCACCGCGCGGACCGCCGCCCGGTTGTCCCGGTCGTTGCCGGTGCTGAACAGGTCCGAGGTGAACACCGCCATGGGCACGACCCGGCTCAGCGCTCGGCTGTGCGCCGCGGTCAACACCTCCTTGGACGCGGCGAACACCATCACCGGCTGGCGGAACATCGGCAGGTAGGCGGTGCCGTCGGCGTCCTGGTACGGCTCCCCGACGAGTTCGGGCATGGTCGCGGCCAGTCCGCTGACCAGGAACGCGGTCACGTTGAGTCGCTGCCAGCTCTGCAGGTCGTCGCGCAGCGCTACCGCGATCTTGGTGTCGAACCGGATGGGTTGGTCGGCTATCTCCACCGTGACACTGTGCGCCGCCACCCGGGGCCCGGTCTTGTACGTTCTTTACGTGGCCAGCCGCCCGGACGACCTTTCAGAGGTCACCGCTTGGCGCCCGGACGTACCGGGCGTCGCCGAGGTGTTCCACGCCCATTTTGTCGATCACGCCTATCCGTCGCACACCCATGACGCCTGGACGCTGCTCATCGTGGACGACGGGGCGGTGCGGTTCGACCTGAACCGTCACCAGCACGGCGCGCTGCAGTCCCAGATCACCCTGCTGCCGCCGCACGTCCCGCACGACGGGCGGGCAGCCACCCCGCACGGATTCCGCAAGCGGGTGCTCTACCTGGACACCGAGCTCCTCGGCGAGGACCTGATCGGCGCGGCGGTGGACCGTCCCGGCTGGTCGGACCCCACGCTGCGGTTGCGGATTCACCAGCTGCACCAGGCACTCGCCGAGCCGGGGGAGCGGCTGGCCGCGCAGAGCCGGCTCACCCTGATCCGGGAGCGGCTGCGCCAGCAGCTGAGCGGTCGACTGGCCGCCCCGCCGATCACCCGCGATCCCAAGCTGGCCGACCAGCTGCGGGAGCTGTTTGACGCGGACCTGGTGACCGGTGTGACGCTGGACGAGGCGGCCGCCGTGCTGCACGCGCACCCGGCCCACCTGGTGCGCGCGTTCACCGCCCGGCACGGCCTGCCGCCGCACCGCTACCTGACCGGTCGCCGGGTGGAGCTGGCCCGGCGGATGCTGCTCGACGGGCTGCGTCCGGCCGAGGTGGCCACCGCCAGCGGCTTCTACGACCAGTCACACCTGAACAGGCACTTCCGCCGGATGCTGGGTACCAGCCCGGCTCGTTACGCGCGAACTGGGGACAGCCGTCGGCCGGGTGTCGCCCCGGCTTGAGAAGATGCGGGCATGGCCACGGTGGACGCTTCTATTGATCTTGAATCTGCTGTCGGTCTGGACTCCGCTCTCGACCCGGAACAGCGTGAGGCGGTCACCGCGCCCCGCGGGCCGGTGTGCGTGCTGGCCGGCGCCGGCACCGGCAAGACCCGCACGATAACCCGGCGGATCGCGTATCTGGTCCGCACCGGGCACGTCGCCCCAGGCCAGGTGCTCGCGGTCACCTTCACCGCACGGGCCGCCGGCGAGCTGCGCACCCGGCTGCGCACCTTCGGCGTCGGGGGCGTGCAGGCGCGCACCTTCCACGCCGCCGCGCTGCGCCAGCTGCGCTACTTCTGGCCCCGGGTGGTCGGCGACGAGCAGTTCCAGGTGCTCGAGGGCAAGCTGCGCGCGGTCGGGCAGGCCGCGCACCGGGCCGGCGCGGACACCAACACCGAGTCGCTGCGCGACCTGGCCAGCGAGATCGAGTGGGCGAAGGCCAGCCTGATCACTCCGGAGGGCTACCCGGCTGAGGTGGCCCGGGTGCGCCGGGAAATCCCCACGGCGGCCGAGCTGGTGGCCGCCGTGTACGCCGGCTACGAGAAGCTGAAGACCTCCGCCGGGCTGCTCGACTTTGACGACCTGCTGCTGCACACGGCGGCCGCGCTGGAGACCCATCCGGAGGTGGCCGGGGAGTTCCGGGAGCGGTACCGCTGCTTCGTGGTGGACGAGTACCAGGACGTCACGCCGCTGCAGCAGCGCGTGCTGGACGCCTGGCTCGGGCAGCGCGACGACCTGACCGTCGTCGGCGACGCCAACCAGACCATCTACTCGTTCGCGGGTGCTTCGCCGCAGCCGCTGCTCAACTTCGGCCGCCGCTTCCCGGAGGCGCACGTCGTCCGGCTCGAACGGGACTACCGCTCGACGCCCCAGGTCGTAGGACTGGCCAACGAGGTCATCAAGTGGGCCCGCGGTCGTCCGGCGGGCTCTCGACTGCAGCTGATCGGGCAGCGCCCGGACGGGCCGCGGCCGACGTTCACCGAGTTCGGTGACGAGCCCGAGGAGGCATCGGCGGTCGCCCAGCGCGTCCGCACGCTCCTCAAGGACGGCGTGCACGCGAGCGAGATCGCGATCCTCTACCGGGTCAACGCGCAGTCCGAGGTGTTCGAGCAGGCGCTGACCGAGCTGGACATCCCGTACCAGGTGCGCGGCGGCGAGCGGTTCTTCGCGCGCAACGAGGTGCGGCAGGCGATGGTGGCGCTGCGGACGGCGAGCCACACGCCGCCC
>DASWST010000271.1:0-28683 GCA_036402515.1 Pseudonocardia sp.
GGTCGCTATAGCGACCATCGCCACTCACGACCCCTGACCAGCGGCGACGACACGTATCCGGAAAACTAGCCAAATCTAAGATCCATCCAAGACTCCCGGATACATTGCGATCGTGGATCCGGTGCGCAACCCGTTCGCCCCCGGCGCCGGCCAGCGCCCACCCGAGCTAGCTGGCCGGGACCGCGAGCTGGACGCGTTCGACGTGGTGCTGGAGCGGGTGGCCCGAGGCCGGCCGGAGCGCAGTCTGGTGCTGACCGGGTTGCGCGGGGTGGGCAAGACGGTGCTGCTCGGCGAACTGCGCTCGATGGCGCTGCGGCACGGCTGGGGCGCCGGGAAGGTGGAGGCGCGCCCGGATGCCGCGCTGCGCCGGCCGCTGTCCGCCGCGCTGCACCGGGCGGTGCGTGACCTGGCCGTGCGGCACCGCGCCCCGGACCGGGTGGAGCACGTGCTCGGTGTGCTCAAGGCGTTCGCGCTGCGCGCCGCCCCGGCCGAGGCCAAGCTGCGGGACCGCTGGCAGCCCGGGATCGACGCGCCGCTGGTCAGCGGCCGAGCCGACTCCGGTGACATGGAGATCGACCTGGTGGAGCTGTTCTCCGAGGTCGCCGAGCTGGCCGGGGACGTGGGTTCCGGGGTGGCGGTGCTCATCGACGAGATGCAGGACCTCGGCCCGGACGACGTGTCCGCGCTGTGCGCCGCGTGCCACGAGCTGTCCCAGTCCCGGGCGCCGCTGGTGGTGGTCGGCGCCGGCCTGCCGCACCTGCCCTCGGTGCTCAGCGCGTCCAAGTCGTACTCCGAGCGGCTGTTCCGCTACCTGCGCATCGACCGGCTGGAGCGCGCCGACGCGGACCGGGCGCTCACCCTGCCGGCCAGCTGGGAGGACGCCAAGTTTGAGCCGGACGCGCTGGACGCCCTGTTCGACGCCTCCGGTGGCTACCCGTACTTCATCCAGGCGTACGGCAAGGCGGCCTGGGATGCCGCGCCGACCAGCCCGATCACCAGCACGGACGTCACCGTGGCGGCCCCGGAGGCGGAGGCCGAGCTGGCCGTCGGTTTCTTCGGCTCCCGCTACGAGCGGGCCACCCCTGGCGAGCGGGAGTACCTGCGCGCGATGGCGGAGTGCGCGGACGGAAAGGACGAGCCGGTGGGAACCGCCACCGTGGCCGAGCACCTGGCACGCAAGCCGTCCTCGCTGTCCCCGGCGCGGGACAGCCTGCTGAAGAAAGGGTTGGTGTTCTCCGCGCAGCGCGGCCACATCGCGTTCACCGTGCCGCATTTCGGCCGCTACCTGCTGTCTCAGGACTAGTCCATGCGCACGCAGCCGGTGGGCCGGCTGACCTAGCGCCAAGGCAAAAGCACCAATCCGCTACGCTGAATGGGTGAATCAAGGCTGATCTGGCGGTCGGTGTAACGCGGGCTACGCGTGCGCCGACAACCGGGTAAGCCCCGCGGCGCTGTCGGACCCCCGACCTGGCAGCCCCGCGGGGTCCCTAGTTTCACCAGCGGGGCAGCGGACGGCCGGCCCCGGCCGGTCCGTAGCATCGTCGGCGTGCCAGACCCGAAGCTGGAGATCCAGATGCTGCACGACCGCGTGATGGTGCGCGTCAAGCAGGGTTCTGGAGAACGGCGGAGCAGCGCCGGGATCGTCATCCCGGCCACTGCCCAGATGGCCAAGCGGCTGGTCTGGGGCGAGGTCTTCGGGGTCGGGAACCACGTACGAACCGTCAAGGTCGGGAACCGGGTGTTGTTCAGCCCGGAGGATCAGTTCGAGTTCGAGGTGCAGGGCCAGACCTATCTGGTGATGCGCGAGCGCGACCTGCACGCGGTGGCGGCGCAAACGTCCGAGGACGGAGCCGGGCTGTACCTCTAGGCCCCGGACCGGCAAACCGCGACGACGAGCTCGGCAACGGGTGAAGGGAAATGCGGCAGTGCCCGACCGGCGCGAACAGTTCGACTGGGCCGACCAGGCCACCGAAATCATTCCGGCCGTGGGTCGGCACCGGGTCGGCGGCGGGCCGGATCCCGCCGGCTCGACCCCCCGGCACTCCGGCGAACCCCCCAACGGCACGAACCCCGGGGGCGGACGGCCGGGTCCCGGGTGGAAGTTCCAAATGCCCCAGCACTGGCTGGTGCCCGCCGCGGTGCTGGGCGTGCTGGTGCTGGCGTACCTGCTCGATCTGCTGGCCACCCGGGGGGACATTGCCCGAGGCGTGCAGATTTCCGGCGTGCAGGTGGGTGGGTTGAGCCAGGCGGCCGCGCGGCAGACCCTGATCGCCGAGCTGACCCCGGACCTGGGTAGGGACATCGCCATCCAGGCCGGGTCGGTGCGCACCACGCTGCCTCCGGCGCACGCCGGGCTGCGGGTGAACTGGGACGCCACCGTCGTCGCCGCCGCCAGCCAGCCGCTCAGCCCGCTCACCCGGCTGACCTCGTTCTTCACCACCCAGGAAATGGATGTGGTGACCCATGCCGACGACAGCAGGCTGAACGACGCGCTGGACGGGATCAACACACTGGTCCGCACCGAACCGACCGATGCCGGGATCCGGTTCGATGGCATCACCCCGACCGTCGTGGTGGCCGCGCCGGGCGTCCAGCTGGACCTGCCGGGGTCGGCCGCGGAGATCAAACGAAGCTGGGTCAGCGGGCTGCCGGTGCGGTTGCCGCTGATCCAGATCGAACCGGCCGGCCGGGTCACCCCGGCGGTCGTCCAGCAGACCATGGCCGATATCGCCGGGCCCGCGGTGGCCTCCCCGGTCCAGGTGCTCGGCAATGGGCGGCAGGCGGACCTGAGCCCACAGGTCATCGCCAGCGCGCTCAGCTTCGCCCCGGACGGGGCCGGCGGCCTCAAGCCGGTGCTGGACATCCCGAAGCTGGCCGACGCGGTGCGGCCCGAGCTGGTCATCACCGAGCAGCCGGCCAAGGACGCTACGGTCAGCCTGTCCGGCGGCACCCCGGTGGTGACCCCGTCGCTGAACGGCCACGGCATCGACTACCCGGCCACCTTCGCCGGCCTGGTGGACGTGCTCAAGCGCCCGGCGAACCGCTCCGTCATCGCGGTCTACGCCGACCAGCCGGCCAAGCTCACCACCGAGCAGGTCAACGCGCTCGGCATCAAGGGCCAGGTCAGCACGTTCACCACCGGCGGGTTCGCGCCGGACTCCGGGCAGAACATCAAGCGGGCCGCCGAGACGATCAACGGCAAGATCCTGATGCCGGGTGAAACGTTCAGCCTGAACGGCGCCACTGGCCCCCGGGATGCCCCGCAGGGCTATGTGCCCGCCGGCATCATCGAGGACGGGCACCCGGCCCGGGGCATCGGCGGCGGGGTGTCCCAGCTGGCCACCACGCTCTACAACGCCGCCTACTTCGCCGGCATGGCCGATGTCGACCACCACGAGCACAGCTACTACATCAGCCGCTACCCGGTGGCCCGCGAGGCGACCGTGTACGAGGGCGCGATCGACCTGAAGTTCCGCAACGACCTGAGCACCGGGGTGCTCATCCAGACGGTCTGGACGCCGGCGGACATCACCGTGACCTTCTGGGGCACCAAGCGCTACGAGGTCACCTCGGCCACCTCGGAGAAGTCCAACCCGGTTCCGCCGCAGACCCTGACCGTGCCAGCCGGCCAACCCTGCACGCCCAGCGCCGGTGGGGACGGGTTCACCGCGACCGACACCCGAACCATGCAGGACCTGGAAACGGGGCAGACCAAGACCGGTACGCACACGGTGCGCTACAAGCCGTCCCCGGCGGTGGTCTGCGCGGCGCCGCCCACCCCGCCCTCGTAGAGGGGTACTGAGGGCCCCACGTCAACAATTGTCAGCCGTTAGCGCGTCGCCCCGGGCCAAACCCTTTAAACTAGCGGGTGGGGTCGCCTACTCTGCAAAGAGGGTGTCGACTCAATGCGGAGCGAGGTGGCAGATGAGCCGGATTACTGATGTGTTGCGCAGCAAGGGTTCCGATGTCGTCACCATCAGTCCGGACACGCTGGTGTCCGAGCTGCTTTCGTTGCTCGTCGGACGCAACATCGGAGCCGCCGTGGTGACGTCCGACGACAACGTCGTGGGCATCGTCAGCGAGCGGGACGTGGTGCACTGCATCTACGGCCGGGGCGCACAGCTACTGGCCACTCCGGTTTCGGACATCATGAGTACCAGCGTGGTGACCTGCGTGCCCGAGGACGAGGTAGACAACCTCATGCGCATCATGACCGAGCGGCGCATCCGGCACCTCCCCGTGGTGGTGGACGGCGCGCTGATCGGCATCGTCAGCATCGGTGACATGGTCAAGGCGCGGATCGGCGAGCTCGAGGAGGAGCGCGCACACCTGCACTCGTACCTGGCCGCCGGCTCCTGAGGCGAATGCCGGCCGCAGCCTTGGGCCTACTGCGGCACGGTGACGATCAGGACGAGCCGGGCGGGCTCAGTCCCGGTGTTCCGGTAGGCGTGCGGCTTGTCTCCGGGCCAGGTGATCGCGGTGCCCGCGGGTACCGTGCTGACCTCGCCCTCCGATTCCACCCCCACCTCTCCAGCGATGACCAGCAGGGCTTCCCGGGTGCCCGCCGCGTGCGCTTCGCTCTGTCGCACCTCGCCGGGCTGTAGCTCCCACCACCACAGCTCCACCGGCTGGGGCGGATCGGTGGACAACAACAGCTGGCCGGTGCCGCCGGCCGGCCCCCGCCACAGCGGCGTTGCCTCGGCCACCGACGCCCGGCGGAGCTTCGGTGCGTCCGCCGCGATCAGCTCGGTCACCGACACCGCGAACGCGTCGGCCAACCGGCACAGCGTGGTCAGGCTCGGGTTCCCTCGGTCGCCCTCCAACGCCACCAGCACGCCCTTGCTCACCCCGGAGCGCTGCGCCAGCTGATCCAGGCTCCAGCCTCGGCGGGCGCGCAGGCCCCGCAGGTTGGCGGCCACGGCGCGGCTCACAACCGAACTTGCACCCCGATCGGTCACGGCATCCTCGCGCGGTCGGTATGATGGTATGTAGATAGCAACATAATGTACCAGCGCGGGCTGTGCCGCGCGGAATCTGGACGGGGGACGACGGTGCCAATTGTGCTGGCCGGGGTGGCGGCCACGGTGTTCGGGGTGTCCGACTTTTTGGGCGGCACCGCGGCCCGACGGGTGCCTTCGGCCGTGGTCGCCATGCTCGCCCAGATGGCTGGCCTGCTCGCCCTGGGTCTGATCATGGTGGTGATCCCGGCCGCCGTGTTGCCCAGCGCGCTGGGTTGGGGCCTGCTCGCCGGGCTGGCCGGCGGGATCGGCGTGCCGTTGCTGTACCGGGGCCTGGCCCAGGGGCCGATGAACGTGGTCGCCCCGCTCACGGCGCTCACCTCGGCGGCGGTTCCGGTGGCCGCCGGCGCGCTGCTCGGCGAGCGCCCCTCGATGCAGGCCTGGATGGGTATAACCCTGGCCGTGATCGCCGGGGTGGTCGTCGGCGTCTCCCTCGAGCCCTCGGCGGACCGGGACGACAAGGCGGACGGCGACGACACGGCCGGAGCGAGTGCGACGGGCGGGCGCCGGGACGCCGTGCGTGGGGTGGCGATGGCGCTGTTCGCCGGGGTGTGCTTCGGCGGGTTCTTTGTGCTGCTCGCGCAGGCCGACCCGGTAGCCGGGCTGTGGCCGGTGACCGCCGCGAAGGTCGCCGGCAGCTTGGTCGCCGGCGTGGCGCTACTCGGCGCACTGCGGGCCGGGGGTTTGGCCGGCGATCCAGGGCCGCTCGGGGCTGGCGGGTGGCGGCTGGCCCTGCTGGGCGGGGTGCTGGACGCGGTGGCCAACGCGCTGTACCTGTTGGCCGCGCATCACGGTCAGCTCTCCGTGGTGGGTGCGGTGGTCGCGCTGTACCCGGCGTCCACCGTGCTGCTCGCCCGGGTGCTGCACCGCGAGAAGATCGGGCCGCTGCAGCTGGTCGGCCTGTTGCTCGCCGTGCCGGCCCTGGTCCTGGTGACCTCGGGCTGAGCCAAACCCGTGAGCGGTAAGTGTTCCCATAGGACCACTTACCGCTCACGGGCTACGGATTAGAACGCGGCTTCGTCCAGCTCCATCAGGGCGTTGTCCGCCTGCTCGACGATCTTCCGCCGAGCCGAGAGCTCGGGCAGCACGGTGGCCGCGAAGAAGCGGGCGGCGCCGATCTTGCCCTGGTAGAACGGGGTGTCTTTCGCGGAGGCGCCGGCGTCCAACGCCCGCTGTGCGACCTCGGCGTGGCGCAGCAGCAGCCAACCGATGAGCAGGTCGCCGACCGACATCAGCAGCCGGACGCTGTGCTGGCCGACCTTGTAGATCGAGGCCGGGTCCTCCATCGCGCCGGTGGCGTAACCGAACAGCGACCCCAGCATGCCCTGGGTGTCCTCCAGCGCGGTGCGCAGCAGCGCCCGTTCTTCCTTGAGCCGGCCGTTCCCGGTCTCGTCGTCCAGGAACTTCTGGATCTCCCCGGCGACGTGCATGATCGCCACGCCCTGATCCTTGACGATCTTCCGGAAGAAGAAGTCCAAGGACTGGATGGCCGTGGTGCCCTCGTACAGGCTGTCGATCTTGGCGTCCCGGATGTACTGCTCGATCGGGTAGTCCTGCAGGTAGCCGGAGCCGCCCAGGGTCTGCAGCGACTGGGTGAGCATCTCGTAGGCCCGCTCCGAGCCGACGCCCTTGACGATCGGCAGCAGCAGGTCGTTGACCCGTTCGGCCAGCGTGACGTCGGCCCCGGTGGCCCGGGCGGCACGGATCTGGTCCTGGAAGGTGGCGGTGTAGGTGTACACCGCGCGCAGCCCCTCGGAGTACGCCTTCTGCAGCATCAGCAGGCGGCGCACGTCCGGGTGGTGGGTGATGGTCACCCGGGGTGCGGCCTTGTCCATCATCTTGGGCAGGTCCGCGCCCTGCACCCGGTTCTTGGCGTAGTCCAGTGCGGTCAGGTAGCCGGTGGACAGCGTGCCGATCGCCTTGGTGCCGACCAGCATCCGGGCGTATTCGATGACCTCGAACATCTGCGCGATGCCGTCGTGCACGTCGCCGAGCAGCCAGCCCACCGCCGGGGTGCCGTGCGCGCCGAAGGTCAGCTCGCAGGTGGCCGAGGCCTTCAGGCCCATCTTGTGCTCGACGTTGGTGACGAAGGCGCCGTTGCGCTCGCCAGGCTCACCGGTCTCGGTGTCGAAGTGGAACTTGGGCACCAGGAACAGGCTCAGGCCCTTGGTGCCGGGCTTCGGCGCCACGCCGGGTGCCTCGGGGCGGGCCAACACCAGGTGCATGATGTTCTCGGTGATGTCCTGGTCGCCGGAGGTGATGAACCGCTTCACGCCCTCGATGTGCCAGCTTCCGTCAGCCTGCTGGATCGCCTTCGTGCGCCCGGCGCCCACATCGGAGCCGGCGTCCGGCTCGGTGAGCACCATGGTGGCGCCCCAGCCGCGCTCGATCATCAGCTCGGCCCAGTGCTGCTGCTCTTCGTTGCCGTTGCGGTGCACCACGGCGGCGAAGTTGGGGCCGGCCAGGTACATGAACACCGCCGGGTTGGCGCCCAGGATCAGCTCGGCGGCCGCCCACATGACGCTCGGCGGGATGCCGTAGCCACCCAGCTCGGTGGGCAGCCCAAGACGCCACCACTCGCCGTCCCAGAGTGCCTGGTAGGACTTCTTCACCGACTCGGGCAAGGTCACCGAGTGGGTGGCCGGGTCGAATACCGGGGGGTTGCGGTCCGCGTCGGCCAGTGACTCGCCGAGCGGTCCGGCGGCCAGCGCCGCGAGTTCATGCAGCACGCCTCGAGCGGTTTCCTCGTCCGCCTGGACGTCGGCGCCGTCCTCGACGCCGGTAGCGGTCATCTGATCTTGGACCCGGAAAACCTCGAAAAGGTTGAATTCCAGGTCTCGCACGTTAGGCCTGTAGTGACCCATCGCCGGCTCCCTACTCGCTGGTAACCCCAGGATATTACCGGCGAGTAACTCAGGCAAGCGTTGCTCGTCACACGTTTGTGCGCGGCCACTGCGGGGAGCGACAGCCGCGACACGCGGGCCGCCCGATAGGGGGACGGTCTCGCCCACAGGAGTCAAGATCAGCAATGGTTTCCGTGTCACTGGGGCCGCTGAGTCGTAGGGAGGCGCGATGAACCGATCCCTCCCTCCATTACCCGGGCCGGGTGGCGTCCCACCGAACCCGTCCCGATTATCCCGACGCGCGCTGATAGCCATCGCCAGCGGGCTCGCCATGGGCGGCGCGGGCGTGGCTGACGTGCTTGCCCACGACGGTGTCCGCTCCGTCGTCGATGTCGCCCGGCTTCCCGGGCCGACCCAGCCGCAGATCTACAGCTGCAAGGCATGGGGGGCCCGCAAGGCGACCGGTCCGGTGTCCGAGCTGGATAAGCGACCCAGCAAGATACTCATCCACCACACCGCGACCCGGAACCGGGACAACGTGGGGCAGGACGACCTCGTCGTGCTGGCCAAGGCGATCCAGAAGTTCCACATGGTGACCGAGGGCTGGATCGACTCAGGGCACCACTTCCTGGTCAACCGGGGCGGCTTGATCGCCGAGGGGCGGCACCGCAGCCTGGAGACGCTGCTCGGTGGCAAGTCGTTCATCGAGGGCTCGCAGTGCACCGACTACAACGACGTGTCCATCGGCATCGAGAACGAGGGCACCTACTCCGAGGTGTACCCGCCCGCCGAGCAGCTCGTCGGGCTGCGGTCGCTGTGCGCGTTCGCCTGCCTGCAGTACGGGGTCGAGCCGGGGAACCTGTACGGCCATCGGGACTTCCGGGACACTGCCTGCCCGGGCGACCGGCTCTACGCCATGCTGCCCGCGCTGCGCGCGCAGGTCGCCCAGCTGCTCGGCAGGGCAGCGGACTGGCAGGCGAGCGCGACGCTGACCTGGCCGCTGCTGCGCATCGCGGACCGGGGCCCGCTTGTGTTGGCCGCCCAGCACCTGCTCCGGGCCGCTGACGTACCCGGCGTACCGGCGGACGGCGCGTTCGGCCGGACCACGGCGGACGGGGTGTTCGAGTTCCAGCGTCGACACCAGATGGAGCTCACCGGGATGATCGGCGGCGGTTCCTGGCCGTTGCTCGCGGTGCCCGCTCGGCCCGGCCAGGGCGGTGAGGTGGACGCCGCGCTGCAGGCGCTGATGGCGCGGCCAAAGGTTCGGTCGTTCCGGTTGCCCGCCACGGTGAGCCAGGTGACCTGGCAGCGGCTGCTGGGCGCGGCGGGCTGAGGTTCCCGCCCCTACCGCCAGCAAGCCGACCGTCGCCGGGGCGGTTCCTCGGGGGCAGTATCCTTCCCGGACTCGTCACGATGGGGTGAGCAGCCCGGCTTCGGTGCCAAGCTCAGCGCTCGCGCAGCGCACTCTGAGAGGTGCTGGTCTGGGAGGCGCCGGTCTTTCGGTGGCGGCCGGTGTTCCCGGCCTGCCGCGGGCCCGGCGTACATCGAGGAAGCGCCAGTGCGCGCCTGAGGGGAGACACGTCGTGCCTGCCAGCACTCGCACGCCGGTACGGCCGGGAGGCCCCGCCGGAGAAGCGGTCCTGACCGGCGCGCCGATCGCCCGCCGGATCTACCGGGAGATAACCGCCGCGCCGGGGGCTCCGCTGATCCTGGACGTGGTCGGCGTGGGCGGCTCCGGGAAGACAGTGCTGCTGGACGCGCTCGCCCGGGTGTACGCCGATACCGGGGCCCGGGTGGTGCGGGACGCCTCGGTGCTGGCCACCGGTGACTTCGACGATCTCGACGCCGGCGCCGTGCTGCTGGTGGACGACGCGCATCGGCTGGCTGAGCCGGTGCTGGCCGCGCTGACCAAGCTCGCCGAGGCGGCTCAGTCCGCCGGGCATGGGGCGCTGAGCCGCCTGGTGGTGGCGCACCGGCCGTGGCCCCGGCCGCCCGGGCTGGCCGCGCTGGGCGGCACCCTGGCCAGAGGGCGGGCTCCACTGGTGCTGGGCAACCTGGACCGCTCCGGGGTGGCCGGGCGCGCCGCGCTGCTGCTGGACGGCCGTCCGCCGGTCGGTCTCGTCGACTTCGTGGCGGCCGAGACGGGCGGCCTGCCCGCCATGGTGGAGCGGCTGCTCGGCGCGCTGCGGGACGCCGGCCAGCTGGACACGGCGCGGCCGGGTACCGAGTTGCCCGCCGGCCTGGCCGAGCAACTGTTCTACGAGCTGGACCGGCAACCGGAGCCGGTACGGGAGCTCGCCCTGGCGCTCGCGGTGGGCGCCCCGCTGGACGCCGAGGTGCTCTCCCCGCTGCTCGAGGTGCCGGCCGACGAGATCGCCGAGCTGGCCGAGCAGGCGCGGTCGGCCGGGCTGCTCGGGGAGAGCGGCGCGCTGCTTCCGGTGCTGGCCACGGCGGTGCTGCGGAGTACCCCGGCGGTGCGTCGGCTGGCCCAGCGCCGTCGGTTCGGCGAAGTGCAGCTGGACCGGGGTGGCTCGGTGCTGGCCGCCGCGGCGAGCCTGCTGGACACCGGGGCGACCGGATCGCGGGTCGCCGCGGTGTTCGAGGCCGCCGCCGACGAGGCGCTGCGGAACTCCTCGCCGCTGGCCGGCCGGCTGCTGGACGCCGCCATCGCCGCCGGCGCACCCGCCGCGAAGCTGGCCGCCCGTGGTGCCGAGGCGGCCGCCCGGGTGGGCGACCTGGACCGGGCGCTGGAGCTGGCCGACCAGGTGCTGGCCGACCCTTCCTCGGTGACCGAGGCGGACCGGGCGCGTGCGGTCACGGTGGCCGCGGCGGCGCTCGCCCAACGTGGCCTGCTGGCGCGCAGCGCGGAGCTGTACCGCTGGCTGGGTGCCCAGGCGATGGGCGCGGCGGCGGTGGTCGCGGTGCCCGCGTTGATCGGTACCGGGGCGTTGGCCGAGGCGCGCGCCCTGATCGAGCGGCCGAGCGGGCCGGGTGCGGGGTTTGCCGGGTCCGGCGACGGGGCCGCCGCCTTGCGGGCCGTGCCTGGCGGGCCGGGTGCGGCGGCTGGCGGACCGGGTGTCGGGCCTGGGAGCCTGCTGCGGCCGCCCACCCTGCTGGCCGGGGCCGAGTCCCTGATGGCCAAGGGCGTGTACGACACCATCGAGGGGTCGTCGACCGCCGCGTTGTCCCAGTTGGCCAGGGCCGCCGCGCTGCTCGAGCCGGCCGGTTCGGGCGTGCTGCTGCCGGACTCCCCGGCCGCGCTGGGCGCGCTGGTCGCGGCGCACTGCGGCGAGCTGGACGTCGCCCAGTCGGTGTTGGACCGCGCGGTGGCCGCCGGGCTGGGCGGCCGGCCCTCGGCGGCTCGACACCGGCTGTTGCAGGCCTGGATCGCGATGTCCCGGGGAGCCACCCCGACGGCCCGTGCACTGCTCACCGAGGTGGACGCCCGCGGTCGGCTGGAGCCGAGGGACGAGCTGGTGGCCGCCGCGCTGGAGGTGGGGCTGGCTCGCCGGGCCGGTGACCTGGCCGCGCTCATGCCGGCCTGGGGACGGGCCCGCGAGGCGATCGTGCGTCACCCGGTGGACCTCTACGTACTGCAGCCACTGGGCGAGCTGATCGTCGCCTCGGCCCGACTGCGCGAGCAGGCCTGGGTGCGCCCGCACCTGGAGGAGGCGCATGCGCTGCTCGCCCAGCTGAACTACCCGGTGCTGTGGTCGGCGTCGGTCTACTGGTCTGAGCTGCACGCCGCGATGGCGGCGGAGAACTGGCCCGAAGCCGAGCGGCAGGCCGAGGCGCTGGAGGCGGCCGCCGCCCGCCCGACCGGGAGCAGCCGGTACGCCGCCGCGATGGCGGTGGCCTCGCGCAGCTGGTTGGCCGTGCTGCACGGCGAGGTGGATCAGGCGTCGGTGGAGTCGGCCGCGCGCGGGCTGCACGCCGTGGGCCTGTCCTGGGACGGCGGCAAACTGGCCGGCCAAGGAGCCATCCGCACCACCGACCGGAGGGCGATGACCGCCCTGCTGGCCTGTGCCCGCGGCCTGCAGAACAGCGGCCCGCACCCCGACACCGCGCCGCCCCCGCACACCCCGACGGTGACCTCCGCCCCCACCCCACCGCCACCCGGCCCCGCCCCTGGCCCCACGGCTGGCCCGGCTGGTGGCCCCGCGGCCAGCCGACCCGGCCCTGCCGGCCGACCGGGCAGTGCCCCAGCATCGCCCCCGATCGGCTTCCCGAGCGAGTCCAACGGGGCGCTCAGCGACCGCGAGGTCGAGGTGGCCGAGCTGGTCCTCGAGGGCCTGACCTACAAGCAGATCGGCGAGCGGCTGTTCATCTCCGCCAAAACCGTCGAACACCACGTGGCCCGGATGCGCCAACGCCTAGGCTCCGCCAGCCGCGCCGAACTCATGGCCCACCTCCGCCTCATAGTCCCCCGCCCCTAACCCCACCCGCCAACCGCCGGACGGTGGTTGGCGCAGTTGGGGTGGATGGGGGGTAAGAGACCGCGGGGGTTAGCGGGGGAGGGTGGCGAGGATGCCCTCGCAGCTGCGCATGACGACGCGGGCGGTGTCCGCCAATTGCCGGGAGGACAGCGGGTTCTCCGCCCGCCGGCGCCACCGGGACAGTGCGTCCATGGCGGCCGCGCGGGCTTCGCGCGGGTCGGCCATCGCGTCCAGCCCGAGCCGGGCCGGGGTGGCGCCGCCGTCCCCGCCGAGTAGCCGCTCGGCCTCAACCCGGGCTTCCTGGGGCACCTTGACCCCGCCCGAACGCAACGCGGTGAGCAGCCTTAGCTCGGCGAACTCGTGCGCTCCGTCCATGATCCGTTCCAACTCGATCGCCAGCGGCCCCGACGACGGGCGTGGCTCGCGGCGCAGCACCAGATCCAACGCAAGCAGCGCGGAGCGGGCCTTGAGCAGATCGCGGCGCTCGGTGAACTGGATGGCCAGCACCTCGCGCAGGTCGTCCAGTCCGGACCGGCGGACCAGCTCGGTGGACAGCTTCGTCGGATCCGTGATGCCCTGCCTGATCAGGGTGACGCCGAGCCGCACGCCGAACAGCCCGAACCGCTCGAGCAGGGCGCCGCGGGTCTCCGTGGTCAGGTTCGCCTTGGTCTCCGCCTTGACGAACCGGTCGGCGGACAGCAGCAGGGCGTCCATGTCGTCGCGGGGCAGCGTGGACAGCTCGGTGAGCGCGGCGAACTCGGCCTGGCGCAGGGTGCGGCCGGTCTGGGCGAGCAGCCCGGCCACCGCGACCACGGTCTGGCACAGGTCGCGCAGCTTGTCGTCCGAGCGGTAGCGGCTGGCGATCTTCTTGGCGGACATCAGCGCGTCCAGCCGGCCGACGCCGATCTCGTCCGCCCGGGACAGCACCGCGATGGTGTTCACCGCGGTCGCCTTGGCCACCCCCTGGTCGTGGAAGGACTCGAGGAACCGCACGTCACCGGAGTGCAGGTGGCGCATCAGGTACACCACCGCGTCGGCCGCGGTGGGCGAGTCGTCCGGCGCGAGGAACTGGTGGCTGCGCGCCGAGACGTCGGTGGACAGCGAGTCGATGCCGGGTGTGTCGATGAGCGTGGTGCCGCGCAGGCTCTGCGACGGCCAATCCACCACCAGCCGGTCGACCCGGTCGGTCGGGGTACCGGCCAGGTCGAAGTTCAGCGCGCCGTCCTGGCGGTGGATGCTCAGCTGCCGGGCCGAGCCGCCGCCGCGCGGGTAGAGCAGCACCTTGGGGCTCGGGGCGTCCTGGTACCAGGTCACGATCCTGGTGCACTCACCCGCGTCGGTTGGCGCGATCTCCTCGCCGACCAGCGCGTTGAGCAGAGTGGACTTGCCGGCTTTCACCTTGCCGGCGATGGCCACCCGCAGCGGCTCGTCGAACCGGGTCAGGTGCATCCGCAGCCAGCCGGCGGCCTGCGGGCTGTCCGCGTAGGTATCCACGGCACGGCGCAGCAGGTCGCGGACCGCCGCGCCGAGGTGGCTGGACCCGGGTGGAAGGTGACCCCCGGTGGAGCTCATGGGTCCGGTCACCGAGCGACCCCGAGGGCCGGCGATCCAGAGGCGAACGCGGCCTGTGCGCCGGCGCCGTCCAGTGCGCGGGCCCGCTGGGCCATATTGTCGATCCGCTCCAGCTCGGCCTTGAGGTCCCGAATACGGTTGGCCCGCCCGGACTCATCGGTCTGCACCGACTTCTGCGCGGACATCACCGCTTCGTTCAACGACGTCGACATTTCCTCGGCGATCGAGGAGAAGTGGTCCCGCAGGGTGCGCTGCAGCTGGCGGAGCATGTCCCTGATGTCTTTGCCCACCTGGAAGGTCACGTCGTCGATGTGCCGGCGCACCGCGACCTTGGCTTCGTTCTGCCGGCGCTGCTTCTTGTTCTTCAGGTCGTCGTGCAGGGTCTTACCGCCGAACAGCAGCCCGGCGCCGATGGACAGCGGGTTCAGCATGGAAATCCCGGCCAGCCCCATGGCCATCCCGCCCATCACGAAGCCGCTGTAGCCGCCGCGTACCCCGGTGAACAGCTTGGACCCGACCCCGGCTGCCTCCAGATCGGGCCTCTCCAGTGCCCGCACCTGGGCGGATTGGAAATCCTCCTGGCCGAAGTCCAGCTCGGGCAGCAGCGACGCCCCGCTCGAGCTGAAATGATCCGCGACCTGCCCGGCCAGGTACTGAGCGCGCTGGATGGCCCAGACGAAGTTCTGCTGGACGGACTGGGAGACCTGCTGTTCGAGCCAGGTGACCAGCTGATCCCAGGTGTCCTTGGGGTCGCTCTGGTCCACCACGTGCTCGGCTTCCCGGCTCACCGCGCGCAGCCGGTCCCGCAGGTCGTACTCGATGTCCGAGGTCAGGTCCTGCACGCCGTCGTTGAGGGTCTGCTGCCAGCGGGCCGAGCGCTGCCGCAGGTCGTCGGCCTTGCCTTTGGCCTGCTTGAGCTGCTCGATCAGCGCGGCCGCCTTTTCCGGGTCCTGCTGGGCGATCAGCTCCGAACGCATCCCGGTGGCCAGTTGCTCGCTCACCGCGACCACGTCCTGGCTGACCGAGCGGCGGTCCAGGTCATCGGCGCGGCCGACCACGTCCCGCTGCAGGTAGTGGATGAGCTCGACGAAGCCGGACTCCTCCATCAGCGCGTTGTCCTCGGTGCGCAGCGCGTGCAGCCGCAGGGTGGAGGACACCGGGAAGATCCGGGGGGTCTCGCCGGCCACTTGGAGGTGGCCCTGGTCCAGGTCGACGATCCGGCGCCAGTGCGGGTAGAGGTCGGTCTTGGTGATCACGCAGGCCACGTTGGGGCAGAGCTGCCTGGCCGCGGCGAGGAAGTCCAGCTCTGGCGCGGTGTACTCCTGGGCGGCGTCGGAGACCAGCAGCACCGCGTCCGCCTTGGGCAGTGCGCCCATGGTCGCCGCGCCGTGACTGGAGCCCAGGCCACCCACGCCCGGCGTGTCCACCAGCACCAGGCCGCCCTCCAGCAGCCGGCGAGGGATGCCCACTTCGGCGTAGGACAGCTGTTGGCGGTTGCCCGGATTGCCCGCCTCGGAGACGTACTGCGCGAGCTGCTCGATGGGTACCTCGCTGCGCTGCGCCGGCAGCGGCTCACCGCTGTCCGTTTGGCTCTCCCTGACCAGGGTCACCCCGGCCGCCTCGGCGTAGCGCACCACGGTCGGCACGGCCGTCGCGATGTCGTCGTCCACCGGACAGACCGGCGCGTTCACCAGAGCGTTCAGCAATTGGCTCTTGCCCTGCTTGAACTCGCCGACGATCAGCACCCGGACGTTGGGATCGGCCAGTCGCTGCCGGGTCTGCTGCAACCGCCGGGCGAGATCGGGTCGCTGGTAGGCGGTGGTGGCTTTGAGTGCGAGGTCCACCAGCGCGACCGCATCAGGTAGCGCCACGCCACTCTCCCTCCTCGTTCGAAGCCTGCTTCTGACCCGGCCAGCTAGGCGCGCGCCCGGCTGGCCGTGATCGGCCGGCCGGTCGTGACACCAAAGGGCCGGCTCCACCCCCGTACCGGGTGTGGAGCCGGCCGCTTGCGGAGACTGCCGGACGACGCGGACTCCGCGTCGCCCGTGCGCAATCTCCTAGGCCTGCCGCTCAGGCTAGCGCGTGGCTCTTTGATCTTGTGGGTCGCCGGTCTCGACACCGGCAGGTGTTCAGTGGTGGACGTCGACGTTGTGGCTGTCGTCATAGCTGACGTCGTTGTGCGAGTTGACGTCGTCGTGGCTGTCGGTGTCCGAGTTGTCTTCGTAGCTGCTGTGCGAACTGCTGTCGGTCTCGCTCTGGTCGGCGTGCTGGCCGGCCGAGCCGTGGTCGCCGGCCACGTTCACCGCGGTGTCGCCGTCACCGGAGTTGTGCACCGCGGTGGTGGTGTCGTTGTCCTCGTTGTGACCGAAGGCATCGCCACCGATGGACACCGAGCCGCCGTCCCCGATGTGCGTGCGCCCGAGGTCGGCGCTGGTGGCGTCGCCGGAACCGAAAGCGGTGGTGTTGCCGTTGCCGGTCACCGCCTGGTTGTCGTCGCCGATCACGTTGTGATTTCCGCTGGTGATCGTGCTGTCCCGGATGTCACCGCCGGCGGCCACCGAGCCGTCCCCGGACGCGATCACCGGGTCGTTGTCGATGGTCTGGTCGAAGTCGCCGCCGTGGGTGTCGATGTTCTGGTGGACCGAGTTGTCGATCTCAGTGTTGTGCTCTTCGATCGTGGTGTAGTTGTTGGTGATGTAGCTACGCAGGTAGTGCCCCGCGTCGTCATCGTTGTGGTAGTCGTGCGGCGGCGGGTAGTGCGTCCCGTGGTTGGAGTGCGAGTCGTCGCGGTCCGCGATCAGCGTGAGTGCGTCGTGCAGGTCGGCGCTGGAGGCGTCGTCGAAGCCGCACTCGTGGAGGTAGCCGTGCGGGTCGGCCAGGAAGGCGGCGCGTGCTTCGGGGTCGCGCAGCAGGTCGAGGATCCAGTCCAGCAGCGAGGTGGAAGTAGTCATCGGTGTGATCTCCTGGGGTCTCGTGCATCTGAGGTGTCGAACTTCGTGATGCGGTCCGTGCTGCCGGGCAGGTGCTCCGGCGATGAGGCAAAAGCTATGGCCGTGGGTGCCCTGCGCCATCGGGGATCGGACAGGGTTCCGGCGGGCCGGCACTACGGGATGGGGCAATGGGCCGATTGGGGGATTGGGGGATCCCCTGCCCGACGCCCCGGGTCTCGCTGTGCGCACCTGGTCTGAGAAAGCTTCGGCGCCCCGTGAGACCGGGCTCACGCTAGCAGCTCGGCTATTCAGAGCAATCCCGATATGCGCCGGAAGGGGTCCCCCAGAAAGCTGAACGGCAACCCGGGCAGAGCCGGTACGTGTCCGGACAGACGGCTCAGTCGCCTACTGGGCATAGCAAAGCCGGCGCCGTGACCTCGGGTTTTCCCAAGATCGCGGCGCCGGCCGGGGTAGTGCGTGGGGCTGACCGGAAGTAGACCCGATCAGTGGGTTTGAAACAGGTCAGTGATGCGTCTCGTAGTCGTGGCTGTCGTCGTAGCTCACGTCGTTGTGGGACGCGACCTGGTCGTGGCTGTCGGTCTCCGAGTTGTCCTCGTAGTTGGTGTGCGTGCTGGTGTCCGCCTCGTGCTGGTCGGCGTACTGGGACGCGTCACCGTGGCTGCCCGCCGCGTTCACCGAGGTGTCCCCGTCGCCGGAGTTGTGCACCGAGGTGCGGGTGTCGTTGTCGGTGTTGCTGCCGACCGCGTCGCCGCCGATGGACACCGCGCCGCCGTCGCCGACCCGGGTGTCGCCGAGGTCGGCGTGGGTGGCATCGCCGGAGCCGAACGCGGTGGTGTTGTCGTCGCCGGTGACCGCCTGGTTGTGGTCGCCGATCACGTTGTGGTCACCGGTGGTGACGGTGCTGTCCTCGATGTCTCCGCCGGCGGCCACCGCGCCGTCCCCGGAGGCCACCACCGGGTCGTTGTCGATGTGCTGGTCGAAGTCGCCGCCGTCGGTGTCGATGCGCTGGTGCACCGAGTTGTCGATATCGGTGTTGTGCTCATCGATGATCTTGTAGTTGTTGGTGATGTAGTTGTTCAGGTACTGCGGCGCATCGTGGTGGGTGTCGTAGTGCGGCGGCGGCGGGTAGTGCACATCGCTGGCCGAGGCGAACTTGTGGTCGTAGCTGGCCGAGCTGTTGTCCGCGATCAGATGCAGCGCGTCGTGCACGTCGGCCGAGGACAGGTTCTGGAAGCCGTGATCGGCCGCGTAGCTGTCCGGGTCGCTCTGGAACGCGGCCCGTGCGTCGGGGTCCCTGAGCAAACTGAGGATCCAGTCGAGCAGTGAGGTCGAAGTGGACATGTCGGTGATCTCCGGGGTGAGCGGTGCCGAACTGCTCGGCAGGGGTGGAAGGTGGGAGTTCCGAACTGGCTTGCGGCGGGGCGGGCGGTGCCGGGTCGAGGTCGTCGGGGCTGGCTGGCTGGGCGTTCGTACTGGCTGCCGCAAAGTTATGGCGGCGGGGGGTCGGTGCCATCGGGGATCGGACAGGGTTCCCGGCAGCCCCGCATACGGGGTATGGAAGTCTGCGCGTTGGGGGATTGGGGGACGGGTCCCACGATCCGGTTACGGGGCTGGCTGCCGATAACGACGTAGCGAGCAGGGTCGATCCCCATCGGTAGGGGATTTCGGCACTGTCCGCGGGGTTAGGGGAACGCGCGATGAGCTACCAGCTCGGCATCGACTTGGGCACCACCTACACCGCGGCTGCCATCTGTCGCGGCAGCGAGCGGTCGCCCGCCGGCGCCGACGTGGTGACCCTGGGCGCCCGGTCGGCGACCGTTGCGTCGGTGCTCTACCTCGCTGACGACGGCTCGGTACTGGTCGGCGAGGCCGCCGAGCGGCGCGCGCTGACCGACCCGGACCGGGTGGTCCGCGAGTTCAAGCGGCGGATCGGTGACGAGATCCCGCTGATGATCGGCGGCCGTCCGTACCAGGCGCACGAGCTGGGCGCCCGCATGATCCGCTGGGTGGTGGACCTGGTCAGCGAGCGGGAGGGCGGGCCGCCGAGGCGTATCGCGGTGACCCACCCGGCCAGCTGGGGCGCGCACAAGAAGGACCTGCTCGGCCGCTCGCTGCGGGACGTCGGCCTGACCGTCACCTTCCTCGCTGAGCCGCAGGCCGCGGCGGTCAGCTACGCCTCCGCGGAGCGGGTGGACCCGGGCAGCACGGTCGCGGTGTACGACCTGGGCGGTGGCACCTTCGACGCCGCCGTGGTGCGCAAGAACAACAACGGCACATTCGAGCTGCTCGGCCAGCCGGAGGGGATCGAGCGCCTCGGCGGAGTGGACTTCGACGAGGTCGTCTTCGGGCACGTCCGGGACAGCCTGGGCGGCCAGCTGGACAACCTGGACCCCGAGGACCCGGACGTGCTGTCCGCCGTGGCCCGGCTGCGCCGGGAGTGCGTGGAGGCCAAGGAGGCGCTGTCCAGCGACACCGAGGCCACCATCCCGGTGCTACTGCCCGACCTGCGAACCCAGACCAGGCTGGTCCGCGCCGAGTTCGAGGCGATGATCCGCCCGGCGCTGGAGGAGACGATCGTGGCGCTGCGCCGCGCGGTCAGCTCGGCGGGCCTGCGCCCCGACGACCTGAGCGCGGTGCTGCTGGTCGGCGGTTCGTCCCGGATCCCGCTGGTGTCTCAACTGGTGTCCGACGAGCTGGGCCGCCCGGTCGCGGTGGATGCCGACCCCAAGACGGCGATTGCGATGGGCGCGGCACTAGCCATCTCACCGCAGCCGCAGGCCGCCCGGCAGGCACCCGCGCCCCCGGCCGGCCTGATGACACAGGGCCGCCCGCCGGGTCCGTCCGCCGGGGTGGCGGCGGGTCTCGGCGCGGGTGCGGCGGCCGGCGCCGGCGCGGCCTACCTTTCCCGGCCCGGTGGTCCGCCAGGCATGTCCAGCGGGATGGGTGGCCCGCCTCCCGCTCCGCCCCGGCCACCGATGGGCTCGCCCAGGGGCGCGGAGCCTCCGCCTCGGCCGGACGCCGCGGTCGAGCCGGCCGCCTTTGTCAACCAGGGCCGGGACGGCTACTACGCCGAGCCGGGCAAGCGCCGGCAGACCGGGCTGATGATCGGCATCGGCGCGGTGCTGGCCATCGCGGCGATCCTGGCCGCCGTGTTCTTCTGGCCGACGTCGACCGGCACCAACGAGACCGGTAGCAGCACCGACCTCACCCCGTCGCCGACCGTCACGCCGACCACCACCGAGAGATCCTCCGGCGGCAGCGGGGGGACCAAGTCGACCCCCAAGGCGCCGGCGCGCACCACGGTGAACCACCCCACCACCCGCACCACTCCGACCCCCACCACAACCGAGACGACCCCGACGACCCCCACACCGAGGCCCACCGAGCCGCCCCGGACCACGCCGTCCGCCCCGGACACGTCCAACAACGGCGCCGGTACCGGGCAGCCGGGCGCCGGCGGCGCTACCGGCGGAGCCGGGGGCACGAACGGCGGTGCGACCCCCGGGGGCACCACTGGCTCGGCGACGGCCAGCCCGAGCGGTGTCAACAATGGCCAGAGCGGGCCGGAGCAGGTCGCTCCTGGCAGCAGCCCGGTGAGCAACAGCCAGAGCAGCGGCGGCGGCGGAGAGTTGGCCCCTCGGGTCACCGGCTCGAACGCGCCGGCCGACACCGGTAACGCGCCCCGGCAGGCTGAGTCAGACCTGAACCCCGCGGACACCCAGTCGCCCTCGGTCCAACAACCGTGGGCGCAGTCCGGCGCCGGCCAACCGGTTGCACCGGTGGGCCACCCGGTGGCGCGGCCCTCCACCGACTCCGCCCCGACCGCGGGGCAGCTGGGCACGAACTTCCCGTCCAGCACTACCTGACGACCAGGGCCAGGGCACGCGGCGCCGATGCTGACCTCGCGGCGAATCGTGGTCGCTTCGCGGCCGGTGGCGGCTACCGGTCGGTGAGCGTCCGGAGACCGGACCGCTTTCCGGCATGTCGCCGTCGATTCAGCCAGTCGCCTTCTTACCGGGGTGAGTGGGGCTATCGGCCGAGCCATTGGCCTGACCTATCCCGCGGCCGGCTCTTCACCGCGCTGAAACAGCCGGTGGTACTGGTCCTTCACGCCGAAAATGCCATCCGCTCGCGGCTATTACCCAACAGAGCGGTGGTTACGGTAACTACGCCGAACCGAAATCGCCGCCGTCTCGTTACCACTGCAGAGTGACCGGGGCCGGCGTGGAACGGGAGCCCCCGCCCGGCCCCGGTCACCACCAGTTCCGATCGGCGAACTCTCCCTCACCCGTTCGAGGCCTCGCCAGGAGCGAGCCAGCGATCCGACCGCGGCCCGCTCACCTGGATCGAACGAAATCCCTAACGGGCTACGAATTCGGGTCACCCGTCGCCGTGAATCCGATCCATTGTATTTGATCCCGCCCCCAGAGGAATGCCGCAACTCGCGGATCAGCCCAGATTGACGCCTCGGGAGAACGTGTCGCACTGCTTCGGGTCGCCGGCGCGCAGTCCGGTGGTGAGCCACTTCTCCCGCTGTGCCGAACTCCCGTGGGTGAACTGGCCCTGGTCCACCCGCTGGCCGGCGATCTGCGACTGAATGAAGTCGTCCCCAATGCGCTCGGCGGTATCCAAGCCGGCGCCGATATCGGCCTCGTTGATGTTCTCGATAAGGGGCTGCCCGGACGCGGTGGTGGTCTGGGTGGCGTGGTTGGCCCATACACCCGCGTAACAATCCGCCTGTAGCTCGAGCCGCACCGAGCCCGAGGTGGGGCCGGCGGCGCTACCCCGCACCCGATCCGAGGTACCAATCAGATCCTGAACGTGATGGCCGTACTCGTGCGCCAGCACATACGCCCGGGCGAACGGGCCGCCCTGGGCGCCGAACCGAGTCTGCAGCTCCTGGTAGAAGCTCAGGTCGATATAGACCCTGCGGTCGGCAGGGCAGTAGAACGGCCCGGAGTCCGAGCTGGCGGCGCCGCATCCGGTGGAGACAGAACCGTTGAAGAACCGAGTTGTCGCCGGCACGTACTTCGAGCCCGACTTGGCGAACTCGCTGGCCCAGTAGGACTGGATCGAGTTGATGACCGCGACCGCTTCGCAGTCCAGGTTGTTGGCGGCGTCCCGACCGACCTGACACTTCTGTTTGAGCGAGTCGTTGTCCACCTGCTGACCGGACTGCACATCACTGAAGCCACCCGCCTGCGGCAGCCCCTGCGGCAGGGCTCCCCCGCCGAGCTGTGAGAGCAGGAAGTAGATCAGCAGGCCGACCACGCTGACCCCACCGCCGCCGATCGCCACGCGGCCGCCAAGACCGCCGCCGCCGCTGGAGCCTCTGAGATCCTCGACCTGCGAGGTGTCGAGTTCGGCATCCGGGTTGATGTCCACACCGGAGATCCCACCACAGCCACCGGCGATGGTCGAGGATGCGGCGGCGCTCGCTAGGCTGGTCCACGGAAGCGTGGCAGAGCGGCCGAATGCACTCGCCTTGAAAGCGAGAGTCCCGAGAGGGTCCGGGGGTTCGAATCCCTCCGCTTCCGCCATCTGACCAGGCACGACAGCGGATACGCCGATCTTGATGTACCCGCTGACCGAGCCCTCGTCTCAATTCTCGTCTCACTTGTCTGTCCGTGGCGGTTCCCAAAGGTGCGTGCCGACCTGCGTGGCGACACGCCCGAGGGTGTGGCCGGTGACGTGCTGGTAGCGCTGGGCGAGCACCGCATTGGACCAGCCCATGATCTGCATCGCCGCCCGGTCCGGGACACCCAGCTCCAGCAGGACAGTGGCTGCTGTGTGGCGAGCATCTGGAGACGCGCGTCTCGCACGCCGGCCGCGGGGCACCGCCATCACCCCGGGCCGGCCGCGGCGCCGAGCCGAGAAGCTGCACGCCGACAAGGGCTACGACTACCCCCGTTGCCGACGTTACCTCCATCGGCGCGGGATCAAGGTCCGCATCGCCCGGCGCGGGATCGAGGACAAGACCAAGCTCGGACGTCACCGGTGGGTCGTGGAACGCACCGTGTCCTGGCTGCTGCGGTTCAAGCGTCTCGGGCTGCGCTATGACCGCACCGAAGCGACCCTGCGACCGCTGTTGCTCCTCGCCGTCTCGATCATCAACCTGCGGCGACTGGTCTCGATCACAGAGTTCTGAGGCCAGGTCTTAGCTCGCCTCCGGATGAGCACCGACCGCCGACGCCGGTCGGCGATGAGTTTCCAGCCTCGTCGGAGTCTGAACTGACCGACAGCCACACCGAAGAGAGGAACCACCGTCGATGACGATCGCCTGCGCGCGCAGAGCTACGGGGCCTTGCCCGGCCCGCACGGCAAGCTCTACCGCGTCGCTGTGATCGGGTCGGGCGGGCCACCGGATCATCACGCGTCGCATGCTGCGGCAGATCGACAAGCGCGCCCGACACACGGACCGCGAAGAGTCGTAAAGCCTCGGGCAGTTGCGAGCTTTACCGACGGCGCAGCCGCTTGTCCTGGATCGGCGGTGTCGGGTCGAGGTAGAAGTCCCCGGCATACAGATCAACGCCTGGGGCCACGATCTGGTCGATCCGGTCCAGCACGTCCTCGCTGAGCGCCACGTCGGCGCCGGCAAGGAGGTCCGAGAGGTGTTCCGGTCGGCGGGGGCCGATCAGCACCGAGGTGACCGCCGGGTGCGCGCGGACAAACGCGGTGGCCAGGTGCGGCAGCGGCAACCCTGCTCCGGCGGCGAGCTTGGTCAGCTTCTCGACAGCCTCGGCCTTGGCCTGGACCCCGGGCTGGCTGAGGTCGAACATCTTCGCGCCCAGGCCGGCGTTGCGGCGCCCGCTAGTTGGGTCGGATCGCCCCGACAACCAGCCGGAGTTGAGCGGCCCGAAGGTGAGCACGCCCATCCCGTAGCGCTGGGCGGTGGGTAGCACCGAGGACTCCACTCCCCGGGTCAGGATCGAGTACGGCGGCTGCTCGGTGCGGAAGCGGTGGTGCCCGCCCCGCGCGGCCGCCCATTGGGCCTCGACGATCTGCTCTGGGGAGAAGAACGAGCCGCCGATCGCCCGCACCGTGCCTGACCGCACCAGGTCCGACAGTGCGGACAGCGTCTCCTCGACGTCGGTGAGGTAGTCGGGCCGGTGCATCTGATAGAGGTCGAGGTAGTCGGTGCCCAGCCGGCGGAGGCTGTCGTGCACCGCGCGCTTGATCCACCGAGGCGAGCCGCCCCGCTGGTTTGGGTCCTCACCCATGGGCAGCCCGAACTTCGTGGCCAGCACCACCTCGTCGCGCCGCCCGTGCAGCGCCTTGCCGACGATCACCTCTGACTCTCCCTGAGAGTAGACGTCGGAGGTGTCGATGAAGTTGACCCCGGAGTCCAGCGCGGTGTGGATCATCCGGATCGACTCGTCGTGGTCGGGGTTGCCCATTGCTCCGAACATCATGGTGCCGAGCGCAATCTCGCTGACAGACATGCCGGTGCCGCCCAGAACTCTGCGTCTCATGCCGCCCATGTTCTATCCGCGCGCGGGGGTGGAACAGGCATGGTTCGACCCGGGGTCCAACAGACCCCCGCACGCCGACCGGCCTGGTTCTACCCTGGGCGATGTGGGTGATCCTGGCAACGCGGAGCTGCGCGAGTTCCTGCGCGCACGCCGGGCCAAGCTGAGTCCTACCGACGCTGGACTGCCGAGCCACCTGGGTAATCGCCGAGTCCCCGGCCTGCGTCGGGAGGAGGTTGCCCAGCTCGCCGGGGTGAGCGTTGACTACTACATCCGGCTGGAGCGGGGGCGGCGGCTCAATGTGTCCGACGGGGTGCTGGACGCGTTGGCCCGCGCGCTTCAGCTGACCGACACCGAGCGGGCGCACTTGTTCGCCGTGGCCCGGCCGTCCCGCGCCGGCGGCCAACGCAAACCCCTGCCGCCACAGCGGGTGCGGCCCGGGCTGCAGCGGGTGGTGGACGCACTGACCGACCTCCCCGCCTTGGTGCTGGGCCGCCGGCTGGACGTGCTGGCCACCAACCAGCTCACCCGCGCGCTCTACACCGACTTTGACGCGCTGCCGCCACGGGAGCGCAACATGGCCCGCTACCTGTTCCTGGACGAGGGCGGACGCCAGCTCTACGTCGACTGGCCGGCGGCCGCGCGCTCGGTGGTGGCCTCACTGCACCTCTACGCCGGGCGGAACCCGCACGACCCCCAGCTGGCCGAGCTGGTCGGCGAGCTGTCCGTGCACGACGCCGACTTCCGTCGCTGGTGGGCAGATCACGATGTCTACCAGCGCACCCACGGCACCAAGCGCTACCGCCATCCGCTGGTCGGTGAACTCACCCTGGGCTACGAGGCACTGAACCCGACCGGCGACCCCGACCAGACGCTCGGGCTGAACACGGTCGAGCCCGGTTCGCCGTCCGAGCAGGCGCTGCGCCTGCTGGCCAGCTGGACCAGTACCCGCCCGCTAGACGGACGCGCCTCACGGCGGTGAAGCGACCGAGCGCGACCTGTAGTCCGGGGTAGGCGCGGCTACCGGTCAGGGTCCGCAACCGGTTTCCTATTTCCAAGTTGATCGTTGTTCATGACCCTGGACGGGGTGGCGCAGTCGGGGGGACAGCCTGACGAGGATCGCGACGGTGGCTTCAGCCACGGCGGATGGCACGCGCCGTTCCGGGACCGCGAGGCGGGCAGAGTCATGTTCGAGGGAGCCGAGTCGATGGACGCCCTGCTGCTCGGTCGCCGGACCCACGACGTGTTCGCCGGCTTCTGGCCGACCGCTCCCGAGGAGATGCCGTTCGACCGCCCCGAACCTCGAATCCGCAGCTCACAGCCCTGCAGCCTAACAAAGGTGGCGCCGGTGATAAGAGTCAGGAGTTGAGCTGCATCCAGATGTCTGACGCGGCGTCGGTGCTCAGCACGCCCTCTTCTTCCCAGACGCGGAGCTCGTCGTCGGCGTGCCTTCTCTCGGTTACGGCGGCAGTCCACGGCTCCACCGGACACTCCACCCCAGTTAAGCTGAGGGCTCGCTGTCGGCCCGGCTTGACCTCCTGTTAGCCGATGTGGGCCTCGCCAGTTGAGTTGACCAAGCCCCTCCAGATCGTTGCCAGCTCTTGCCGCAGCACCCCCGCTTCACCGCTCGATCCCGGCCGACGCCCACACCTCGGGCAGCCCCGCGCTGACGTCCCGGTTGATCACCGCGCGTGTGTCGTCATCAGCTTGGGCCGGTCCGCTGCATCTGCTGGCGAACAACCCGTGCCTCGCCGGACTCCGGCTCTCGGCGACTGACGTCGACTGGGCCGCCGGCTCTGGCTCAGAGGTTCAGGACCCATTCACCAGCACTGGCCCCCATCGCAGGGGCGGGTCGAATGGTCAGTCGGGCTGCAGCGGAAGCTCGACGACGATCGCCGTCCCCTCCCCTGGGCGACTGGTGACCTCGATCGATCCGCCCAGGGCCAGCACCCGGTCGCGCAGCCCGATCAGGCCCGAACCTTCGGCAGGATCGGCGCCGCCAACACCGTCGTCGCGGATCGACAGGCGCAGCAGGGCGTCGCGCTCCTCCACCGCGACGTGCGCGTAGGAGGCGCGGGCGTGCTTGGTGGTGTTGGTGAGCGCCTCGGACACGACGTAGTAGGCGGCCACCTCGATCGGGTCTGCGGGGCGGGTTTCGGTGCGTATGTCGAGTTTCAGCGGGATCGCGGCGCGGCGGGCCAGGGAACGCAGCGCCGGGCCGAGCCCGCGCTCGGACAGGATCGCCGGGTGAATACCGCGGGCGAGTTCGCACAGCTCCACGGTCGTCGCGGTGACCTCGTCGCCGACCCGGCCGATCTGGGCCCGCAGCTCGGGCAGCTGTTCGGGCACGGTGGACCGGGCCCCGCGCAGCGCCAGGCCGAGCGCGACCAGGCGCTGCTGGGCGCCGTCGTGCAGGTCGCGTTCGATGCGGCGCCGGGCCTCGTCGGCGGCCGCGACGATCCGGGCTCGGGAGGCGGTGAGCTGGGTGCGGCTGTCGGCGTTCGCGATCGCGGTGCCGACGAGTTCGGTGAACCCGGCGATGCGCTGTTCGGCGTCGGCCGGGAAACACCCGTGCCGCCTCCCGACGGCGATCGCGCCCCACAGACTTCCCTCGACGACGATCGGCGCGGCGACACCCGACCGGAATCCCAGCCGGCGGAGGGCCTCACCGTACGCGTGGGAAGGTCGGCTGTAGTCGTCGTTGCGGGCCGAGTGGCTCGTGCGCAAGGTGACCGCCAAGGCCAGGGGTGGCTCAAGCGTCCAGCGGCTGCCCACCGGGAACTCGTCGGGGGGGTCACCGACGCGGGTGAGGACGGTCGTCGCACCGTCGGGCTCGAGACGGACGATGGTCGTGGCGTCGGCGCCGAGGACGGTGCCGGCCTCCTCCGCAACGGCAGCGAACACCTCGGCCGGCGGCAGCCCGCGGGCGACCAGCGTGGCGACGCGCCGCAACGCGGCCTGCTCTTCGGCGAGCCGGCGCAGATCGTCGCGGCTTTGCTCGAGATGGGCGCGGCCCTCGGCGTACGCGGTCGCCAGGGTTTCGGCCTCCCGGGCGCGGCGTGCGGCCAGGCCGACAACCCAGCTGACCGCGCCGGCGACGAGGACGAACGCGACCAGGGCCACCACGTCGTTGAGGTCGGCGACGGCGAAGTTGTCCGGCGGGATGAAGTAGTAGGCCAGCAGCGCCGCGGCCGCGACAGCGGCGGCCAGCGCCGGAACCAGCCCACCGACCAGCGCCACCACCACCACGGCGAGCAAGTAGAGCAGCATTTGGCTGGGCAGGTTCAGGACGTCGCGGAGCTGGGTCAAACCCAGGGTCAGCAGGGGAAGAACGACCAGCCCGGTCAGCGCTGCGGCGAGCCGGCGCCGCCAGGAAAGCCCGGCACGCCGGGCAGGCGGCCGTAGTCCGGTCGCGGCGGGCTCGCCGGGGACGGTAGGCACGTTGGGCTCACCCTCCCGTCCGGTGGTTGGCCATAGCGCCGGTCCCGTCAGCAACCTGGGCGTCAGCCTCGAAGGCCAGCGCCCACGATCCTTGCTTCTTGTGATTCAATGATCCAACCGCCTGCATCGCTGTCCTAGCCGGGCGCGCCCGGTGCGACCCGGCTCTCCCTCCCCGCCAGCTTCGCGTGGAGGCCGCGCAGTGTCCCTGCGGGCAGCGCCCTTCTGGTTGCCAGCAGACCGGTATTCCGGTATCTGCAGCTGGGCGACTGGCGCGCGGGCAGCGCGCACTACTTTTCGGTGTCCTCTGGTGGGGTGGTCGTGCGGCCCAGGCTGGCTCCGGTTCGGACCGCACGACCACCATGTATCCTATTCAGCCCAGTTCTTCGACGGCCTTGGCGACGCCTTTACCGTAGGCCGGGTCGGCCTTGGCGCAGTGGCCGATCCAGCGTTGCTGGATCTCCTGAGGGACGCCCCGCATAGCGCGCGCGGTGTTGTCGAACAACACTTGCTGTTGTTCCGCGGTCATCTTCCGGAAAAGATTCCCCGGCTGGCTGTAGTAGTCGTCGTCATCTTCGCGGAAGTTCCAGTGATCCGCGACGTTGCCAATGGTCTGCGGTGGGTTACGGTAGGCGGGCTGCTCCTGCCACTGACCGTAACTATTGGGCTCGTAGTGCAGCGTGCTGCCGTAGTTGCCATCGACGCGCATCGCGCCATCTCGATGGTAACTGTGGACAGGACATTTCGGAGCGTTGACCGGGATTTGATGATGGTTGACGCCGACCCGATAGCGTTGTGCGTCCCCGTATGAGAATAGTCGTCCTTGCAGCATCTTGTCCGGCGAGAAGCTGATACCGGGCACGACCTGTGCGGGGTTGAACCCCGCTTGCTCGACATCGGCGAAGTAGTTGTCCGGGTTGCGGTTGAGTTCCCACTCGCCGACCTCGATGAGCGGG
>DASWST010000272.1:0-8932 GCA_036402515.1 Pseudonocardia sp.
TGGCTCGCTGTTCGACGGCCTCGGCCTGGACGGCGACGAGGCGACCGGGGCGAACATCGTCAAGGTTGCCCTCGAGGCTCCGCTCAAGCAGATCGCGATCAACGCCGGCCTCGAAGGCGGCGTTGTGGCGGAGAAGGTGCGTAACCTCCCCGCCGGCGAGGGCCTGGACGCGGCCACTGGCGAGTACAAGGACCTGATCAAGGCCGGCATTATCGACCCGGCCAAGGTCACCCGGTCCGCGCTGCAGAACGCGGCTTCGATCGCGGCACTGTTCCTCACCACCGAGGCAGTGATCGCGGACAAGCCGGAGAAGCACGCCGCACCGGCGGGCGACCCGTCCGGTGGCATGGGCGGGGGCATGGACTTCTGAGTCCAGCGTCTTACCCGAAGGGGCGGTACCGGAGCGTTTCCGGTGCCGCCTCTTCGGCGTTTCAGCGAACGGTGCCGGCCGTCGCCGCGTGGCGGGTGGCGCGGGCGCAGCCGGTGAACTCCAGCCGCCCCGGCTCCGTGGCCGTGGCTCGGTCGTTGATCAACCGTTCAGGAGGCGGGGTAGCTCGGGGCGGGATCGTGCTCGGCGATGTGCATCGACTCGTTCTCCGGGACCACTGGCATCAGGATCCAGCAGGCCAGGTAGAGGATCACGCCCGCGCCGACGCCGAGCACCGTGGCCAGCACCAGCGCCAGCCGCAGGATCACCACGTCGACGCCGAGCACCTGGGCCAGGCCGCCACACACGCCGGCGATCATCCGCTCGTCCCGGCTGCGGCGCAGTCGGATCGGTGGGCGGGCCGTTCTGGCCGACGGGGTGTCCGTGTCGGGCGGCGGCGGGGTGAACGCTGGCTGAGCAGCGTATGCCGGAGTGCCGTACGCCGGAGTGCCGTACGCCGGAGTGCCGTCCGCCGGACGTAGGGCGGGATAGCTCGGAGCTGAGGCGGCAAAGGGCGCGTAGGCCGGCTCGGCGGCGGCCGCCGGTGCAGCCGGTTCGTCCGATTCAGCCGCGGCTTGCTCGCCGACCGGCTGCCCAGCCACCGACTGCTCGGCGGCCGGTTCCGCGGCGGCCGGTTCCGCGGCGGCCGGCTCCGGGGCGGGCAGCTGGTCGGTCGGCTGCTCGCGTGCGGTGTCGTCGGCGAGCGACGGCGTCGGGGTGGTGTCTTCGGTGGGTGACGGCGAGCCGGGGGTGTTCCGCGCGCCAGTGGTCTCGTCCATGACACCGAGCCTGCCGCTCGCCGGCAGCCGCCGCCTCAGGGCCGCACCCGGATCCGTCCCTGGTTAGCACCCTGGCCCGGTATGCCCAGAACCCCGACTCGCCCCGACGAAATCCTCGACTCGCGCTGACGAAATCCCCGACTCGCGGAACGGGGTTAGGCGCCTACTTCGGGGACGGGGGGGCCTAGTAGGTCGTCGGCGTCCATGATCCGGTACGCGTAGCCCTGCTCGGCAAGGAAGCGCTGGCGGTGCGCGGCGTATTCGGTGTCCAGGGTGTCCCGGGAGACCACGGAGTAGAAGTGCGCCTGCCGGTGGTCGCCCTTGGGGCGCAGCAGCCGGCCCAGTCGCTGGGCCTCCTCCTGCCGGGAGCCGAACGTGCCGGACACCTGCACCGCGACCGATGCCTCTGGCAGGTCGATGGAGAAGTTGGCCACCTTGCTCACCACCAGCCTCGGGATCTCGCCGGTGCGGAACGCCTGGAACAGCTCCTCGCGCTCCTTGTTCTTGGTGGACCCCTCGATCACCGGGCAATCCAGCTCGGCGGCCAGCTCGTGCAGCTGCTCCAGGTAGGCGCCGATGATCAGCGCCGGCTCGCCCGGGTGCCGGTTCAGGATGGCCTTGACCACCGCCTCCTTGGTGCGTGCGGTGGAGGCCAGCTTGTACCGCTCGTCGGCCTCAGCGGTGGCGTAGCTGAGCCGCTCCGCGTCGGTCAGGGTGACCCGGACCTCGACGCAGTCGGCCGGCGCGATCCAGCCCTGCTGCTCGATGTCCCGCCACGGGGCGTCGTACCGCTTCGGCCCGATCAGCGAGAACACGTCACCTTCCCGGCCGTCCTCCCGGACCAGGGTGGCGGTCAGCCCGAGGCGACGCCGGGACTGCAGGTCGGCGGTCATCCGGAACACCGGTGCCGGCAACAGGTGCACCTCGTCGTAGACGATCAGGCCCCAGTCCTTGGAGTCGAACAGCTCCAGGTGCCGGTACTCGCCCTTGGTCTTGCGGGTCATCACCTGGTACGTGGCGATGGTGACCGGCCGGATCTCCTTGCGCTCGCCGGAGTACTCGCCGATCTCGTCCTCGGTCAGCGAGGTGCGCGCGACCAGCTCACGCTTCCACTGCCGGCCGGCCACCGTGTTGGTGACCAGGATCAACGTGGTGGCCTGCGCCTCGGCCATCGCCGCCGCGCCGACCAGCGTCTTACCCGCGCCGCAGGGCAGCACGACCACGCCGGAGCCGCCGGCCCAGAAGCCGGTGACCGCGTCGCGCTGGTACTCCCGCAGGTTCCAGCCGTCCTCGTTCAGCGAGATCGGGTGGCGCTCACCGTCCACGTAGCCGGCCAGGTCCTCGGCCGGCCAGCCGATCTTGAGCAGCGCCTGCTTGAGGTGGCCGCGCGCGCTGGGATGCACCACAACCGTGTCGTTGTCGACCCGGGCGCCGAGCAGCGGGGCGATCTTCTTCTGCCGCAGCACCTCCTCGAGCACCGCGCGGTCCAGCGAGACCAGCACCAGGCCGTGCACCGGGGACTTGACCAGCTGCAGCCGCCCGTAGCGGCTCATCGTGTCCACCACGTCGACCAGCAGCGGCTGGGGCACCGCGTAGCGCGAGTAACGCACCAACGCGTCGACGACCTGCTCGGCGTCATGCCCCGCGGCGCGCGCGTTCCAGAGTGCCAGCGGGGTGACCCGGTAGGTATGTACGTGCTCCGGGGCGCGTTCCAGCTCAGCGAAGGGCGCGATGGCGGCGCGTGCCCCGCCCGCGTCCGGGTGGTCCACCTCGAGCAGCAACGTCTTGTCGGATTGGACGATCAGCGGTCCGTCGGTCACGGACGATCCTTTCCGTAGGGTTACGTGCGAGGCCCAGATAGGGTCGAGCAGGGAACGCGGGCGTGCCCAGTAGGGCATGAGCACTCGCTATCTAGCAAACGCCACTGGGGCGACAGATCCTTCCCGACCCTGGTGTGACTGCGCCCTCCCGAGCTATGGCTATACTTCGCGCCCTCGGTAAGACAGACGATGCCTAAGAAGATCATAGTCTCCCCAACGGGCGTCAATCGCGGCTTTTTCTGGCGTGTCGGAGGCTGTGATCGTGTTGGTGTGGGGGACAGACAGCTGAACCGGTGCTCTCGGCCTGGCACACCGCCCCGCGCTGCAGGGAGGCGCTGACATGACCAGCACGGAAACGGCAGTGGGCCGCTTCGAGCGCCTGCAGCCCAGAAACTGGAGCCTGCCGGTCAAGTTGGCCGCGGTGCTCCTGGTGCCGACCCTGCTGGGTGTCGGCCTGGGCGTGGCGCGCGTTGTCGAGCACACCAACCAAGCCAGTGCGCTGGCCGGGGTGGACCGCTTCGTGGTGCTCGAGGGCAAGGCGTCCTCGGTGATCGGTCAGCTCCAGCAGGAGCGCGACCAGGCATCGGTGTTCGTGCAGAACAACCGCACGGGTGACAAGACGGCGCTGCAGACCCTGTTCGGCACCACGGACGACGCGGTGAACGACCTGGCCACCGCCGTGGGCGAGCCGGCGACCATGGGTGGCGCCGCGCAGGCCGCCTTCCAGCAGGCCCAGGACAACCTGAGCCGACTGACCCAGCTGCGCGACCAGGTCACCGGCAACGGTGTCCAGGCCCCGGATGTGATCGCCCAGTACACCGGCCTGATCGAGCCGATGACCGTGTACGAAGCGGCGCTGGACCGCCAGCTGAACACCCCGGCGTTGGCTGGCCCGGCAGCCGGCCTCACGGCGCTCACCACGGCCAAGGAACAGATCGCGCTGCAGCACGCGGTGATCGCGGTGGCCATCGCGCGCGGCCAGATGCTGCCCCCCGACGCGGACACGGTGCGGACCGCTGACGCCCAGCTGGGCACCGCCGTCGACCAGTTCCGCGCCGCGCTGGACGCCGACCAGCAGAACCGCTACGCCGGCTTCACCACCGACGTCGCCAACAACCAGCGCCAGCAGCTCAAGCAGGCCGCGTTGAGCCGGATCGGCCCCCGAGGCCAGCTGGGCATCAGCCCGGCGGACTGGGACAACGCCTACAACTCCGTACTTGAGCAACTGCGGACCGCCGGGGACGGGCTGCGCGGGGACATCCAGCGGACCAGCCTGGCGCAGCAGGACGCCGCGCGGAACGCCGCGGGTATCGACTCGGTGATCCTGCTGCTCGCGCTGCTGGCCGCCGCCGCGGTCGTGTACCTGGTCGGCCGGTCGATGCTGAAGCCGCTGAGGTTGCTGCGCACCACCGCGCTGGACATTGCCGAGCGCCGGCTGCCCAAGGCGGTGCAGGGCATGCGCGCCGGCGAGATGCCGAACGTGACGATCGAGCCGGTCCCGGTGCACAGCATCGAGGAGATCGGGCAGGTGGCCAGGGCGTTCGACCACGTGCACGGGCAGGCCGTCCGGCTGGCCGCCGAACAGGCCACCCTGCAGACCAACGTCAGCAGCATGTTCGTCAACCTGTCCCGGCGCAGCCAGGGTCTGGTCGAGCGGCAGCTGCAGCTGATCGAGCAGCTGGAGCGCAACGAGCAGGACTCCGAGCAGCTGGCCAACCTGTTCCAGCTGGACCACCTGGCCACCCGGATGCGGCGCAACAGCGAGAACCTGCTGGTGCTGGCCGGCAGCGATCTGGCCAAGCGGGGCAGCCAGCCGGTCCCGCTGGTCGACGTGCTGCGCGCCGCTGTGTCCGAGATCGAGCAGTACCAGCGCGTGGTGGTGCAGCAGCCGCCGACCGAGGAGATCGTCGGGCGGGCGGCCAGCGACATGGTGCACCTGGTGGCCGAGCTGCTGGACAACGCCACCGCGTTCTCCGCGCCGGACACCCAGGTGGTGGTGAGCAGCTCGCTCGCGGCCGACGGCACGCTGTTCGTGCAGATCACCGACCAGGGCGTCGGCATGCCGGGCGAGGAACTGGTCGCGGCGAACAACCGGCTCGCCGGGCCGAACGAGGTGGACGTGTCCGCGTCCCGCCGGATGGGTCTGTTCGTGGTCGGCCGGTTGGCCGCCCGGCACGGCGTCGGGGTTCAACTGGCCAACTCCGACCAGTACGGCGCGGTCGGCGGCGGGGTCACCGCCTCGGTGAGCATCCCGCTGCCGCTGATCGCGTCGAGCTCTGCCCTCGCGGACCGGATCGGCACGACCAACGCGGTGCCGGGTACGGACAGCGCGGCGGTCACCAGGACCGGCGCGGGCAACTCGACCGGCATGCCCGACCGGCTCGCGGCAGCTGGCACGGGGCTGATGGGCGCCGGGGCGAACGGCGCGGTCGCCGGGCGGAACGGGGCCGGCCGCGCCGGCGTCACCGGCACCCGGAGCAACGGAGCTGGCGTCAACGGCACCGGAGTGAACGGAACCGGGGTCAACGGGACCGGCGGAGTGAACGGGACCGGCGGAGTGAACGGGACCGGCGCCAACCGGGCCGGGGTCAGCGGAACCGGCGCGGGATTCGGCGCCGCCGCAGTCGCCGGCACCGGAGCAACTCCGGCGGCGGCCGGGCCAAGGGGTGGCGGGCCAAGTGACTCGGCCGCGCTGCCCCGCCGTTCCGCTCCGGCCGAGCCCGGTGCGCTACCCCGTCGCTCCAAGGGTTCCGCGCTGACCGGTTCGTCGGCGCTGGCGGCCAGCGGGGCCACCGAGGTCAGGACGGTCACCGACGCTGTCTCGGCCGGCGAGGCCGGGAACGTCAGGGAGCCCCGGCAGAGCCCCGAGGTGGCGGCGCCGGCGGCGAACGTCCGCGACGCCTCCCAGCTCGCCCCGGAGGAAGCCCCAGCCGAGCCGGACGGCGGCCGCGCCCCGCAGCCGGCGGTGGAGAGCAGCCGTCCGCTGGCGGCTCGGCAGGACACCGCGCGGGGCGGCCGGCCGCAGCCGCCGAACGGCAGGCCGCCGGCGGGTCAGCCCCGCCGACGCCCACAACAGCCCTACCTGCGCGGCGCTCGTGGCGCCGGCCAATCCCCTCCAGGACAGACCCGGTTTGCCCAGCAGCCGGGGCCCGGCGCTCCGCCGCCGCCGAGTTCGCCCAGCGGCCAGTTCCCGATGGCGCCGGCCGGCCAGCGGCCCGCCGCCGCGCCAGGCCCAGCCGCGCCAGGTCCGACCGCGCCAGGCCCGACCGCGAACCGGCCGACGTCCTCGGCGACCGGGTCCCAGTCGATGGTCCCTCCGCCGGCCCCGCCCGCCCCGCCGGTCACGCAGACATCGGCGGCGGCTCCGGCGCAGCAGCCCGGGCAGCCGGTATCGGAGACGGCCGGCGGTCGGTCCGGCTCGGCGTCGGAGACGGATCGCGCGGAGACCGGCACCGGCCGGAAGCGCCCGGGCGGGTCACCGATCTTCGAGGAGATGGCCTCGGCCTGGTTCCGGGAGAACTGGGCGGCCACCCAGGGCCAAGGGGCCGGGTCCGCCGAGCCAGCCAGGAAGCGGTCTCGATCCGAGGAGCGCGCCGGCGGCCACAGTCGAGGCAAGGCCGATGCGGACGGCGGCTGGGACGCCGGCGAGCTGTTGAAGCCGATGCCCGAACCCGTTGACTCTGGGGAGGTCACCATCGCCGGACTGCCCAAGCGCCAACCCCGGTCACAGCTCATTCCGGGTGGCCCGAGCGAGCAGGGAAGCGAGCCGGCCAACGTGCCGGCGCGCAGCGCGGAACAGGTCCGCGGCCGATTGTCCAGCTACCAGCAGGGCGTGCGGCAGGGCCGGGAGAGCCGGCACCGCCGCGTTGAGGTCAACGGCGGCGGGCGTCATCAACACGAGAACCACGGGGAGGAGAACTCGTGACCGGTCCAGATCCGAACCGTTTCGGGTGGTTAGTGACCAACTTTGCGGAGCGGGTGCCCGGGGTGGCACACGCCGTGGTGGTGTCGGCTGACGGCCTGCTGCTCACCGCTTCCGCCAGACTTCCTCGCGACCGGGCTGATCAGCTGGCCGCGGTCAGCTCCGGCATGGTCAGCCTGACCCAGGGCGCCGCGCGCTGTTTTGAGGCCGGTGGCGTGGTGCAGACCGTGGTCGAGATGGAGCGCGGCATCGTATTGCTGATGTCCATCAGCGATGGCTCCTGCCTGGCCGTGCTCGCCTCGCCCACCTGCGACATCGGCCTGGTCGGCTACGAGATGACGTTGCTGGTGGACCGCGTCGGCCAGCTGCTGACCCCGGAGCTGCGCGCCGAGCTGCAGGGCTCGCTGGGGCGCTAAGTCGTGAGGGCGAGCGGCAGGGGGGCGGTGAGCTGCCATGACAACCGGTCCTGAAGGCGAGCGGCGGCCCCCCGAGCCGACGTTCGCGGACGTGATGAACGGCTTCAGCTTCGACAGCGGCCGTTCCTCTCGGCCCCGGCGCTGGGGTCGTCGGCGCACTGAGGAAGCGGAGCGGGAAGCCGAGGCGAGGGCCGCCGAGGGATCCGCTCCACCTGCTCATGCGGCGTCGCACCCGCCCGGTGCGGCGGCCGGGTACGACGATCCGGATCCGCGCTATGCGGCCGAGACGGGCGGGTCGACCTCGGTCCGCCCGTACGCCTGGACCCGGGGGCGTACCCGGTCGGGCTTCGCGCTGGAGATCGAGACGCTGGTGTCCACCAGCGCCCGGGGCCACGATCAGCTCGGCGGGCTGCAGTACGAGCACCGCTCGGTCGCCGAGCTGTGTGACCAGGCCCGCTCGGTGGCTGAGGTGGCGGCGCTGCTGTCGGTGCCGCTGGGCGTGGCGAAGGTGCTGGTAGGCGATATGGCGGGGCTGGGCCTCGTGGTGGTGCATCAGACGGTCAGTGGCAACGGCGACGTGCCGGACCTTGCATTGATGGAAAGGGTGCTCAGTGGACTCCGCCGTCTCTAGGTCGTCTCAGGCCGTCGCCACGGCCGCGACGACATCGGCGAAGATCGTCGTTGCCGGCGGCTTCGGGGTTGGCAAGACGACATTCGTCGGTTCGGTCTCTGAGATCGTTCCGCTGACCACCGAAGCGGTCATGACCGAGGCGAGTGCGGGCGTAGACGATCTCGGCTCGACGCCGAACAAGCGCACGACCACGGTTGCGATGGACTTCGGCCGGGTCTCGCTGGACTCTGACCTGATCCTCTACCTGTTCGGCACCCCGGGGCAGCACCGGTTCTGGTTCATGTGGGACGACCTGGTGCGCGGCGCGATCGGCGCGGTTGTGCTGGTGGACACCCGCCGGCTGGCCGACTGCTTCGCCGCGGTCGACTTCTTCGAGGATCGAGGCCTGCCGTACGTGGTGGCGCTGAACCGCTTCGACGGCGTGCTGTCGCACCGGCTGGAGGATGTCCGGGAGGCCATGGCGATCAGCCCGGCCATCCCGATGGTCAGCTGCGACGCCCGGGACCGGGATTCCACCAAGCAGACGTTGATCGGGCTGGTCGAGCACGCCATGCAGTATTGGATGGCCCGCTCCCGCTAGCCCGTTTCCGGCTCGGCCCGTTCGGCTGGGCCGGCGGCCGGCTAGGCCGGGTCGTCGGGTTCGTCGAGGACGGCCGCCGAGGTGATCCGGTGCAGCATGAACCGGCGCAGGTCACCCTGCGCGCGGTCATACCCCTCCAGCACGCCGCCACCCACGCTGACTGGCTCCACGATGCGCCGGCTGGCCACCCCGAGCGAGTTGATGTAGCCGATCCAGACGCTGCGCCGCTGCCGCGCCGCGCCCTGCAGCAGCTCCAAGGTGGCCGAGGAACTGGAGCGCCCGTTGGTCGCCCCGTCCGCCGAGCGGCGCAGCGCGTCGGTGGAGGGACGCATGGTGGCCGCCTGTTCGCCGGCCCGG
>DASWST010000273.1:0-29696 GCA_036402515.1 Pseudonocardia sp.
TCGCTATAGCGACCATCGCCACTCACGACCTGTGACCAGGGCGGATGTGTGCGTGGCGGCGTGCGCTGACCTGTTCGCCGAGGACGGGGAGGTGCTGGCCTCGCCGATGGGGCTGATCCCGTCGCTCGGCGCCCGGCTGGCGCGGCTGACCAGCGCGCCGGAGCTGCTGCTGTCCGACGGCGAGGCCACCCTGCTCGGGCCGGACGGCGAGCCGGAGGGGTGGCTGCCGTTCCGCCAGGTATTCGACGTGGTCGCGCACGGCCGGCGGCACGTGGTGATGGGCGCCAACCAGGTGGACCGGTACGGCAACCAGAACATCTCCTGCATCGGACCGCACGAGCGCCCGACCCGGCAGCTGCTCGGGGTGCGCGGCGCGCCGGGAAACACCGCCAACCACCGCACCAGCTACTGGGTGCCCCGGCACTCCCGGCGGGTGCTGGTGGAGGCGGTGGACGTGGTCGCCGGCGTCGGCCACGACCGGGCCCGCGCCGCCGGGCTGCGCTACCACGACGTGTACCGGGTGGTGACGAACCTGGCGGTGTTCGACTTCGCCACCCCGGACGGGTCGATGCGGCTGCGCTCGGTGCACCCCGGGGTGGAGCTCGACGAGGTGCTCGGGCAGACGTCGTTCCCACTGGTCACCGAGGGAGCGGGGACAACGAGGGAGCCGTCGGCGGCGGAGCTGGAGCTGCTGCGCACCCGGCTGGACCCGGACGGGCGCCGGGAGAAGGAGGTGCCGTCGTGACCGAGTCTCGGCTGGACACGGCGTTGACCCGGCTGGTCGGCGTGCGCCACCCGGTGGTGCAGACCGGGATGGGCTGGGTGGCCGGCCCCCGGCTGGTCGGCGCGGTCGCCGAAGCGGGCGGGCTGGGCATTCTCGCCTCGGCCACCATGAGCTACCCCGAGCTGGCCGCCGCGATCAAGGAAACCCGGGAGCGCACTGCCGCCCCGTTCGGGGTGAACCTGCGCGCGGACGCCAGCGACGCCGCCGACCGGGTGGAGCTGCTGATCCGGGAGCGGGTCGCGGTGGCCTCGTTCGCACTGGCCCCCCGCGCGGAGATGATCGCCCGGCTGAAGGACGCCGGCGTGGTGGTGATCCCGTCGGTGGGTGCGGCGCGGCACGCGGAAAAGGTGGCCGCGTGGGGCGCCGACGCGGTGATCGTGCAGGGCGGCGAGGGCGGCGGGCACACCGGCGGGGTGGCCACCACGCTGCTGCTGCCCTCGGTGGTGGACGCGGTGGACATTCCGGTGATCGCCGCCGGCGGCTTCTTCGACGGCCGAGGCCTGGCCGCCGCGCTCGCCTACGGGGCGGCCGGGATGGCGATGGGCACCCGGTTCCTGCTCACCAGGGAGAGCACCGTGCCGGACGCGGTGAAGCGGCGGTACCTGGAGTCCAAGCTGGACGGCACGGTGGTGACCACCCGGGTGGACGGCCTGCCGCACCGGGTACTGCGCACCGAACTGGTGGACGGTCTGGAGCGCGCCGGGAAGGTGCGCGGGCTGACCAGGGCGGTGGCCAACGCCGCCCGGTTCCGCGGCCTCACCGGGCTGTCCTGGCCGGCATTGGTCCGGGAGGGGCTGGCCATGCGGCACGGCCGGGACCTGAGCTGGGCGCAGGTGCTGATGGCCGCCAACACCCCGATGCTGCTGCGCGCCGGACTGGTCGGCGGCCGCACCGACGCCGGGGTGCTCGCCTCCGGGCAGGTGGTCGGCATGCTCGACGACCTGCCCAGCTGCGCCGAGCTGGTCAACGGCGTGGTCGACCAGGCCGTCGAAATCCTGGCCCGTCTCGCCCCGCCGATGGCCGTCGAACACCCATGAGCTCGCTCCGTCATCGGACCATCGATGTCGGCGGCATTCGATTGCATCTGGCCGAGCAGGGCGTGGGCCCCGCGGTGGTCATGTGCCACGGCTTTCCCGGGCTCTGGTACAGCTGGCGGAACCAACTTCCGGTGCTGGCCGCGAACGGATTCCGCGCCATAACGCTGGACATGCGCGGTTACGGCCGGAGCGACCGGCCGGCCGATCCCGCTGACTATGACCGGAAAAGCACCGTTGCGGACCTGGTCGGCCTGCTGGACGCACTGGCCATCGACGACGCCGTCTTCGTCGGTCATGACTTCGGGGCGGTCTTGGCCTGGGACCTGCCCCAGTGGGCACCGGGTCGGGTCAAGGCACTGATCCAGCTGAGCGTCCCACGCACCAAGACCTCGCCGTACCGGCCCAGTACGGCATTCGCTCAGATCGCGACCCGGCATTTCTTCCATATGCATTACTTTCAGGAAAAGGGTCCAGCCGACGAAGAACTCGGCGCCGACCCCGCGTTGTTCCTCACCAAGATCTTCTGGGCGCTCAGTGGCGGGTACCGCTACCGGGACATCTTCCGGCACCCGAGCGAGGGTCGTGGCTACCTCGATGTTCTCCCCGAACCACCACCCTTGCCGTGGCCATGGATGTCCCAGGAAGACCTCGACTACTACGCGCGGGAGTTCGGCCGGACCGGATTCACCGGCGGCTTGAACTGGTACCGCGCCGCCGACCACGTATGGTCCGAGCAGCAAGGACGACCCGAACTGCCGATCACCGTGCCCACCGCCTTCATCACCGGCGAGCGGGACCCGGTACAGCAACTGAGCGGGCAGAGCGCATTTCAAACAATGCGGGAAACGGTGCCCGGGCTGGACGAGGTACATATCATCCCGAATGCCGGCCATTTTGTGCAGATGGAGGCCGCTGACCGCGTCAACGACATCATGCTCAGTTTCCTGAGCAAATTCGGATGACCCGAGATCACATACGGCTGATCTGGATGTAGCGGCGAATGTCCGGGAGCGACTCGATGACGAGCACCATTACTCCCAACGCAATCGCGCTCGCAATGGCGGTCGCCACATATCCTACTGTGCGCATGATCGTCTCCCCTGCCCTACTCATTCGACGGACCGATCGACGGACTCCGGTGGCGGCGGGAGCTCGAACCGGAGCAAGGCCCCGACCAGGTGTTTGCTCAGGTCGGTGGGCACCTTGACGTGGGTGACCGAGCCGCCCTCGTTGATCACCGCTTCGGCCAGCTCGTCCAGGATGTCGGCGACCGGCCGTACTTTGCGGCCGCACCGCGCGCAGTCCGTGCCCTCCTCGGACATCCACCCGCAGTAGTCGCACAGCACGCCGGGGATCACCACGTCGTCCTCGACCAGCAGCACATCGATCGCGGCCAGCGCCCCCGCCCACAGGCAGTCGGTCAGGCCGAGCGCGGCGCGTCCCCCAGCGGCCACCGTCTCCAGCACCTCGTCGACCTGCCGCCGTTGCCGCTCATGAACGTGCTCCTCCAGGATCTCCATGGCGCGTTCGCGGATGTGCGCGGCCTCGGTCGGGTGCTTGTCCACCGTAAAGGTGCCGACGAGCCGCTCGCGCAGGTGGCGGGGCAACTGGTCGATGAACTGTGCCGTCTCGTGCTCCTGGCCGCCGATGGCGAGCACGTCGAAGCCGTCGGTCCGAAAGAGCCGGTCAACCGTCTCGATGGTGTCGCGGAGGTGGCGCTTGGTGAGCTCCTCAGCCTTGTGCCGGGCGCGTTCCTCGTTGGGTGCGGGAACGTGCTTGGCCCGTAGCGTGCGCGCGCCCCGGGCCGCCACCTCACGCAGCTCGTCCTGGTAGAGCTCCCAGAGGGTCATTTCACCGCGTTCGATGAATACGACACACATGCGTTGGTACTCGTCCAGCACAGCGAGCAGCGAGCGAACCCAAGGGGTCTCGTCCAGCACAATCCTGTCCCGGACCGCCCGGGGCAGTTCGACCTCTTCGAAGATGTCGCGAGCGGAGCAGCAGAACAGCGCAAGCGTCCCGGGTCGCCAGTTCCGTTGCTCCGCGACGAACTCCTCTATGCGCTCGATGTCAGCGCGAACTGATAACCGCGCGTTCCGGTCGACGGATTCATCCGAGGTCAGCGGGCGAATCTCGGAGATAAGGCTGTCGACCCGGCTGCGCAACTCGCGGCTGCCCCGAGGGCCAGCATCCATCCGCGCATAGAGCGACAGAATCGGAATGCCGTCTCCGCGGAGCCGGAGAATACGCCTGACCTGCTCCTCAGTGATCATCACGCTCCCCAGGACGTCGACCTGCTGACCAGGTATCAGGAGATACTGCGGTCCGGAGTTCTACTCAGTCCTCGGCCCCACAACGTCACATAGGCAGGTGCGTCCCGGCCCGAGAGTGCAGGCGACGGGCATGCCGGCGCCTCGGGGAAGCGTTGCTGGACCTGGCGGAGTAGCTGGTTGCGCCGCATCTGGTACCGAGGTGTCCAGGTCCGGATGGCGGGGTACCTGGAGTATGGCCCGGTGACGTCGCCGCGGAAGGAGAACGGCATTCCCAGCGATCAGTGGTGGAAGAACGCCGTCGTCTACCAGATCTATCCACGCAGCTTCGCCGATTCCAACGCTGACGGAATCGGCGATCTCGCGGGCATCACCGCCAGGCTCGACTACCTGGCTGAGCTGGGTGTGGACGTGCTGTGGCTCTCGCCGGTCTATCCGTCACCCCAGGCCGATCACGGATACGACATCAGCGACTACCGCGACATCGACCCGTTGTTCGGCAGCCTGGAGGAGCTCGACAAGTTGCTCCGGGAAGTGCACCAGCGGGACATGCGGCTGATCATGGATTTGGTGGTCAACCACACCTCCGACGAGCATCCCTGGTTCATCGAGTCCCGGTCGGGCGCAACCAGTTCGAGACGGGATTGGTACTGGTGGCGACCACCTCGATACGGCATGCAACCGGGGGCGCCGGGCGCGGAGCCGACGAACTGGGCATCGATATTCTCCGGCTCGGCCTGGCAGCTCGACCACGATTCCGCCGAGTACTACCTGCACCTGTTCGCGCCCAAGCAGCCCGACCTCAATTGGGAGAACGCCGACGTCCGGCAGGCGGTGTACGGGATGATGCGCTGGTGGCTGGACCGCGGCGTGGACGGATTCCGCATGGACGTCATCAATTTCATCTCCAAAGATCCGAGCCTGCCCGACGGGCACCACCTGCCGCACCAGCCATATGCGGATGGCTCCGAGCACTATGTGTGCGGGCCGCATATGCACGACTTCCTGCAGGAAATGCACAAGAACGTCTTCGCCGACCGGCCGGGAAAGTATCTGAAGGTCGGCGAGATGCCCGGGGTGACGGTCGATGAGGCGAGGCTGTTCACCGATCCGGCGCGCGCTGAGGTCGACATGGTCTTCCAGTTCGAACACGTCCAGCTCGATCAGGGCGCGAACAAATGGGACTACATCGGCCTCGATCTGCGCGACCTCAAGGCGTCGTTCGGGCGCTGGCAGGCCGGGCTGGCCGAGGTCGGGTGGAACAGCCTGTACTGGAACAACCACGACCAGCCCCGGGTGGTGTCTCGTTACGGGGACGACCAGGAGTACCGGGTGACCTCGGCGAAGATGCTGGCCACCGTGCTCCATCTGCACCGAGGCACGCCGTACATCTTCCAGGGCGAAGAGCTCGGGATGACCAACGCGCCCTTCGCCACGGTCGACGAGTTCCGCGACATCGAATCGCTCAATCAGTACGCCGCCGTAACAGGAGCCGGACTGACCGAGACCGCGCTGACCGGCACCGCACTGACCGAGACCGCGCTGACCGGCACCGCGCTGGCCACCCCTGACGAGGCACTCGCCGCGCTGCGCCTGATGAGCCGGGACAACGCCCGCACACCGATGCAATGGAACGCCGGCCCATGGGCGGGTTTCAGCACGGCCCGGCCGTGGATTGAGGTCAACCCCAACTACCTGGAGATCAACGCCAAGGCAGCCCTGGCCGACCCCGACTCGGTCTTTCACCATTACCGCCGGCTGATCGAGCTCCGACATACCGAACCGGTGGTCGTGCACGGCAGCTTCCAGATGCTGCTCCCGCACGACGAGCGGATCTACGCCTTCCTGCGCCGGCTCGGCGACGTCGAGCTCCTCGTTCTGGGCAATTTCTCCCCGGCCGAGGCTCCGGTGGACCTGCCGGACGCCGCCGAGTGGGCCGGCAGCGAACTGCTGATCGGGGCGCCGCCGAAGTCGGACTCGTGCGAGCCGCTGGTGCTGCAACCGTGGGAAGGCCGGGCGTACCGGCGCGAGCGCGCGTCCGCGTCCGGTCACTCATCCGTCCAGGAGTCGGCGGTCAGCGGGTCGTAGAGCTCCTCGATCTCGGCGCGGTACCGGTCGACGATGATCGCGCGCCTCAGCTTCAACGTCGGGGTCAGCTCACCGGTCTCGCTGGTCCACTCGGTGCGCAGCAGAGCCCAGTTCTTGACCTGCTCGACCCGGGAGAGGGCGGCGTTACCGGCGCCGATGGACCGGGCCACTTCCAGCCGCACCCGTCCGTTGGCTACCGCGTCGGTGAGCGAGTCAACCTTGATATTCCGCGCGGCGCACCAGTCCGGCCAGCCAGGATCGAGGGTCACCAGAGCCACCAGGCACGGCTTGTTGTCACCGTGCACGTAGACGGACCCGACCAGGTCAGAGCCCGACGACAAGGTGAGCTCCACGTTGCTGGGTGAGATCGTCTTACCGGACGCGGTGTTGATGAGCTCTTTCTTGCGACCGGTGATGCGCAGATACCCCTGGTCGTCCAGGACACCGATGTCGCCGGTGTGCAGCCAACCCGACGGGTCGATCGCCTCCGCCGTCGCCTCGGGACGGTTCAGATAGCCCGGGGTGATGTTGGGGCCCTTCGCCAGCACCTCGCCATCCGCGGCGATCTTCAGCTCGATGCCGGCCAGCGCCCGCCCGACGCTGCCCAGTCGCGGTGCACCCAGCGGACTGGCCGCGAGCATGGCGCAGGTTTCGGTCATGCCGTACACCTCGATGATGGTGATGCCCACCCCGGCGAAGAAGGCCATCACCTTGGGCGGGAGAGACGCCGCTCCGCTCACCGCGAGCACGACCCGATCCAGGCCGAGGGCGCCCCGCAATCGCCGGTATACCAGCCGCTCCATGAGTGGAGACCGCAACCGGATCCACCAATGCGCGGTCTCACCGGTCAATCGCGCAATACCCGCCTCGAGAGCAACCGAGATTGCCGAGTTGACCAACAGGCGCCGGATCGGGTTCTTCGAGGCCGTGACCCGTTCCCGCAGCGCTGCGTAGATGCGTTCCCATACCCTCGGCACGCCGAGGAACAGCTGGGGCCGCGTGGTCGACAGGACGTGCGGCAACCGCGCGGATTCCCGGACATAGGTGACGGTCAGCTGCCGGGCGATGGCTTGGTAGTGCGAGAACAACCGTTCCGCGACATGGGCCAACGGTAGGTAGGACACCGTCGACCAGCCGGTCGGAACCGGGCCGCCCAGATGTTCGACCAGCTGTCTGTCCACCTCGTCCATGACCCACAGCGCGGCGGCGTGGGTGATGATGGTGCCCTTCGGGGCCCCGGTTGTGCCTGAGGTGTAGACGATGGTCAGCGGGTCGTTCTCGTCCACCTGGTAGCTGGCCTGGTCGATCTCGGCGCCGCGCTGGTCCAGCGCTGCCTGGGCAGCGGCCACGAGCTGTTCGAACCGCTGTACGCCCGGCGGCGGCGAGGCATCCGGTTCCAGATCAAGCACCAGCACGTGCCTGAGTTTGGGCAGGCCCCCCTGGATGCTCAGCCACAGCGGCAGTTGGGCGGCATCGATGATGACCACGGTCGCCGCCGAGTCGTTCGCCACGTAGGCGAGCTGCTCAGCGGTCAGGGTGTTGTAGTAGCTGCAGGGCACCGCACCCGCGATCACCGCGCCGACATCGGCGAGCACATGTTCCGCTCGGTTCACCATGTGCAGCCCCACCACGTCGCCATGGGCTACACCCAGATCGAGCAGCATCAACGCTATGGCTCGGGCGTGATCTCGATATTCCGACCAGGTCAACCGACTCTCGCCATCCACCGTGGCGATTACCTCGGGATGCTCGACCGCGTTGCGGTCCACCAGGTCCAGCAGGGTGAGTCGGCGGTGCCGGTGCCCCACCGGTCACCTCCTTGCAGGATCAACAACTGCTCTCTACGCAGTATTGGACATTCACCCGATCGTGGCAACCGGATCGTGCCCTGGCTTACAGAGCGGCGTAGTGCCGCGAGATCGTGCCCAGGACCTCGCGGAGCGCCTCGGTGAGGACGTCGAACTCGGCGGTATCGGCGACCAGTGGCGGCGCAACGCAGACGACCGGGTCGCCGCCGTCGAGGGAGATGCGCAGCAGAACCCCGCGCTCCTCGAGGCCGCCGGCGAGCAGGTCGTCGCCGTACAGCCACGCCTTCTCCTCGTCGGTGAGCGGGGTTCCGTCCAGCCGCTCGGAGGCGAGCTCAACCGCGTAGAAGAACCCGGTCCCCCGCACGTCCACGACGGCGTCCAGCGCAGAGAGCGACTCGAGCTTGCCGCGCAGCTCGTCCTGCTTGCTCAGCACCCGGTCCGGCAGGCGCAGCCGTTCCATGATCTCCAGGTTGCGCAGCGCCACGGCCGCCATCACCGGGTGGCCACCGAAGGTGTTGCCGTGCAGCAGCATCTGGCCCGCCTGGTCGAACGGGGCGTAGACCTGGTCGCTGACGATGATCGCGCCGAGAACGGCGTGCGCCGAGGACAGGCCCTTGGCGGTGGTGATGATGTCGGGTCGGATGTCGTAGAGCTCAGAGGCGAACCAGGCGCCGACCCGGCCGAATGCGGTAATCGTCTCGTCAGCGACCAGCAGGATGCCGTACTTATCGCACATCGCCCGGACGCCGGCGTGATATCCGGCCGGAGCCACCAGCATCCCGCCGTGGTTCTGCACCGGCTCGATGATCACCATCGCCACCGTGTCGGGTCCTTCGGCGACGATGCGCTGCTCCATGTCGTCGAGTAGGAACGCGGTGAACGCCTCCTCGGTCTCCTCGGTGGGCCGGCCGTAGCGCTTCGTATTGCGCACGTTGCCCGCCGTCGGCACCAGCGGAGCGAACGGTTCGCGTACCTCCGGGATGCCCATCAGGCTCAGCGCGCCCATGGTGGTGCCGTGGTAGGCCATCTCCCGGGATATCGCCTTCCACCGCCGCTCGCCGCGCAGGCTGAAGTACTGCCGAGCCACCTTCCATGCCGCCTCGACCGACTCACCGCCGCTCGGCGTGAAGAAGACATGGTTCAGGTTCCCCGGCGCCAGCGAGGCGATCTTCTCGGCGAGCTCGATCGCGCGCGGATGCGTGGATCCCCAGCTGGAGTGGTAGCCGAGCTGGCGGTACTGCGCCGCGGCCGCCTCGGCGAACTCGGGCCCGTAGGAATAGCCCACGTTCACACAGAACAGGTTCGATAAGCCGTCCAGCAGCCGGTTGCCCTCGGAGTCGATCAGATAGCAGCCCTCGCCGCGGGTGATCACTCGCAGCGGCTTGCTCTTCGCGGCCGCCATGTCGGCGAAGTGCCGCCACAGGTGCTCACTTGCACTGCCGCGGTAGCCGTCCGTGGTCGGACCTGTGACCGCCTCGTTGACCAGCGTCATCCCGAGCTCTCCCTGCTCTCGCGGTGTGGATATCTACCGAAGTCGACTGCAGTCGACTTTAAGAGGCAGGTGCCGATGCAGGCAAGGCACTTTTGCTGTATTGACCAACCGTCGTCGACGCAAAACTCGATCAGGATCGACTTTGGTCGGACTCGATCAAGAGGGTGGCGAGGTATGCCCTGGTGGCCCGCTTGGCCCGGTCGACGACCGCCGGATCCGGTGTGTCGCCTCGGCCTGTGAAGGCGAGTCGGGAGAGCTGGTCGGCGATCTCCACGAGCACCAGCTCGTCGAGCTCATCCCCGGTGAACGCGTAGCCGAGTCGCTGCACCTCGACACGCACCCGCGCCCCGACCCAGGCGTTCGCCCGCAACTCGGCTTCCCGGGCGGGCGCAGAGAGCTGATGGGTGAGCCACAGCGTCCGGGTCGCGGTATGGCTGAAGAACTCGAGCGTGCCATCCACCACGCGGTCGGCGACCTCCTGCCAGGTCTTGCAGGGCTGGGCGTAGCCGGCGTCGGTCAACTCGAAGATCCGCTCGGCCCACAGCAGCCGGATGCACTCGAGAACCACCTCGGTGTTCTCGAAGTAGGTGTAGAAGGTTCCGGTGGGGATGCCGGCCCGCGAGCAGAGCCCACCCAGGTTCTGCACCACTTCGTCGTAGCCGTCCGCTTCGAGGATCTGCTCGGCCGCGGCGAGCACGGCTTCCACCCGCCGCCAGCTTCGGGCCTGCTCGGGGATTCGGCGCAGCGCCGGCCGGATCGCCGCCTTCATCTCATCGGTGAGGCTCAGGCCCACGGCCCGGTCAATCGTCATGTCGCCACCGAGCCAAAGGCTACAGGCGGCCGCACCCAAGAATCATCTATCACCCCGGTCAGGTGTCGCGGCGCAGCCGGAGCCAGCGGTAGCCGTAGCCGGCCAGATCGATCGCCCTCGGGTCGATCTTCTCGTCGTAGTAGCCGTCCGCGGCAACGCTGAGCGGGCGGCCTGGGTGGTCGATCTGCTCGCCGACGTCGACCTGGCAGGGCACATTCGCCAGGTTGTGCAGGAAGAGCAGGGCGCCGGTGTCCGTGGACGCGCGGTGTACCAGCACATGGGGTGGGCCTACGTCGAGCATCTCGTGTTCGCCGGTGCCGATCTCCTCGCACTCGCGCAGCGTGTGCAGGATCCGCTCGAACCAGACCAGCAGGCTGTTCGGGTCGCGCCGCTGGTCGGTGACGTTGACCTGCTCGTAGCCGTAGGGGCCCTCGCTGATCACCGGCACCGGCAGGTCCTTGGGATCCGCTCGGGAGAATCCCGCGTTCGGGGTGTCGTCCCACTGCATCGGTGTCCGGATCGCCTCTCGCTCCGGCAGTTCCAGGTTCTCCCCCATGCCGATCTCGTCGCCGTAGCGGATCACCGGGGTGCCCGGCATGGTGAACTGCAGGCTGTAGGCCATCTCCAGGCGGCGGCGGTCGCCACCGAGCATGGGCGCAAGCCGGCGCCGGATCCCTCGGTTGTAGAGCTGCATGTTCGGGTCGGGCCCGAACGCCTCGAACACCTGCTGCCGCTCCTCCGGGGCGAGCCGGCCCAGGTCCACCTCGTCGTGGTTGCGCAGGAACGTCGCCCACTGCGCGTGGCTGGGCAGGGCGGGGAGCTCTCGCACGGTGGTCAACACCGGGCGGGCGTCCTGGCGGGCCAGCGCGAGCATGATCGCCTGATTGAGCCGGAAGGCGAAGATCATGTGGAACCGGCTGGCCGAGCCGTCCGCGTGGCCGAAGTGCTCCAGCACCTCCTCGTTCGTCACGTTCGCCTCGGCCAACAGGACAGCATCGCCGCGCCGCCACGACACGCTCTCCCGCAGCTCCCGGTAGAGGGTGTAGTCCGGCCGCGGCGGCTTGAGCGTCGAGCCCGGCTCCTTCGACTCGATCAAGAACGGCGCCGCGTCGACCCGGTAGCCCGCCACGCCGACCCGGAGCCAGGCCTCCGCGATCTTGCGGATCTCCGCGCGGACCCGAGGGTTCGCCGTGTTCAGATCGGGCTCGAAGTGGTAGAAGCGGTGGCGGTACCACGCCCCGGCCGTCGGGTCGTAGGTCCAGATCTCGTTCTCCACGCCGGGGAAGACCTGCCCCTCGAACCGGTCGGGCGGCTCGGTGTCCGACCACACGTACCAGTCCCGGTACGGCGAGGCGGGGTCGGCCCGGGCGGACTGGAACCAAGGATGTTGGTCGCTGGTGTGGTTGACCACGAAGTCCAGCATCACCCGGATTCCGCGCTCGCCGGCCGCGTTCAGCAAGGCGCAGAAATCCCCGAAGCTGCCGAACCGAGGATGGATGCCGTAGTGATCGCTGACGTCGTAGCCGCCGTCCCGTCGCGGGGACGGGTGGATCGGGTTGAACCAGATCGTCGTCACGCCCAGCCGCGAGAGGTAGTCGAGTCGGTTCGTCATCCCGGCGAAGTCACCGACGCCGTCGGCGTCGGAGTCCTGGAAGAGCCCGACGTCGACGGAGTAGATCACCGCGTTTCGGTACCAGCGCTCGATCATGCGCACGGTTTTTCCCCAACCGAGGCGGATTACCCATGCCGAGCCGCTCACCGGCACCGGTTGACCCTGCCGGGCCGGTTGAGCGCCCCGATTCCGTACTCCCGGGTGGAAGACCGCGCTCGCCGGACACTGCCACCGTGATCCGGTGCAGACCGTGCCACGCCAGACGGAGTTCGACGTCATCGGCCTGGAGCTCGAGGGGGCCGTCGCGGTACCCGAGCGGGCCAGCGGCGTCGTGCTGTTCGCGCACGCCGGGGGCGCGGACCGGCACAATGCGACCGACGTCCAGATCGCCACCGAGCTCAACCAGAAGCGGATCGCCACGGTTCTGGTGAACCTGCTCACCAGGCGAGAGCAGGAGATCTACGCCGGCAGCGAGTTGGCGATCACTGCACTCGGAGCCAGGCTCATCGCCCTGATCGACAACCTCGCGGTCCGCGAGGCCACCGCTGGCCTGCCTGGCGGCCTGTGCGGTACCGGCACCGGAGCGGCTGGTGCGTTCATCGCGGCGGCGGCCCGGCCGGCACGGGTCCACGCCGTGCTCTCCCGGGCAGGCAGACCAGAGCTGGCCGGGGAGTTCATCCGGCTGGTCCGTTGCCCCACCCTGCTGGTGGTCGGCGAGACCGACGGCGCCGTGCGCGAGGTCAACGAGCGGGCCCAAGCGGAGTTCCCGGGCACCGCGCGGGTTGCCCGGGTGCCGGGTGCATCGGTGATGTGCGAGGAACCACGGGCGGTCGAGCTGGTCACCGAGCTGGCCAGGGAATGGTTCCCGCTGCGGCTCGGCCATGCCGCGGCTGCGGCGGCGAGCAGATGATGGCCAGCCAGCCCGACCGGCAGTCGGCACCGGTCAGCGGCCACGACGAGCGGCACGCCCTGCTCGAGGAGCTGGACCTCCTGCGCGAGCGACGCCGCGAGTTGGCGGAGGAACTCGAGCTCCAGGATCGACCCGACGACATCGGGGATCAGTCCGACGATATCCAGCGCCGGGACGAGTTGGACTGGATCGAACTGGAGATCCGTGACCTCACCCACCTGCTGTATGTAGCCGCGCGGCGGGACAACGTGGCGCCGGAACGAGTCGGGGTGGGTGCGTCCGTGCTGCTCCGCTATCCCGACGGTGCCGAGGACACCGTGCAGGTCACCGCGGTGCCCGACGAGGACATCCCGGCGGTCACGCCGGACAGCCCGCTGGGCCGCGCGCTGATCGGAGCCGCGCTGGGTGAGGAGATCACCTGGCTCGGGCCGGAAGGCCGCCTGCGTGCTCGAGTACAGGCGATCACAACACCCAGCCCGTAATGTCCGGCCTGGTCAGACCCCGTGAGTGGTAAGCGTTGCTATAGCCACGCCAACCACTCACGGGTTTAGAGGCGCTCGAGGATGGTGACGTTGGCCTGACCGCCGCCTTCGCACATCACCTGTAGGCCGTAGCGGCCGCCGCGCTGCTCCAGGGCGTTCAGCAGGGTGGCGCACAGCTTGGTGCCGGTGGCGCCCAGTGGGTGGCCCAGGGCGATCGCGCCGCCGTGGACGTTGACCCGCTCCGGGTCGGCGCCGGTCTCGGCCAGCCAGGCCAGCACCACACTGGCGAACGCCTCGTTGATCTCGAACAGGTCGATGTCCTCGATGCGCAGGGCGGCCTTGGCCAGCGCGTGCCGGGTGGCCGGGATCGGCGCGGTGAGCATCAGCACCGGGTCGGCGCCTCGGGCGGACAGGTGGTGCACCCGCGCGCGAGGCGTCAAGCCGTGCTCGCGCACCGCCCGTCCGGAGGCAACCAGCACCGCGCTGGCTCCGTCGGAGATCTGGCTGGCGGTCGCGGCGGTGACCCGGCCGCCCTCGGTGAGCGCGGACAGTCGGGCCATCCGGGCGGCGGTGGTGTCTCGGCGCGGGCCTTCGTCTTGGGCCATCTCGCCGAGCGGGACGATCTCGCGCTCGAACAGCCCGCCGTCGATCGCGGACAGCGCGCGTTGGTGGCTGCGCAACGCGTAGGCCTCCATGTCCAGCCGGGACAGGTTCCACCGGTGCGCGATGAGCTCGGCGGCGCGGAACTGGGAGATCTCCTCGCCGCCATAGCGCTTCTCCCAGCCCACGGAGCCGGTGAACGGGGTGGGGAACCCGAACTGCTCCCCCACCGTCATCGCTGCCCCGATCGGCACCGCGCTCATGTTCTGCACGCCGCCGGCCACCACCAGGTCCGCGGTTCCGCTGGCCACCGCCTGGGCGGCGAAGTGCAACGCCTGTTGGCTGGAGCCGCACTGCCGGTCCACGGTCACCCCGGGGACCTCCTCGGGCAGCCCTGCAGCCAGCCACGCGGTGCGGGCGATGTCGCCGGCCTGTGGGCCCAGGGTGTCCACGCAACCGAGCACCACGTCGTCCACCGCGGCCGGGTCCACCCCGGTGCGCTCCAGCACCGCGGTGATCACGTGTCCGGCCAGGTCGGCGGGGTGCACCGAGGCCAGTCCGCCACCCCGGCGACCAACCGGGGTGCGCACCGCGTCGATCAGGTAGGCGTCCAGCATGAGGGGCCCCTTAGGGATGTTGGCTGCTCACCGAGACGACCTCGCCGGTGAGGTAGGACGAGTAGTCGCTGGCCAGGAAGACGATCACGTTGGCCACCTCCCATGGCTCGGCGGCCCGGCCGAACGCCTCCTTGGCGGCCAGCTCGTCGAGCAGCTCGGCGCTGGTCACCTTCTCCAGGAACGGGTGCATGGCCAGGCTGGGTGCCACCGCGTTGATCCGGATGCCGTGCTCGGCGGCGTCCATCGCGGCGCACCGGGTCAGCGCCATCACCCCCGCCTTGGCCGCCGCGTAGTGCGCCTGGCCGGCCTGGGCGCGCCAGCCGATCACCGAGGCGTTGTTCACGATCACCCCGCCGCCGCCCTGCTCGACCATCCGGCGCAGCGCCGCCCGGGTACACCGGAACGTGCCGTTGAGCGTCACGTCCAGCACCCTGTGCCACTCCTCGTCTGGCATCTCCAACACCGAGCGGGTGCCACCCAGACCGGCGTTGTTGACCATCACGTCGACCCGGCCGAACGCCTCCGCCGCGCCCGCCAGCAGCGCCTGGACCTGTTCTTCCACGGTGACGTCGCAGACCGCCGCGCGCACCCGGTCGCCGCCGTGTGCCTCGCCGAGCCGGGCCGCCGTCTCGTGCAGCCGCCGCTCGTGGTGGTCGCTGATCACCACGTTCGCGCCCTCGGCCAGCGCCCGCTCGGCCGTCGCGGCGCCGATCCCGGTGCCGGCGGCGGCGGTGACCACCACGACCTTGCCGGCCAACAGCTCGTGCCCGGCGGTTGGCCCTGAGGTCGGCCGTGAGGTCGGGGTCGGCGCGGTCATGGCCGAGCCGGCCGGGGCAGGCCGAGCACCCGCTCGGCGAGGATGGTCCGCTGCACCTCGTCGGAGCCGCCGTAGATGGTGTCCGCCCGGCTGAACAAGTACAGCCGCTGCCAGTCGTCCAGGTCGTACGGCTCGCCGCGCGCCTGGAGGGACGGCGCGCCGAGCACCTCCATGGCCAGCTCCCCCAGCCCCTGGTGCCAGGCCGCCCAGACCAGCTTGTTCACCGAGGCCACGCCCGGTCCGTCGGCGCCCAGCGTGCGGCGGGCGTGCGCCTGCATGACCTCGAGCCCGATCCGCGCCCGGACCAGCTTGTCCCGAAGCACCGGGTCGTCCAGCGCGCCGGTTCGGCGGGCCACCTCGACCAGCGCGTCCAGCTCGCGGCGGAACCCGACCTGCTGGCCGAGGGTGGCCACCCCGCGCTCCACGGCGAGGGTGCCCATGGCCACCCGCCAGCCGTCGCCGACCTCACCGACCACCAGGTCGGAGTCGGTGCGCGCGGCGGTGAAGAACACCTCGTTGAACTCCGAGGTACCGGTCAGCTGGCGGATCGGGCGCACCTCGACGCCCTCCTGACGCATCGGCACCAGCAGGTAGGACAGGCCCCGGTGTCTGCGCTGGCCAGGATCGGTACGGGCGATCACGAAGCACCAGTCCGCCAGGTGCGCCAGCGACGTCCACACCTTCTGCCCGTCGATCACCCATTGGTCGCCGTCGAGCACGGCGCGGGTGCGCACGGCGGCCAGGTCGGAGCCGGCGCCCGGCTCGGAGTACCCCTGGCACCACAGCTCCCGGACGGCCACGATCTCGGGCAGGAACCGCCGCTGCTGGGCCGGCGAGCCGAAGGCGATCAGCGTCGGCCCGAGCAGGTGCTCGCCGAAGTGGTTGACCCGCGCCGGGGCGTCCGCCCGGGCGTACTCCTCGTGGAAGGCCACCTGCTGAGCGAGCGTGGCGCCGCGACCGCCGTGTTCCACCGGCCAGCCGAGACAGGTCCACCCGGCGGCGGACAGGTGCCGCTCCCAGGCCAGGCGCTCGTCGAACGCCTCGTGCTCCCGACCGGGCCCCCCGACGCCCCGCAACCCGGCGAACTCACCGCTCAGCGCCTCGGCCAGCCAGTCGCGCAGCGCCGCCCGGAAGGCGCCCAGGTCGGCGTGGGGTAGCTGCCCGTCCGCGCGCCGCGACATCGCTGTACTCGGCTGGACCATGCCGGCTACAGTACAAGAACACGTTCTAGTTTGGGAGGTGCCGGGTTGGTCGAGCCGTGGACCGTGCCCGGTGCGCTGGCCCGGGCCGCCGCGCGGTGGCCGGCCGGGGAAGCCCTGGTCGACGGGGACATCCGGCTCGACTGGACGCAGCTGCGCGACCGTGTCCACATGCTCGCCCGGATCTTCCTGGCCGAAGGGGTGCGACAGGGCGACCGGGTCGCCGTGCAGGCGCCGAACACCTGGCACTGGGTGGTCGCCGCACTCGGCGCGCTGTCCGCCGGCGCCACCCTGGCCCCGGTGAGCAGCCGGTTCACCGCCATCGAGGCAGCCGACATACTCGAACGCACCCAGGCCCGGGCCCTGGTCATCGCGCCAGACTTCCTCGGGGTCGACCGCCTAGCCCAACTCCACGCCACCGGCCTCCCCCTCCCGCCCACCATCCTCCGCACCCAGGTGCCCGTGCCGACCGCCAGCGTCCCAACGGCCGGCGAGTCGGCGCTCTCGGCACACCGAGTCGCGCCTCTCAGCACACCCGCCGGCCCGCCCAGCCAGGTGATCGAATGGCCCGAGCTCGAGGCGCGGGCGGCCCGGGTCACCCCGGCGGAGGCCGAAGCCGCCGCGGCCAACGTGCGGCCCGACCAGGTCAGCGATGTGCTGTTCACCTCCGGCACCACCGGCCGGAGCAAGGGCGCGATGAGCAGCCACGCGCAGGCGCTGGGTGTCGCGGCGGCCTGGGCGGAGTGCGCCGAGCTGACCGACCAGGACCGGTACCTGGTGATCAACCCGTTCTTCCACAGCTTTGGCTACAAGGCGGGCATCCTGGCCTGCCTGCTCACCGGCGCGACGATCGTGCCGATGGCGGTGTTCGACGTGGAGCGGGCGATGGCGCTCATCGAGCGGGAGCGGATCACCGTGCTGCCCGGGGCGCCCACGCTGTACCGCTCCCTGCTGGACTCCCCCACCCGCGCCGACCACGACCTGTCCAGCCTCCGGCTCGCCGTCACCGGGGCGGCCACCGTGCCGGTCGCGCTGGTCGAACAGATGCGCCGCGAGCTGACCTTCGACACCGTGCTGACCGCCTACGGGCTCACCGAGGCGGTGGTGGCCACCATGTGCCGCCCCGGGGACGACCCGGTCACCGTGGCGCGCAGCTGCGGGCGGGCGGCGGCCGGGTTCGAGGTGCGGGTCGCCCAGCCGTCCGGCGAGGTGTTGCTGCGCGGGCCGAACGTGATGCTGGGCTATCTGGACGACCCGGTGGCCACCGCCGAGGCCATCGACGCCGACAGATGGCTGCACACCGGCGACATCGGCCGGCTGGACGAAAACGGTTACCTGAGCATCACCGACCGGCTCAAGGACATGTACATCTGCGGCGGGTTCAACGTCTATCCGGCCGAGGTGGAGCAGGCCCTGGCCCGGCTGGACGGGGTGGCCGAGTCCGCCGTCATCGGGGTACCGGATCCGCGGCTGGGCGAGATCGGCCGGGCATTCGTGGTGCCCCGCCCTGGCGCTGCCCTGCGCACCGAGGACGTGCTGACCTTCTGCCGGGACCGGCTGGCCGGCTACAAGGTGCCCCGCCAGGTGGAGTTTCGCGCCGAGCTGCCCCGCAACGCCAGCGGGAAGGTACTCAAGACCACCCTGAGAAAGGAGTCCCCGTGACGGTTCGGTACGAGCGCCGGGACGCGGCCGCTGTGGTGACCATGGACCGGCCCAAGTACCGCAACGCGCAGAACTCGGCGATGACCTACGCGCTGGACGAGGCGTTCGGCCGGGCAGTGGACGACGCCGAGGTCAAGGTGATCGTGCTGGCCGGCGCCGGCGACCATTTCTCCGCCGGCCACGACATCGGCAGCCCCGAGCGCGACGTGCACACCTCGTTCGACCGCAAGGCGGTGCTCTGGTGGGACCACGTCGGCCGCCCCGGCGGGGACCAGCGGTACGCCCGGGAGAGCGAGGTCTACCTGGGCATGTGCCGGCGTTGGCGGGAGATCCCCAAGCCGATGATCGCCATGGTGCAGGGCGCGTGCATCGCCGGCGGGCTGATGCTGGCCTGGTGCGCGGACCTGGTGGTAGCCGCCGACGACGCGTTCTTCGCCGACCCGGTGGTGCGGATGGGCATCCCCGGCGTGGAGTACTTCGCGCACCCGTGGGTGATGGGGCCGAGGTTCGCCAAGGAGTTCCTGTTCACCGGCGAGGGCATCCCGGCCGCCCGTGCCCGCGAATGGGGCATGGTCAACCGGGTGGTGCCGCGCGCCGAGTTGGAGACCGAGACGTTCGCGCTGGCCGAGCGGATCGCCACCATGCCCCAGTTCGGGCTGGCGCTGACCAAGAAAGCGGTCAACCAGGCCGAGGACCTGATGGGCTTGCGCTCCGGGATGGACGCGGCGTTCGGGCTGCACCACTTCGCGCACGCGCACAACGCGGAGGTTTCCTCGGACCCGCTGGCCGGCCAGGACGCCCGGTCCATGCGCGACGGCCGGTGAGTCGCGGTGGATCTGGACTACGGGCCGGAGGCCGAGGCGTTTCGCGCCGAGGTGCGTGATTGGCTGGCCGAGCACCTTCCGGCCGAGCCGCTGCCGTCCATGGACACCGCCCACGGCGCCGCCGCGCACCGGGACTGGGAACGGCTGATGGCCGAGGCCCGGCTGTCGGTGGTGTCCTGGCCGGAGCAGTACGGCGGGCGGGACGCGTCGCTGCTGGAGTGGCTGGTCTTCGAGGAGGAGTACCACGCCGCCGGGGCTCCGGCCCGGATCGGCCAGAACGGGCTGTTCCTGCTGGCCCCCACGCTGTTCGAGCACGGCACGCGGGAGCAGCGGGACCGGTTGTTGCCTCGGATGGCCCGGGCCGAGGACGTCTGGGCGCAGGCCTGGTCGGAACCCGACGCGGGCAGTGACCTGGCCGCCGTGCGCAGCCGGGCCGAGCGCACCGACGACGGCTGGCTGCTGAGCGGGCTCAAGACCTGGAGCTCCCGGGCGCCGGTGGCGGACCGCGGCTTCGGCCTGTTCCGCACCGATCCGGCAGCGGCCCGACACGGCGGGCTGACCTACTTCCTGTTTGACCTGCGCGCCCCCGGCGTGGAAGTCCGCCCGATCACCCAGCTGGACGGCCGGGACGGCTTCGCCGAGCTGTTCCTGGACGAGGTGTTCGTGCCGGACTCCGACGTGCTGGGCGAGGTCGGGGACGGCTGGCGGGTGGCGATGAGCACCACGCGCAGCGAGCGTGGGCTGTCGCTGCGCAGCCCCGGTCGGTTCCTGGCGACCGCGGCGCGGCTGGTCGAGTTGTGGCGGGAGGCCGGGAATCCGACGGACACCGCGCTGGCCGACCGGGTCACCGACGGGTGGATCACCGCCCGGGCGTACCAGCTGCGCACCCTGGCCACGGTCACCCGGCTGGCCGACGGCGGCGGGCTGGCCGCGGAGTCCAGTGTGGACAAGCTGATCTGGTCGGACCTGGACGTCGCGCTGCACGAGACCGCGCTGGACCTGCTCGGTGCGGACGCCGAGCTGGCCGGGCCGTGGACCGAGGGGTGGATGTTCGCGCTGGCCGGACAAATCTACGCGGGTACCAACGAGATCCAGCGGGGCGTGGTCGCCCAGCGCCTGCTCGGCCTGCCGAGGGGGCGGTGATGAGGTTCGCGCTGAACGACGAGCAGCGCCAGTTCGCGGCCAGCCTGCACGCGCTGTTGACCGACGCCGGGGTGCCGGCGGTGGCGCGGCGCTGGGCGACCGGGGACACCGCACCCGGGCTGGCGCTGTGGAAGCAGCTGGCCGAGCTGGGGGTGACCGCGCTGGCGGTGCCGGAGCACGCCGGTGGGCTGGGTGCTCGCCCGGTGGACCTGGTGGTCGCGGTGGAGGAGCTCGGCCGCCACTGCGTGCCGGGCCCGGTGATCGAGTCGATGGCGGCGGTGCCCACCCTGCTCGTCGAGATCGGCCACTCCGAGTGGCTGCCCGCGCTGGCCGACGGGGAACTGCTGGCCAGCCTGGTCGCGCCGCCGCACGTCCCACTCGCGTTGGACGCCGACGTCGCAGGGCTGATGCTCGCGGTCGACCTCGGCACCGACGGTGCTTCGAGCGGCTCTGTCGACATGGCGACTGTGACTGGCGGCCCGGTCCGATCGGTGCACCCGCCGCGCCGGCTGTTCCACGCGGCACCCGCGCGCCCGCTGGCTACCGACGTGCCCGGCGCGGTGGTCCATGCGTTCAACGTCGGCGCACTGGCCTGCGCCGCGCAGCTGCTGGGCGCGGGCGCCGGGTTGCTCGAGCTGGCCACCGAGTACGCCCGCCGGCGCGAACAGTTCGGCCGCCCGATCGGCTCGTTCCAGGCGGTGGCTCACCAGCTCGCGGACGTCCACGTGGGGTTGGAGCTGGCCCGCCCGCTGCTGTACGCGGCCGCCTTGGCGCTCGAGGCCCGCTCGTCCACCGCCGCCCGGGACATTTCGGCGGCCAAGGTCGCCGCCGGGCAGGCCGCGCACCGGGCCGCCCGGGTGGCCCTTCAGGTGCATGGCGCGCTGGGCTACACCCAGGAGCACGCACTGGCGCTACCACTGACCAGGGTCCGTGCGCTGGTCACCGCGTGGGGCACCCCGGCGGTACACCGGGCCCGGGTCCGCGAGTCGCTGCAATGACTGACACCGACAACGCCCGCCCGGACAGCGGCCGCCCCGACCCCGACGGCGACACCGAGGAGCTGGCGGCGCTGCGCGGAGCCGTGCGCGCCCTGCTCACCCGCACCTCCGGCCCGGACGCCTGGCCGAGGCTGTGCGGCGAGATCGGGGTGGCCGGGCTGGGCATTCCGGACGCGTACGGCGGCGCCGGCGCGGGCCTCCCCGAGGTGTGCGCGGTGCTCGAGGAACTCGGCCGGACCCTGACGCCCTGCCCGATGCTCGGCTCCTCGGTGCTGGCCGCCGAGGCGGTGCTGGCCGCCGGCGACGAGGGGGCCATGCGCCGTCTGCTCCCCGGCATCGCCGCCGGCACCGCCACCGCGGCGCTGGTCTGGGCCGGCGCCCAAGGCCACTGGGACCCGACCGCCCCGGCCTGCCGATGGGACGGACGGCTGCACGGCGAGGCGCACTATGTACTGGACGGCGCCGACGTCGAGGTGTTCGTGGTGGCCGCACGCACCGATCACGGCGTCGGACTGTTCGAAGTGGACCCCGCCCGCACCACCCGCACCGCGGCGACCCCGATGGACACCAGCCGCCCGCTGGCCACCGTCCTGCTCGACCACTGCCCCGGCCGCCCGATCCGCGGCGGCGCCGACCGGGACGACGGCGCCGACCGGGACGACGGCGCCGGCTGGGGCGGCGGCGCCGACCTGAGCGGCGCGCTGGCCCGGGCGCGGGACGTCGGCTGCGTGGCGCTGGCCGCGGAACAGGTCGGCAGCGCCGCGTACTGCCTGGAGCAGACCGACGCCTACACCAAACAACGGGTGCAGTTCGGCCGGCCGATCGCCCATTTCCAGGCACTGCAGCATCGCATGGCCGACCTCTACGTGCTGGTGGAAACCGCCCGCTCGGCGGTGTGGGCGGCCGCCGGGGCCGAGAAGCACGAGCTACCGCTGCTCGCCGCCGTGGCCAAGACGCACTGCTCGGAAGCCCTCAGCCGGGTGGCCGCCGAGATGATCCAGCTGCACGGCGGCATCGCGATCACCTGGGAGCACGAGGCGCACCGGTACTTCAAGCGGGCGCACGGCAGCGCGCAGCTGCTCGGCCAACCCCATGAGCACATCGCCCGGCTCGAGTCACTCGTGCTCAACACATCCGGCCCGAGCTAGCCGCCAGGCGTTCTCCAGGTCGACGTGCCAGGGGCCGCGGCTCAACCAGCCCTGTTCGAAGTATTGTGGTCGGCCAGCGCGACCGAACCGCCGAGGATGTCCCGCTAGCGCCCGACTCGGTGGGGCAGGAGGTTGAGCGCCTCGGGGTAGCCCTACGGTGGCTTAGGGCCGCCACCGCCCGGTTGGGGGACGGCCCCCATGGCGCTAGTGAGGCGGATTCGAGAGGCTCAAGTCCGGCGGATCTGAAGATGGTCAGCACGGATAGCGGGACCCATTTCCCAGTTGAGGGGGTGATGAGCATGCAGGCTTCCCTCATCGACAGCGCCCGGCTGCGCCCGGGTGTGATGAATCTGCTGGACAGTTGCCACGAGCGGTTCGGTCGGGACGGCTATTGCACGGTTCCCAGCATCCTCGCGGCACCCGACCTACCCAGCCTCAGACAGCACCACGAGACACTGAGGCTGAGCGGGCGAATGTACTTCGGCGCTGTGCAGAGCAAGCGCCGCTGGGTCCTGCACAACGAGGAGGTCGCGCAGATCATCCAGCTGGCGATCATCCCCGTCATGTCCATTGTCGCCGGCACCGAGGTGAAGCCTTCCTTCACCTATACCGCGATCTACGACGAAAGCGCCGACCCGCCGGCGCAGGGAAATCCGGAGCAGCGCGAGTACTCGGTGGCTCTCCGGCTGGACGCTGACCCGGACGCGCAGCCGGAGGGCGAAGGCTCGCAGCCGCTGTGGCTGGCCACCCCGGCGGGTGCGGTGCCCATCGCTCAGGAGTCCGGGGATGCCCTGTTCTACCGAGGTCGGGAACTCGTCCGTGGTTCGACCACGCCGCCGGGCGGCCGCCGCTGGGCGTCGGTGTTTCTGCACTACGTGAGCAAAAATTTTCCCGGCACGCCGCTGTGAAGCCGTAGTGGCACGCCGGCCTACTCCGGGCCGCGCCGCGCGCCGACGCTGAAGTCGTGACCCCAGAGGCTCACCGCGGTGGTCTCCCTGGCGATCCACGCCTCGTCGTCAACCTGCCGGCCCTCGGTGCCGAACTCCACGTCGAACCCGCCCGGGGTCTTCATGTAGAAGGACAGCATCAGGTCGTTGACGTGCCGGCCCAGGGTGGCCGACATGGGCACCTTGCGCCGGCGCGCCCGGTCCAGTGCCAGACCCACGTCGTCGGTGTTCTCCACCTCGACCATGAGGTGCACGATGCCGCTGGGCGTGGGCATCGGCAGGAACGCCAGGCTGTGGTGCCGGGGGTTGCAGCCGAAGAAGCGCAACCACGCCGGCGGCCCGTCCGCCGGGCGGCCGACCAGCTGCGGGGGCAGCCGCATCGAATCACGCAGCCGGAAGCCGAGCACGTCCCGGTAGAACCGCAGCGCGGCCTCGTCGTCGTGGGTGGACAGCACCACGTGGCCCAGGCCCTGCTCACCGGTGACGAACCGGTGCCCGTAGGGGCTGACCACCCGCCGGTGTTCCAGCGCGGCGCCGTGGAACACCTCCAGCGTGTTGCCGGACGGGTCGTCGAATTGGATCAGCTCGTCCACCCGGCGGTCGGCCCGCTCGGCCGCGCTGCCTTCCTTATAGGCCACTCCGGCCCGCTCCAGGCGGGCCCGAATGTCCGCAAGGCCCTCGGCGTTGGCGGCCTCCCAGCCGGACGCGGCCAGCCGGTCCCGCTCCCCCGGCACGATCACCAGCCGGGCCGGGAAGTCGTCCATCCGCAAGTACAGCGCGTCCGGGTGGCCGCCTTTGCCTTCGACCATGCCGAGCACCTTGAGCCCGTACTCCCGCCAGGCCGCCATGTCGGTGGCCTCGATCCGCAGGTACCCCAGCGAGCGGATCACGGTGCCCCCAAGAAGTCCAAGACCAGCCGGTTGAACTCGTCGAAACGCTCCAGTTGGGCCCAGTGCCCGCAGCCGCCGAACACGTGCAGCTGGGCCCGGCGGATCAGCTTCAGCGCGACCAGCGCGCCGTCCAGCGGGATCACCCGGTCCTCCCGGCCCCACACCAGCAGCACCCGCTGGCGCAGCCGGTGCGCGTCCCGCCAGAGCATGCCGTCCTCCGGGGCGGCCGCGAACATCCGGCCCATCACCCCCATCGCGGCCAGCGCGGCCGGGTCGCTCGCGGCGGCGAACCGCTCCTCCACCAGCTCGTCGGTGACCAGCGCCGGGTCGAACACCAGGGTGCGCAGGAACGCGGCCAGCTTCTCCCGAGTGGGCCCGGGTGGCGCGGCGAAGCCGTAGAGTCGCTTGATGCCCTCGGTCGGCTCCGGGGCGAACACGTTCATGCTCAGCCCGCCGGGAGCCATCAGCACCAGCCGGCCGGCCCGGTCCGGGTGGCGCAGCGCGAACCGCACCGCGGTCCCGCCGCCGAGGGAGTTCCCGACCAGGTGGGCCCGCTCGATGCCCAGGGTGTCCAGCAGCCCGGCCAGCGCATCGGCGCTGTGCGCGAAGTAGTGGCCGCCCTCCACCGGGCCGCCGGAGCGGCCGAACCCGGGCTGGTCCACCGCCAGGGTGCGCAGCGCACCGGCGAACACCGGCACGTTCGGGCCGAAGTTGCTCCACGCCGAGGCTCCCGGGCCGCCGCCGTGCAGCAGCACCACCGTCTCGGCGTGCTCCTCGCCGGCCCGGTGGTAGTGCAGCGCCAGGCCCGGCGCGACCTCCGCGAGTTGCCCTTCGGCGAACGTGGTTGTCATGCTCACACCATCGCGTCCTGCACCGGGAGGCCCAGCTCCCCGGCGCCGTACATGGCCAGCGCCCGCTCCGGGTCGTTGATCGCGTGCACCCGCCCGGCGTGCGCGTCCCGCCAGAACCGCTGGATCGGCGTGCCGACGCGCAGCGCCCGCCCGCCGGAGTTCTCGAACAGCTTGTCCACCGCGGTGATCGCCCGCCCGGTGCCCCGGACCTGGTCCCGGCGGATGGCCAGCCGCAGCGGGATGGGCATCTTCTCCTCCGCCCTGGCCAGCCGCATCAGCTCGGTCATGTGGTGCTCCAGCTGGAACCAGGCGGCGTCGATCTCGCTGGCCGCCTCGCCGATCCGGACCTGCGCGAACGGGTCCTCGGCGGCCTTGGCCCCGTAGGACACCCGGATCCGCTCCTTGGTGTAGTCCAGGTGTGCCTGGTAGGCGCCGGTGGCCATGCCGATGATCGGGGTGGTGATCGTGTAGGAGAACACCGAGCCGAACGGCAGCCGGTACAGCGGCGCCGGGTTCGCGTCCTGGCCGGGGCAGCGGCAGCGCGAGGTGTCCATGAAGCTGAGCGAGCGGTAGGCCGGGACGAACACGTCGTCCACCACGATGTCGTTGCTGCCGGTGCCGCGCAGCCCGATGGTGTCCCAGACGTCGTCGATGGTGTAGTCCGCGATGGGCAGCAGGAAGGTCTTGAAGTCCACCCGGTTGCCCTCGGCGTCGGTGACGATGCCGCCGAGCAGCACCCAGCTGGCATGGTCACAGCCCGAGGAGAAGCTCCACCGCCCGCTCAGCCGGTAGCCGCCCTCCACCTGGGTGGCCCGCCCGGTCGGCGCGTACGAGGACGACATCCGGGTGTGCGGGTCCTCGCCCCACACGTCGTCCTGCGCCTGGGCCGGGAACAGCGCGAGCTGCCAGGGGTGCACGCCCACCACCGAGGCCACCCAGCCGGTGGATCCGCAGGCGCTCGCGATCAGCCGGATCGCGGTGTAGAAGGTGACCGGTTCGGCCTCGTAGCCACCGAACCGGGCTGGCTGCAGCAGCCGGAACACGCCGGCCTCCTGCAACGCCTTCATCGACTCCTCGGGTACCCGGCGGGCGTCCTCGGCGTCCTGTGCCCGTTCCCGGAACACCGGCAGCAGCTCCCGCACGGCCTCGATGACCTTGTCGCCCATGAGCGGCTCCGTTCGCCTTCCAGGGGCCCCGTCTCGGGGTCCCCGCGAGCCGAGACTAGAACACGTTCTCGTTTGTGTCGAGCCCGCCGGGCAGGCCCAACGCGTGGCGGCCCGCCCGGCGCCCGGAGAACACACAGTCGGCTAGGGACAGCCCACTGACATAGGAGCGGGAGCAGATCCCCACGGCGGTGCGCCCGGCCGCGTAAAGACCGTCAACCGACTCGCCACCTGGACGGAGCACGGCCCCGGTGTCCTCGTCCACCAGTAGGCCGCCGAGGGTCAGCATCGGGCACGGGTAGTACATGCTGGGCCCGATCGAGATGTCCAGCAGGGAGTACGGCCCGCTCAGCGCGCGGACGAACTCCGCCGGCTTGCCGGCTGGGTCAGGTTCGCCGGCGGCGGCCGCCGCATTGTGTGCGTCCAGCGTGAACCGCAGGCCCTCGGCGTCCACCCCAGCCTTTCCGGCGACCTCGTCCAGGGTGGCGCCGCTGACCCGCCGGGAGCGCAGCAGGTACTCGGTCTGCACGCGCTGGAACCACACTGTCTGCTCGCGCAGCTGGCGGCGGGCGTCCCCGATCAGCGCGTCGTCCACCAGCAGCCAACCCCGGCCGCCGTGCTCAGTGCTCAACGCATGCCCCAGCGCGGCGCCGTACCGGGACTCGTCGCACACCCGCCGCCCGGCCGCGTCCACCAACACGGCACCCAGGAACGCACTCGGCGGGCTGATGAACCGCCACACCGAGACCGAACCGAGCTCGCCGGTTGCCGCTCCGGTCGCCACCCCCATCTGGATGCCGCTGCCGTCGTCGCCCGGAGTGCCCAGCGCCAGCCCACCCCGGTAGGCCGGCGCGTGCTCGCGCATCAGCTCCCGGTTCTGAATGAACCCACCGGACGCCAGCACCACCCCCCGTCGCGCGCGGACCCGCAGCGGCCGGCCGTGCCGGCGTTCCAGCGCCTCGGCTCTGGCGTGCAGCGCCCGGCGCAGCGGCGGGTAATAGATGCCGGGTTTGGCCGCGTAGCGGGACAACCACCGGTGCGCGGCGGCCGGCACACCGGTGAGCCGCCGACAGTCCACCCCGACGACCCGGCCCTCCTCGGTGACCAGGTCGCTGGCGGCGGTTTGGGTGAGCACCGGGATCCCGAGCCGTCGGGCCGCACCGGCCAGTGCGTCGAACAGGGCCGCCCCGGAGATGCCCCGCCCGCGCGCCCGGTGCCCGCGCGGGGCCGGCGGCGCGACGTCCCGGAACCCGCCGGCGGCCTCGCTGCCGGAGTAGTAGAGGTAGTGCCGGTTGCTCGGGTACGAGGTCTTGTACGGGCACAGGCTGGCCTCGAACGGCACGCCGAGCTCGGCCAGCCAGTCGATCATGCCGGCGCTCTCCTGGCAGAACCGGCGCAGCGTCGCCTTGGACACCACGCCGCCCACCTCGCGGCTCAGATAGGCGTACATGGCCTCCGGGGTGTCGACCACCCCCGCCTCCCGCTGCACGCTGGTGCCGCCGCCGGCATAGACCACCCCGCCGGACAGCTCGGTTGTCCCGCCGCCGGCGAACCGGTCCAGCAGCACCACCTCGGCGCCGGCCCTGGCCGCCTCGATGGCCGCGCAGGCGCCGGCCGCGCCGAAGCCCACGACCACCACATCGGCGGTCAGCTCGTCCTCCGCGCGCACTCGGCACCTCCCAAAGTGAAACACGTTCTAGTAGACTGCCCTTCGGTGCGGCGGGAACGCAACGAGGCACCACTGAAGAGGCACTTCTATAACATGTTCCAGTCTGACCGACCGGAGCCGGAGGTGACATGCGCGAGTGTGACGTGGTTGTGGTCGGCAGCGGCGCGGCCGGAATGACCGCCGCGCTGACCGCGGCGCACCGAGGGCTCGCCGTGATCGTGGTGGAGAAAGCCTCCCACTTCGGCGGTTCGACCGCGCGCTCCGGCGGCGGCCTGTGGATTCCGAACAACTCGGTGCTGCGCCGCGCGGGCGTGGCCGACTCCCCGAAGGCGGCGGCCGCCTACCTGACCCATCTGCTCGGGGACTCGGTGTCGGAGCCCCGCCGGCGGGCGCTGCTCGGGCACGGCCCAGCGATGCTGGACCTGGTGCGCCGGCTGACCCCGCTGGAGTTCGCCTGGGTGCCCGGCTACGCCGACTACTACCCGGAGCTGCCCGGCGGCATGCCGGAGGGCCGCACGATCGAGCCGAAGCCGCTGGACGGCCACCTGCTGGGCGACGAGCTGCTCCGGCTCAACCCGCCGTACATCTCCAGCCCGGGTGGCCTGACCGTCACCGCCGCCGACTACCGCTGGCTGAACCTGGTGGCTCGGCACCCCCGCGGCGTGCTGAAAGTCGGACGGGTGCTCGGCCGCCGGGTGCTCGGTGCGCTGCGCCGCCAGCACACCCTGGTCATGGGGCAGGCACTGGCCGCCGGGCTGCGCGCCGGGCTGCGGGCGCGGGAGGTGCCGGTCTGGCTGGACACCCCGCTGCTCGAGCTGTGCCGGGACGGCGAGCGGGTCACCGGTGTGCGGGTCCGGCAAGGCCGCACCGAGGAGGAACTGCGGGCCCGGCGCGGCGTGGTGCTCGCCTGCGGTGGTTTCGAGCACAACGCGGCGATGCGCGAGCGCTACCAGCGGGCGCCGATCGGCACCGAGTGGACCACCGGCGCGGCGGAGAACACCGGCGACGGCATCGAGGCGGGTATGGCGGCCGGCGCCGCGGTGGACCTGATGGACGACGCCTGGTGGGGACCGTCCATCCCGCTGTCCGGCGGCCCGTACTTCTGCCTGTCCGAGCGCACGCTGCCCGGCTGCATCCTGGTGAACGGGGCCGGCGAGCGGTTCGTGAACGAGGCCGCCCCGTACGTGGACGCGGTACACGCCATGTACGACGGCCACGCGAGCGGTGTCACCCACGTGCCGTCCTGGCTGATCGCCGACCAGCGCTACCGCAAGCGGTACACCTTCGCCGGGCTGCGCCCCGGGCAGAAGTTCCCCGGCCGCTGGTACAAGGCCGGCGCGGTGCACACCGCGGCCACCCTGGACGAGCTGGCGGAGGCGATCGGGGTACCGGCGGAGGGCTTGCGGGCCACGGTGAAGGGGTTCAACGCCGCCGCGCGGGCCGGCCGGGACGAGCGGTTCAGCCGGGGCGACAGCGCCTACGACCGCTACTACGGCGACCCTACGAACAAGCCCAACCCGTGTCTCGGTCCGCTGGAGGTGGCGCCGTTCCACGCCGTCCGGATCGTGCCCGGCGACCTGGGCACCAAGGGCGGGCTGTGCGTGGACGAGCGCTCCCGGGTACTGCGCGAGGACGGCACGGTGATCCCCGGCCTGTACGCGGCGGGCAACGTGAGCGCCTCGGTGATGGGCCACACCTACGCCGGCGCCGGCGCCACCATCGGTCCGGCGATGACCGGGGGCTACCTCGCCGCGCTGGACCTGGCGGCGACCGTGTCCGACCCGTCGACCCTGCCCGAAGCAGCGCACGGCGAGCCGACCAGAGGAGGGGCGGCATGACAAAGCCCACGTCAGAGGTCGTGAGTGGCGATGGTC
>DASWST010000274.1:0-29833 GCA_036402515.1 Pseudonocardia sp.
TCGCGACCATCGCCACTCACGACCTAGATCAGCGGGCGTTGGGCGGCTTTGTGCTCTTCGTAGGTCTTGCGGGCCTGTTGGGTGGAGTCCAGGGCGGCGACCTGGGCGACCGGCACGTCCCACCAGCTCTCCGAGGACGGCACCGGGGCCAGCGGGTCGGTCTCGATGTGGATCGCCGTGGTCTTCGTGGCGGCGCGGCTGGTCCGGATCGCGTCACGGAACTCGTCGATGGTGCGCACCCGGATCACCTCGGCGCCCAGGCTCGCGGCGTTCGCCGCCAGGTCCACCGGCAGTATCCCGCCATCCAGCTGCCCGGTGTTCGGGTCCCGGTAGCGGTACGCGGTGCCGAAGCGCTGCGAGCCGACCGACTCGGACAGCGCCCCGATGGAGGCAAAACCCTGGTTCTGCACGATGACCAGGTTCAGCTTGATGCCCTCGGACACCGCCGTGACGATCTCGCTGGCCATCATCAGGTATGACCCGTCGCCGACCAGCGCAAACACCTCGCGGTCCGGCTCACGCCCGGACTGGGCGGCAGCCAGCGCGGCCATCTTGATGCCCAGCGCGCCGGCGATCTCGTAGCCCATGCACGAGTAGCCGTACTCCACGTGGTACGCCTTCTCGTCCGCCGCCCGCCAGAGCATCTGCAGGTCACCGGGCATGCTCCCGGCCGCCTGCACCAGCACGTCACGCGGCTCGAGCAGCTCGTTCAGCGCCCCAAGCACCTCGGTCTGCGCCGGCAGCGGCTGGTGCCCCAGCCGATAAGCCCGCTCCACCACGAGGTTCCACTCGTCCCGCCGCGCCGTCCACCCCGCCGCGTACTCGGGGTCGACGCGGTACGGCCTCCCCGCTGTACTTTCCCGCGAGTCGGGGATTCCGTCAGGGTGAGTCGGGGATTTCGCCAGAGCCTCGGTGAGCGCGGTCAACCCCTCCCGGGCGTCCGCCACCAGCATCGTGGCCGCGTGCTTGGCGGCGTCGAACGAGGTGATGTTGAGGTTGACGAACCGCACGTCCGGGTTCTGGAACGCCGTCCGGCTCGCCGTGGTGAAGTCGCTGTACCGGGTACCCACGCCGAGCACCACGTCCGCGTCCCTGGCCAGCGCATTGGCCACCGGGGAACCGGTCGAGCCGACGCCGCCGACCGCGCACGGGTGGTCCCAGGCCAGCGCGCCCTTGCCGGCCTGGGTGTCCGCGACCGGGATCCCGGTCGCCTCGGCGAACGCCCGCAGCGCCGCGGTCGCCTCGCTGTAGATCACTCCGCCGCCGGCCACCAGCAACGGCTTCGACGCCGACCGGAGTACTTCGACGGCGCGGGCCAGCGCGGCCGGCTCGGGCACCGGCCGAGCCACATGCCACACCCGCCTCGCGAACAGCTCGTCCGGCCAGTCGTACGCCTCGGCCTGCACATCCTGCGGCAGCGCAATGGTCACCGCGCCTGTTTCCGCCGGGTCGGTGAGGACCCGCATCGCGCCGAGCAGCGCGGACGGCAGCTGCTCCGGCCGCTCCACCCGGTCGAAGAACCGGGACACCGGGCGGAACGCGTCGTTCACCGACACGTCGTAGCCGCGCGGGTCCTCCAGTTCCTGCAGCACCGGGCTGGCCACCCGGGTGGCGAAGTAGTCACTGGGCAGCAGCAGCACCGGGATCCGGTTGATGGTGGCCAGGGCCGCGCCGGTGACCATGTTGGTCGAACCGGGGCCGATGGACGCGGTGCACGCCATCGCCTGCAGCCGGTTGCGCATCCGCGCGTAGCCGACGCTGGCGTGCACCATGCCCTGCTCGTTGCGAGCCAGGTGGTAGGGCAGCACGCCTGACGGAATCCCCGACTCACCCTGACGGAATCCCCGACTCGCGGAAGAAGGGGACGGCGGGGGCTCGGGGGCGGGGGTGGAGGCGGACTCGAGGAGGGCTTGGGCCACGCCGGCTACGTTGCCGTGGCCGAAGATGCCGAAGCAGCCGGGGATCAGGCGTTGCTCGACGCCGTCCCGCTCGCTGTACTGGTTCGCCAGGAACCTCACCAGGGCCTGGGCCACGGTCAGTTTCATGTCGGCAGCTCCGAAGTGCCGGTGAGCGGCAGCCGGGAGTCGATCGGCTGGCCGGACCAGGTGTCGCGGACCCAGGCGTGTGCCGGGTCGTCGCAGATCAGCCAGGCCCGCTCCGGGCTGGGGCCGGCCATCGCGTTCAGGTAGTAGAGCGGGTAACCGGGCACCGCCATGGACGGGCCGTGCCAGCCGTGCGGGACGAGCACGGTGTCCCCGCCGCGCACCTCGGTGCACACGTCGATCTCCCGGCCCGGCCCCGAGCCGTACACCCGCTGGTAGCCGATCCCCTCTCCGGAAGGACCGGAGCCGACCTCGAAGTAGTAGATCTCCTCCAGCCGCGCCTCGCCGTCGCGCTCCTCGTCGTGCTTGTGCGGCGGGTAGGACGACCAGTTGCCGGCCGGGGTGAGCACCTCGACGGCAATGAGCTTGTCCGCCTCGAAGGTCTTCGGGGTGCAGAAGTTGTTGACCTGCCGGCTGGCCTGCCCGGCGCCGCGCAGCTCCACGCCGACGCCCTCGGCCGGGCCGTACCGTGCCGGCAGTCGGCGGGTGGCCCTGGCGGCGGGCAGCGCGAACCTGCCACCTTCGGCGGAGGACACCCGGACGCTGGCATCCCGAGGCAGGTAGGCGAAGTCGGTGACCCTGGTGAACACCGACCGACGCCCGGCCAGCTCGAACTTCTCGCCCTCGGTCGCCACGGTGCACGAGCCGGACAGCGGCAGCAGCACCATCTCGTCCTGGCCGGTCTCGAACTCCGCCGAGCCACCCGCCGGCAGGTTCAGCACCCGCAGGCTGCTGTACCCCCAGCCGGCCGACTCCGGCGTGATCACCAGTTCGAAGGTGCCGTCGGCGGTCTCGCCTCGGCGTACTACGTGCTTGTTGTTCCCGGTCACCGCACTCCCCGAGTTGCTCATGTTCATAGGAGGCTCACCGCCGCGTCCACGGCGCCCGCCACGTCGTCGTTCGGTGGGAACAGCAGACTGCGCCCGATCACCAGGCCTTGCACGGTGGGCAGCGCCAGCGCCTTGCTCCAGTTGGCGAAGGCGGCGTCCTGATCCCGCTGGTCCCCGCCCACCTCGCCGCCGAGGATCAGCGCGGGCAGCGTGGTTGCCGCCATCACCCGCTCCATGTCGGCCACGATCGGCACCTTCAGCCAGGTGTACGCCGAGGTGGTGCCCAGCCCGGCGGCGACCGTCATCGCCCGGATCATCGCCTCGGGGGTCAGCTCGTTGCGCACCCGGCCGTCCACCCGGTGCGAGATGAACGGCTCCACCATGGCCATCAGGCGGTGCCCGGCGAGCTCACTGACCGCGCGCCCGGCGGCGACCAGGGTGGCCACCGTGCCGGCGTCCTCCGGGTCGATGCGGGTGAGCATCTTGCCGCCCTCGAACCCGGCGGCGGCGATCGAGGCCGCGTCGTACGCGGTGAACCGGTCGTCGATCTCGAAGCTGGTGCCGGCCAGCCCGCCCCGGTTCATCGAGCCGACGACCACCTTGCCGTCCAGCGCCCCGAGCAGCAGCAGATCTTCGAGCACGTCGGGCGTGCCGAGCACGCCGTTGACCCCGGGCCGGGACAGCGCCAGGCACAGCCGGTCCAGGATGTCGATCCGGTCGCCCATGGCCATCGGCCGGTCTCCGACGCGCAGCGCGCCTCGGGCCGGGTGATCGGCGGCGATCATCATCAGCTTGCCGTGCTCGCCGACCAGGGAGTCGGCACGGCGGCGGGTGGCCGCGGCCTCGGCGACCGCGCCGGGCCGGTGCACCCGGGTGGCGATGAGGTCGGAGAGCTGGTCATCGCGCACGGACGGCCTCCTCGAGCCCCGAGTCCAGTCCCGAGCCGTGTCCCGAGTCCTGTGCTGAGATCCGGCCTGAGTTCATGGCGGCCTCGACCTCCTCGGGCGTGGGCATTGCGTCGGAGCAGGCCAGCCGGCCGGCCACGATCGCGCCGGCGGTGTTGGCGAACCGCATGATCCGCTCGAGCTCCCAGCCGGCGAGCAACCCGTGGCACAGCGCACCGCCGAACGCGTCGCCCGCGCCCAGGCCGTTCACCACGTCCACCGGGACCGGCGGGACGGTGACCTCCGTGTCCGGCTGCCCGTCCGAGCTGCGCGCCGAGGCGAGCACGCCCTTCGGGCCCTGCTTCACCACGGCCAGCTCGATGCCGGCGGCGTGCAGCGCCTGCGCGGCGTCGTGCGGCTTTCGGATGCCGACGGCGGTGTCGCACTCGTCCTGGTTGCCCACGGCCACGGTGACCAGCGGCAGCGCCTCGGCATAGCGCGCCCTGGCCTCCTCCCGGGACGCCCAGAACATCGGCCGGTAGTCCAGGTCGAGCACGGTGATACCCCGCTTACCCCTGGCCCGCAGCGCGTGCAGGGTGGCGGCGCGGCTGGGCTCGGTGGACAGCCCGGTGCCGGTCACCCAGAACACGTCGGCGCCGCGGATCGCGTCCAAGTCCAGCTCTTCCGGGTAGATCTCCAGGTCAGGGGCCTTGGGCTGGCGGTAGAAGTACAGCGGGAAGTCATCCGGCGGGAAGATCTCGCAGAAGGTCACCGGGGTGGGCAGCGTGGGCACCGGGGTGACCTGGCGGTCGTCCACCCGGAAGCCGCGCAGCGCGTCGTGCAGGTATTCGCCGAACGGGTCGGCACCGGTCCGGGAGATCAGTGCGCTGCGCCGGCCGTATCGGGCGGCGGCCACCGCGACGTTCGCCGCTGTGCCTCCCAGGTACTTGCCGAACGTTTCGACCGCGCGCAGCGACACGCCTATCTGCAGCGGATAGATGTCCACCCCGAGGCGGCCCATGGTGAGCACCTCCGGGGCGGCGGAGGCCTCGTGGGGGCGGTTCGTGTCAGCGTCCATTGCTGCCTCTCGCTCCGTGCCGCGCGATGCCGCCCCAACGGGGGACGGCGGCCACGCGTTAAAGGTGTACCCTTCGGCACTCAGTACGTCAATACTTTGTCTTTACATACTTTGTCAGGACATATGGGGGACGCCATGTCGGAGCGGACCACGGTTTGGGGGCTGGTTCCCAACCTGGAGCTGGACCGGAGCAGCCCGGTTCCGCTCTATTTCCAGGTGGCCACCCGACTGCAGCAGCTCATCGAGAACGGCGAGCTGCCAGTGGGCGGCCGGCTGGAGAACGAGGTGGAGCTGGCCGACCGGCTGGGGGTGTCCCGGCCGACCATGCGCCAAGCCATCGGCTACCTGGTCGAGCGGGGCATGCTGGTGCGCAAGCGCGGCGTCGGAACCCAGATTGTGCACCCCAAGGTGCGCCGTCCGGTGGAGCTGTCCAGCCTGTACGACGACCTGGTCAAGGCCGGTCAGCGGCCGCGCACCGAGATCAAGCTGCTGGAGATCCGGGCGGCCCCGGACTCGGTGGCCGAGGCCCTGGGCATCCCGTTCGGCTCGGAGATCAACTGGGTGGAACGGCTGCGCTACGCCGACGACGAGCCACTGGCCCTGATGCACAACGCGGTGCCGCTGGACGTGCTGGCGCTGCGCCGCTCCGACCTGGAACAGCGCGGGCTCTACGAGCTGCTGAGGGCGGCCGGGCACATCCCGCGGATGGCGAACCAGGTGGTCGGCGCCAAGTCCGCCACCGCCGCCGAGGCCAAGTCGCTCGGCGACTCCCGAGGCGCGCCGATGCTGACCATGACCCGCACCGCGTGGGACGCCGCCGGGCGCGCGGTGGAGTACGGCTCGCACATCTACCGGGCCAACCGCTACTCCTTCGAGCTCACCCTCACCAGTTAATCTCCCGTGTCGTCGGACAGCTCGGGAGGTGAGCCGGCCATTCCGGAGCCGCACACGGACACCGATCCGCACACGGACACCGATCCGCACACGGACACCGGGACCTGGACCAGCGACGAGTGCGCCCGCGCCTGGGGGGTGAAGACCCCAACCTGGCTGGGCTACGTCTCACGTGGACTGGCGCCCGCTCCACTGCCCGGGACCGATGATCGGGGCCGGCACCGCTGGGACGCCGAACAGGTCCGGTCCTTCCCGCGCGCCGGCGTCGGCCGCTCCCGGGCGAGCGCCGGGCCCCGTGCCCAAAGCCTGATCGGCGAGATGGCCGAGGTGGCCGACCAGATCGACCAGCTGCGGGCCCGGCAGCGCGAGCTGCTGGTGGCCGGCAAGGCAGACGGCCTGGAGATCAGGGCGATGGCGCGGGCGCTCAAGATCTCCCCACAGACCGCCTACGGCTGGCTCGACCGCTCACAAGAACACCTGTGAGTGGTATTGGTCGCGATAGCGACCAATACCACTCACGGGGTCTGAGCTGGGCTTTTGTTGGGTCGGCGGCGGCGGTAGGCGATGCGTTGGCGGGCGGTGTTGCGGCGGGCGTCCATCGGTACCGGCTCGAGCGCGCCGGCCAGGCCGAACGCCGGCATGTTTACGTAGACGACCTCGCTGGAGTCCGGCCGGACCTGGTACGCCTCGTGGTACGCGCCCATGCTGCCGTCGGTGCCGATCTTCCGGACGTACTTGCGCCAGTTGGCCAGGTGCGGGGCGTCCGAGTTCGCCGCGAACGCCTGCAACTCCTCCATGCTGCGCCAGTACTGCACCATCAGGGTGGTGCGGCCGAACCAGGTGTAGTTGGCCAGCAGCCCTTCATCTCGCTCGACCAGATGACGCAGCATGCGGGCCATGCCGATCACCATGAACAGCCACTTGTCCACCCGCCACCAGTGGTTGAACCGCATCCCGATCAGCACCACCACCAGGCCGTCTTCGCCCAGCTCGGCGGTATAGCGCCCGGGGAGCACCTTCCCCGGCCAAAACTGAGATCCCCGCATGGTCGTCTCCTCCCGAGCGAGCGGCGGCGATGCCCTGCCCGGCCGATGACGCGCTGGTCAGTGGCTGGCACCGACAACTGTGCTGTATCAAAACGCTGTTGTCTATGGGTTCGAGCCCTCGGTCGACGTCGGCTTGAAAGCGCTGGCCCAGCCGGGCAGGTTGGACCCATGAGCGCAGCGAGCACGATCAGCCGCCGCCGGTTGGGCGCAACCGGGCCTGAGGTTTCCGCACTCGGCCTTGGCTGCATGGCCATGTCCGGCGGGTACGGGCCGCCTGACCGGGCGGAGGGCATAACCACCATCCACACCGCGCTGGACAGCGGGATCAACCTGCTGGACACCGGCGACTTCTACGGGATGGGGCACAATGAGCTGCTCATCGCCGACGCGCTACGGGACGTGCCGCGCGACCAGGTGGTGCTCAGCGTGAAGTTCGGCGCGCAGCGCGGGCCGGCCGGCGACTTCATTGGCTTCGACACCCGCCCCGCCGCGGTGAAGACCGCACTGGCGTACAGCCTGACCAGGCTGGGAACCGACCACCTGGACGTTTACCGGCCCGCCCGGCTGGACCCGGCGGTGCCCATCGAGGACACCATCGGCGCGATCGCGGAGCTGGTCACCGGCGGCTACGTCCGGCACATAGGGCTGTCCGAGGTCGGCGCGCAGACCATTCGGCGAGCGCACGCGGTGCACCCGATCGTGGATCTGCAGATCGAGTACTCGCTGCTCTCCCGGGGCCCGGAGGCGGAGATCCTGCCCACCTGCCGCGAGCTGGGCATCGCGGTCACCGCGTACGGGGTGCTGGGCCGGGGCATGCTGTCCGGGCAGTGGACCGCCAACGGCGCGGCCGACCCCGGGGCGATCCGCAGCCGCATGCCCCGGTTCCAGAGCGAGAACCTGGCGCGCAACCTCGCACTCGTGGCGGCGTTGACCCGGGTCGCCGACGCGCGCGGAGCGACCCCGTCCCAGGTGGCCATCGGCTGGGCGCTGGCCAAGGGCGAGGAGATCGTGCCGCTGATCGGCGCGCGCCGGCGCGATCAACTCGTCGACGCGTTGGGCGCCGCCACGCTGGAGCTGTCCGAGGACGACCTGGCCGAGATCGAGCGGGCGGTGCCGGCGGACGCGGTTGCCGGTGACCGGTACGACGCCGGCCAGATGCACATGCTCGACAGCGAGCGCTAAGCGGCCCGCGCGGCGGGGGTTACGAGGCGCGGCGGGCTTCCACACTGAGCCGGAGGGCCTCGAGCAGGTCGGTCACGTCGGTGGCCGCCGGCGGCGCGGACTCGGTGATCACTTCGTTGCCCGCGCGCTTGTCCTCGACCAGCTGCTTGACCTTGTCGGTGAAGGTGTCCCGGTAGTCCTCCGGCCGCCAGGCCGCACTCATCGACTCGATCAGGGTGCGGGCCATGTCGAACTCGCGGCCGTCGGTTTCGGCGCGCTCCGGCAGATGGTCGAGCTCCTGGCGGGGCTCGCGGATCTCGTCGGCGTAGTACAGCGTCTCCAGCGAGAGCACCCCACCCTCCGCCCGGACCGCGCACAGGTACTGCTTGTTGCGCATCACGAAGGTGGCGATGGCGACCCGGTTGGTGGCCTCCATCGCGGCCGCCAGCAGCCCGTAGACCTTGCCGTTCTCCGGCTTGGCCGGGGCCAGCCAGTACGTCTTCTGGAAGTAGATCGGGTCGATCTCGTCCAGGTCCACGAACGCCGTCACGTCGATCGAGCGGGATCGCCCGGGGGCGATCTCGTCCAGCTCGGCTGGCTCCACGATCACCGTCTGGCCGCTGTCCTCCTCCAGCCCTCGGACGATCTCGCTGAACGCCACCTCCTCGCCGGTGCGCTCGTTCACCCGCTGGTAGCGGATCCGGTCGGTGGTGCCGCGCTGGTACTGGTGGAAGTGCACGCCGTGGTCCTCGGTCGCGCTGTACAGCCCGACCGGCACGGTGACCAGTCCGAACGTGATCGAGCCGGTCCAGATGGAACGGGGCACGGTGCTCTCCTGCTCAGGGTCGGTGCGGGTGCTCAGGATTCCAGCGCGGTCAACCGGTCATGCGCCACGGCGTGCCGGCGGGCGGCGTCTCGCAACGCCCGGTCGGTGTCCTCGCGCTCCCGGCGGGCAGTGCGGGCGCGCTGCCTGGCCTGCTGTTCGGCCTGCTCGGCGGCGATCAGCTCGGCGCGGCGCTCGGCCACCGCCCGGTGCGCGGCCTGCTCCTCCTCGGCGGCTGAGTCGAAGTCCCGGTGCGCGGCGGCGGCCCGGTCCTCGGCCTCACTCAGCGTGGCGGCCAGCCGTTCCAATTCCTGCTGGGCGCGCACCAGGGCTGGGCTCGGCCCGGACGGCGGCTCCGGTCTGTCCTCGGCCCCTCGGTCGGTGGCCGCGACGGACGGCGCGCTGTCCGACGGGGTCGGCGAGGGCGCGCTGGGTGCCGGGCGCGGCCGGGTCCCGGGGGCCACCGCCGGCCAGTCCAGGGTGCCCGCGCTGGTCAGCTCCTTGGGCGAACTCAGCCGGCCGCTGGCCAGTGCGCGGGCCGCGTCCGGATCGGCCAGGGCGGAGGTGAACATGCCCTCCAGCTCGCGGACCACCGCGTCGCTGGCCGGCTCGCCCGCCGCCTTGCCGAGCTCCTTGGTGGTCCTGGTCAACGCGTTCACCAGCTCACGGCGCTGCTCGGAGAGCCGGCGCAGCGCGGCGCCATCCAGCTGCTGGTGGGCGGCGCGCATCGACTCGCCGAGTGAGGCCAGCGCGGCCACCTCGTCCGGACGCTCGCGGGCGAGGTGGTTGACCAGCCAGGCGCCCACGGTGGGCCGGCGCAGCCGTCCGATCGCGGTGGCCAGACCCTTGTCCCCGGCAGCCCTTGCTTCCCGCACCGCGGCATCCCGGGCAGGGGTGAACTCGTCTCTGGGCAGCGCGTAGAGCGCGTCGGCCGCCGCGCTGAGCGCATCCGCCGGCGCGCTGGCCCGGCCGGCCGCGGCGTCGAGGTCCACCTGTCCAGCCTGTCATGACCGTGCCGCTGCCCCGATGGATTACCGGGTGCGTCGCGGAAATCTGACGGGTCGAGGCGGGACGGGGCGGGGTGGCGCATCACGGTCGCCTGAGAGTTGCGTAAGGATTGGTTCGGTGGCCGGAAAAGCGCGCTGTCGGGTTCCCGCCGCTGGTTAGCATCGGCCCAGTGATCGAGCAAAACCCCCTGAAACAGTCGCGTTCTCGGCGTTGGCGCTGGTGCGCGGCCCTGACCGTCGGCCTGGTCGCCCTGCTGGTGCTGGCCGGCTGTGGCGGGGGCGCCGGGGAAACCGCGCCGAGGCCGCCGGCGGCGAGTGGGCCGGCCGGGGCCGCCAACCCGCCGGCCCACGCGAACTGCGCCCAGCGGGCCACCGACCTGGCCAGCTTCCAGCGGGCGTCGGCCTCGGCGTCCCCCGGCAACACCGTCTGCGTCAGTGGTGACCTGAGCGGCGAGCGGCTGGAGATCACCAGGGGCGGCAGCGAGCAGGCGCCGATCACGTTCCTGGGCGACGGCAAGACCGTGACCAGCGGCATCAACGTGAGCGCGGACAACGTGGTGGTGGACGGGTTCGTCGCCCAGGAGCCCGAGGCGCCCGGCGTGGCGCTGCAGGGTTCCAACATCACCTTGCGCAACACCACGATCAACAGCCCGAGGGAGGGCGACGGCGACGGGATCCGGTTCTGGGGCAACAACATCAAGATCCTGCACAACACCATCACCGACACCAGCAACGACACCGGCGCTCACGCCGACTGCATGCAGACCTACGCCACCGACGAGAACAACCCGGCCAGCCAGGACGTGCTCATCGACAGCAACCGCTGCGAGCGGATCGACAACAACTGCCTGATCGCCGAAGGCCCGAACAGCAGCGCCGGGGACGGCAGCGGCGAAGGCGAGACCAAGAACATCACCTTCAGCAACAACTTCTGCGACAACCGGGCCGCGCAGGCCGTGCTCGCCGACGACGTGCGGAACATGATGATCACCGGCAACCAGATCGTCGGCCAGATCAACCACGCGTTCGCCTTCCAGAACGAGTCCACCAGCGGCGTGGTCAGCAACAATCAGGTTCGCTCGGTCAAGTACGAGGTCGGGATGGACTCCTCGTCGGAGCAGGGTTACCGGGGACCGGGAGCCGGCGGAGCCCCCTGACCGGACCGGCCGGCGGAGGCTGGAGGTTGGGACGTCGCTCAGGGCTTCGTCGGCGGCGCCTTGACCACGTTGTCCAGCTCGAGGTTCGGATTGCCGCTGGAGTCCCAGCCGAGCCCGACCACGAACATGGAGCGGCGGCCCGGGTTCGTGTAGGCGTGGAACAGCATGTAGTCGTGCTTGCGGCCGGGCACCACTTCCTCCCCGCCGGGGTTGGGGTACGCCCCGCCCAGGGTGTCGCGGTTCAGGAACTGGCCGTCGCGCTTGGTGAAGGTGCCGCTCAGCGAGGTGCCGCTGGCGTAGTTGACGAAGTACTTCCCGCTGTTGAACGCGTTGCCCGAGTAGAACAGCACGTACTTGTTGCCGTGCTTGACCATCGCGGGGGCTTCCACGATGTTGCCCTCTTCCGGCCGGTCCGCCTGGATCAGTGGGCGCCGGGCGCCGATCGGGGTGATCCCGTCGACGCTCACCTGCTGTAGCCAGATGGTGGCCTTGCCCCTGCCGCTCGTGTAGAGCAGGTACTGCTTACCGTCGGTGTCGGTGAACGCGCTCGGGTCGATGCTGTCGACGTCCTCTGGGCGGCAGACCAGCGGTTCCGTGCCCACCGGGCGGAACGGCCCCTTCGGGGAGCTGGCCAGCGCGACGCCGATGCACTGGACGCTCTTCGCGGCGGACCGTGCGGTGAAGTACAGGATGTAGCTGCCGTCGCTGCGGGCGGCCACCTCCGGGGCCCACACGTTGCCGCTGCCCTGCGCGTTCTTGCCCACCCATGCCGGGAGATCGGGCATCGCGTCGCCGACCTCGGTCCACTTGCCGGTCAGCGAGGACGCGCGCTGCACCGGCACGTGCCACACTCCGCCACCGTAGTTGCTCGCGGTGGAATAGGCGTAGTAAACGCTCCCGACGGCCAGTATGGCGGGATCGGGAAAGTCACGGGCAATGACCGGCTGAATTGTTGAAGCCGTCGCCGCGGCGACGATCGCCGCGAACGCGGGACCGGTTTTCAGTAGGCGTGCCCAGCCGCCGCGAGGAAGGGGAGACATCGGAACAGAGAGTAGCTTGTCGCCGCAGATCGACCCCAACGTGTTTACCCGAAAGTGTTGATTGTGGCGCGTCGCACTAGATTTGCGTGACCGCGACCAGCGCTAAGGCGACGAACGAACTGGGTTAAGGATTGCCCCCGGTACGGCGTGTCGGAGCGGGCTCAGCCGCAGCCGCAGGCGCCACCGCAGCAGCCGCCGCCGGCTCGAGGCGCGGCCGTCGCCGCCGTCCCGGTCATGGCCACCGTGGACAACAGCTTGACCGTGTCCTGGTGGCCAACTGGGCAGGTCGCGGGGTCGCTGGCGGCACTCATCGGCCGAGATACCTCGAAGGTCGCGACGCCGCCCGAACTGGCACAGGCTCGGCAGCGGAACTCGTATCGAGGCACCTGGTCATGGTAGCCGGACCGGCTGGTCGGGGACTAGGGCGACGCCCGTGCGGAGCGCCTCGGCCGCGCCGCGACACGCCGGGGAGCTAGTTCCTCGACATGCCTCGATCGGGTATGTAGCCTGTCTCGAACTAGATCCCGCCCGACAGTTATCCGCCTTACTTGAATTTGCCATGCCTTTCTAAAATCGATCTTCGCGAAAGGCATTGTGAACAAGCTCGTCGAGGTAACGAACTAGTTCCAAATCGGGTTCCTCGGCGGCCTCGCATAACTTCTTGGTGTACCCGATCAGCTCGTTTGCCACGGCGCTATCCGGATCTGGTAGCGGCAGACGGCTCACGTATTGGGTCATCCATCTGCGCCTACCGGAGTAGAGCCTATTGGCGCACATGAGGTCGTAGTAGCGCACCGCGAGCGTGGAGTTCGCCACGCCGACCAGCAGGTAGCCCAGCTCATCGCTCGGCAGCTCGGCGAAGCTGATCCAGTAGCAGTCCCCGTTCACCACGGCGCCGGAGCGGTCCACCGAGAACCGGGGGGCCACGCTGATGTCCGGAAACACGATCTTGGGTGCCTGCCAACCGGCCGGGCGTTGCGGTACCCAGATCTCGAACCACTGCCGGCCGGCCTCGGCAACGTACCGGCGTCCGGCCAGCCGCTCGCGGTGTCGGGCCAGGTAGGCGTGCGCGCGCGGGAACTGGGACAGGTCCACCGTGCGGCGCTCGGGGTGCTCTCGATCGTAGGGATACAGCACCCGGGCGGCCGGGGACTCCGGCCCGCGCCAGGCGCGCACAGTGCGGTGCGTGAGCAGCGGCAACAGCAACTGCTCCTCCGGGCGGTGCTCCAGCGGCAGTCGATGCCAGTCGTCGCGGACGAACACCGGGTCGGCGGTGGTCTTGATGCCGACCCGGATCCGGGCCACCTCGCCGAACGTCCGCCAGGTGCCGCGCCGCAGCGTCGCGGCCCATCGGGAACTCGACGCGGAGCGCAGCCGCCAGTGGTGCTCGGGGTCGGGCTGCACCGCCAGCGTCCCGACGGACACGGCGAATTCGCGGCCACCTCGGTGGGTCACGGTGTCCTGATCCGCGCAGAGGTCGGCGTAGAAGCGCCGGTCGGAGGTGTCGGCCCGCCCCGCCGACCAGTGCTGTTCCGCTGGGACCGGCGCCTCCGCTGGGACGGGCTGTTCTCCCGGGACCTGCGGATCCCCTGGGACGGGATGTTCGCTTGGTCCGGCCGGGTCCGGCCGCTGGTACACGCTGACATACCGCGCCTCGGCCGCCCCTGGCTTGGTGGCCCCGGCTGTGGCGATCACGATCGCGGGCAGCACGGCGGCCGGAAACGGTTTGCTGTCGCCGAGGTCGTACACCTCGCGCACACCGAACCGCTCGGCGAGCAGCCGCCGCACGTTCCTGCCCGCCTGTGTGCTGACGAATCGGTTCGAGCCGAGCAGCCCGAGTACACCGCCATCGGCCAGCAGCTCGCCGGCCAGCGCGACGAACACGTGCAGCAGGTCCACCCGGCCACGCAGCCCGAAGCGGCGGGCCAGGTCGGCGGCGGCGGCCGCGCCGAGCAGCTGGGTGCGCACATAGGGCGGATTGGTGATCACCACGTGGTAGCCGGCGTCCGAGGACCCGGGCGCGGCGGCCAACGCGTCGGACACCCGCAGCGCCACCGTGCACGTCCCGTCATCGGGCAGCTCGGTCAACCGCAGGTGCGCGGCGGCCACCGCGGTGGGGTCGCGGTCCAGGCCGACCAGCTCGACCCGGCGGTGGCCCCGGGCCCGCAACCGCGCCCCGGCGGCGGCCAGCAGTGCCCCGTCGCCACACGCCGGGTCCAGCACTCGGACCGGCTCGGGCCACGCCCTGGGCGGCTCCCCGGAGCGCTCCAGCGCGACGGCCACCCGGTCGGCCAGGAACGCGGCCAGCTCGGGCGGGGTGTAGTGCACGCCGTGGCGCTTGCGCGGATCGGGACCAGGCGCCACCGGCTCGGTCACGCCGGCGCGGCCAGCGGGTGGGCCAGCAGCCCGAGGGCGAACCGGGCGTACTCGGCGGCGATCTGCTCTGGACTGGTCGGGCCGCCGAGGTGGAACCACTGCGGCAGCGAGGTGCACATGGTGGCGATCGCGCGGCCGGCGTGCCTCGGGCTCGGGGTGCCCAGTGAGCCCTCCGCGACGGCCTGGTCGATCGCCTCGTCGAGGAGGTGCTGCACGTGGTTGCGCAGCTCCGCGATGCGCCGTCGGTTGGCCGGCTCGAGGCTGCGCATCTCGCTGGCGCCGATGAAGGCCAGCTCCCAGCGGTGGGTGTGGAACAGCGCGAGCGCTTCCACCATGAGACGCACCCGGCTGATCCCGTCGCGCCCCTCGGCGGCGGCCGCCAGTACTCGCCAGGTCAGGTCGTCCATGCTCAGGTCGAGCGTGGTGACCAGCAGCGTCTGCTTGCCCCGGTAGTGGTGATAGACCCCGGGAACGCTCATCTCGGCTCGCCGGGCGATGGAGCGCATGGTGGCGCCGTGATATCCGGTGCGGACGAAGACGGTGATCGCGGCGGCCAACACCGGGTCGATGCGCAGCGGCCCGAACACCCGCCACTCCCGCCGGTCCTCGGCGTCGCGCGACGGTGCCACGGTGGGCCGCCGCGGGGCATCGGGTTCGACGTCCATGGACGCGTCGGTGGTCAGCAGCCGCTCGGGCGTGGTGTGCAGCACCGTGGCGATGTCCCGCAGCCGGCGCACCGCCAGGTCGGTCTTGCCCGTCTCGATGGCGTGCACGGTCGCCGCGCTCACCTTGATCCGGCGGGCCAACTCACGCAGCGACATCCCGGCGGCCAGCCGGGACAGTCGCACGGCATGCCCCACCGCGCCGTGCGGCGGCTCCGCGCGCACCGCCGGCTGGGCCGTCATCTGTTCAGCCTAGCCGAACACTTGCGCCATCCGGGCCACCAGCATTCATGCCTCCTCGCGTTGCGGGGGCGCCGTGCCGGTGACAGGGTGAATTAGGTCATAACTCCGGCCGAACGAGCGGTCGGTAGTACCGGGAGATCCGGCGGAAGCCTGGAGGTTGCGCTCAATGGCTGAGCAGCACAGCATGGAGGATCTGCTCCGCGACGCCCCGATGAACTGGGGGCGCTGGGGTGACAACGACGAGGTGGGCTCGCTCAACTATCTGACCGCCGACGAAGTGTTGCGCGGGATTCGACACGTCAAGTCGGGCACGGTGTTCACCCTGCAGCGACTGATCGGTGACCCGAAGGGCGATCCGGTCTGGCCCGGCCGCTCCCCGGCGGAGCGCACCATGATCTTCGACGAGTCCACCTGGGACAGTGACGACGCGCCGAAGTTCCCCGGCGGGCTGCACTATGCCGACGACAAGATCGAGGCGTTCCTACAGGGTTCCACGCAGTACGACGCACTCGGGCACGTCTGGTACTCCGGCAAGATCTGGAACGGCTACGACGCGCGGACCACGATCGGCGGGCTGGACAAGGCCAGCGTGGCGCCGATCGCCGAGCGCGGGGTGGTCGGCCGGGGTGTACTGCTGGACATGGCCCGGTTCCGCGGCAAGGACAACCTGGACAAGGGCGAGACGTTCGACCACAACGACCTCGAGGCGTGCGCCAAGGCGCAGGGACACGACATCGAGCCGCACGACGTGCTGCTGGTCCGCACCAACTTCCTCAAGCTGTTCTTCGACCAGGGCGAGAAGTTCTACGAGAACTTCAACGAACCGGGCCTGACCTACAGCCCCGAGCTGGTCAGCTGGTTCCAGCAACGGGAGATCCCCAACCTGGTCACCGACACGATCGCCAACGAGGTGACCTACGAACCGGACACCGGCATCGCGCTCCCGCTGCACTGCGCGCTGATGCGCAACCTGGGCGTCACGCTGACCGAGATCTGCGACCTGGAGAAGCTGGCCGCGAGCTGCGCCGAGGACGGCCAGTACACGTTCCTCTACGCGGCCGCGCCGCTGAAGGTGCACCGCGCCACCGGATCCCCGGTCAACCCACTGGCTATCAAGTGAGCGAGGTCAGGTGAGTACCTACACGGACCGACCCTGGCTGGCCCACTACGCGCATGGCCTGCCGCCGGACATCACGGCGGAGTACGGCACGATGCTGGAGCTGTTCGCCGCGTCGCTGCGGCGCGGCCCGGACACCCAGGCCATCCGCTACTTCGACGGCGTGCTCACGCTGGCCGACCTGGATGCCGCCTCGGACGCACTGGCCGTCGGCCTGCAGTCCCGGGGCTTCCAACCGGGCGACCGGCTGGCGGTGTACGTGCAGAACAACCCGGCGTTCGTGGTCGGGCTGCTCGGCGCGTGGAAGGCCGGTGGCGTGGCGGTCGCGATCAACCCGATGAACAAGGGTCGGGAGCTGACCTACCTGCTCGCCGATTCCGGGGCCACCGCGCTGCTCTGCCTGGACGAGCTCTACCAGGCGGTGGCCCGCGAGGTGATCGCCTCCGGCGAGGGCGTCAAGGTCGACACGGTGATCACCTGCTCGTCGCTGGACTGGCAGACCCGCAACGACCCCCGGCTGTTCCGCGACACCGCCGCGACCAGGGCCGAAGGCACCCTGGACCTGCTCGAGCTGATCTCGGCCAACACCGGTGGCAGGCCGGACACACCCGCCCCGAAGCCGGACGACGTGGCCATCCTGACCTACACCTCGGGCACCACCGGGGTGCCCAAGGGCGCGATGAACACCCACGCCAACCTGACGTTCAACGCGCAGACCTATCGCGACTGGATGGGCTTGACGCCGGACGACAGCGTGCTCGGGGTTGCCCCGCTGTTCCACATCACCGGGCTGGTCGGGCATGTCGCGTTGGCGTTGCTGCTGCCCTGCCCGCTGGTGCTGGCGCACCGGTACCACCCCGAGGTGGTGGTCGACGTGATCCGCGAGCACCGGCCCACCTTCACCGTCGGCGCGATCACCGTGTTCATCAGCCTCGCCGGGGTGGAAGGGGTGGGCAAGGACGACTTCTCCTCGTTCCGGATGCTCTACTCCGGTGGCGCGCCGATCGCGCCGGCGGTGACCGACCGGTTCGAGGAGCAGACCGGGCTGTACATCCACAACATCTACGGGCTGACCGAGACGAACTCCCCCTCGCACGGCGTGCCGCTGGGCGCCCGGGCTCCGGTGGATCTGAACTCCGGAGCGCTCTCGGTGGGCGTTCCGGTGTTCAACACGGTGGTACGCATCCTCGGCGAGGACGGCGAGGAGCTGCCGGTCGGCGAGGTCGGCGAGATCGCCACGTCCGGGCCGCAGGTGGTGCCGGGGTACTGGAACAAGCCTGAGGCAACCGAAGCCTCGTTGCCCGGTGGCGAGCTGCGCACCGGCGACGTGGGCTTCATGGACGCCGAGGGCTGGTTCTACCTGGTGGACCGGAAGAAGGACATGATCAACGCGGCCGGCTACAAGGTGTGGCCGAGGGAGGTCGAGGACGTGCTCTACGGCCACCCGGCGGTCCGCGAGGCGGCAGTGGTCGGCGTGCCGGACGAGTACCGGGGCGAGACGGTGAAGGCGTTCGTCTCAGTGCGGCCCGGCGTCGAGGTAACCGAACAAGAGCTGATCGACTACTGCAAGTCGAACATGGCCGCCTACAAGTACCCGCGCTCGATCGAGTTCATCGAGGAGCTACCCAAGACCACCACCGGCAAAATCCTCCGCCGCGAACTCAGGGGGTGATAGCCCGTGAGTGGTTAGCGTTGCCATGGCAACGTTAACCACTCACGGGTGTTCAGGAGGCGGCCGAGGTCAGCTGTGAGCCGGGTACCGCCGCCGGGTCGGCGCGCACGCTGGCCGGGTTGGTCTCCGGCAGCTTCCACGCGCACAGCACGGTGACCACCGCCGAGAGCGCGATGTACACCGAGACGAGTGCGGTCGAGCCGGTGCTGGCGATCAAGAACGTGGTCAGCGCCGGCGTGCCGCCACTGATCGTGATCGCGGCCAGCTGGTAGGCCATCGAGACCCCGCTGTAGCGGACGTTCGGCGCGAACAGCTCAGCCAGGTAGGCGGCCAGTGGACCGTAGAGGATCGACTGGAACACCGCCGCGATGGCGACCGAGAAGAACACCAACACCAGCGAGGCCGTGTTGATCAGCCAGAAGTAGGGGAACGCCCAGATCAGCACGCCCAACCCGCCGAGCACGATGGGCATCCGGCGGCCGAACCGATCGGACAGGTGACCGCTCCAGCAGATGAACCCGAACGTCGCCACGCTGGACAGCAATGAGCAGATCAGCAGCCCGTCCCGGCTCATGCCCAGTGCCACGGTCCCATAGCTGAGCAGCCCGGCGGTGCTGATGTAGAACAGCGCGTTGGTCCCGGCCAGCAGGCCGGCGCCGAGCAGGATCCGCCGCCAGCTGCTCTTGATCACGTCGGCCAGCGGTGCCTCGGCGATCCGCCGCTGGCTGGCCTTCGCATCCGCCTGCTCGGCCAGCGCGCGGAACTCCGGGGTGTCCTCCACCTTGCGCTGGATGTAGAGCACCACCGGGGCCATCAGCACGCTGCAGAAGAACGGGATCCGCCACCCCCAGCTGAGGAATTGCTCGTTGCTCAGCGCAGCGGTGGCGGCCAGGAAGACCAGCGTGCCCAGCATCGAGCCGAACGGCACGCTCATCAGGCCGAACGTGCCCGCGAAGCCCCGGCGCTTCGGGCCGGTCGACTCGGTCAGCAGCAGCACGATTCCGCCCCACTGCCCGCCGCAGGCGAGACCCTGGATGAAGCGCAGGGTGACCAGCAGAACCGGAGCGAGCGCGCCGACCGCCGCCGCGCCGGGCAGGCAGCCGATCAGGAAGGTGGACGCGGTCATCAGCCACAGGCAGAACGTCACCACGGGTTTGCGCCCGTACCGATCACCGAAGTGGCCGGCGATCACGCCGCCGATGGGCCGGGCCAGGAACCCCGCCCAGAATGTGCTGAATGCAAGCAACGTACCGGTGAGCGGGGTGACGTTCGGAAAGAAGATCTTCGGGAAAGCTAGCGCGGCCGCCGTGCTGTAAAGGAAGAAGTCGTACCACTCGATTGAGCTGCCGATCAGTCCTACCGCGAGCAGCTTGCGATGGGTGACGCCCAATCCTCCGGCCATGAATCGGCTCCTTTGCCTTGGTGGCGGCACCCGGAAAGAATCGCGATGCACCACCGGTGCGGCCATAACCGGACGGCGCCGATGTGTGCGGTGGTCAGCCAACAAACCGGGTGTGACGTGCAGTGATAGTCAGAACAGTAGATGTGAGGTAGGTCTCAGGCAAGATATATTTAGTATCCCGACTGACCGATTCCGAGTGCGTACCGCATGAGTCGATATTCCCGCGTTGCGATATTTCTGAGGCTGAAGTGACCTGTGGGATTGTGCTCCGGAAATGAATCCTCGGCCTGATTTGCTCAACGCGGGGCGAATCCGCCGCGCAGGCCGGCGATGATCCGTTCCACGACTTTTTCCGCGTCACCGGGATCGTCGGACTGCAAGCCGAGCACGGCGTCCAGGCCGGGCTGATTGGGCGCGATCGCCAGGTGCGGCAGCAGCAGCATCAGCAGGGCGAGGAATACCTCCAAATCGGCTTCGGGATGCAGTTGCCCGGCCTCCTGGGCGGAGCGCAGCAGCGGCCGGAACACCGCGATGTAGTGCGCGTTCACCGCCGCCCGAACCGGTGCCCTGGTTCCCGGATCGAGCTCGAGGGTGATCGCGGCGGCCAGCGCCCGCTCGGTGGGGTGGCCGGCGAAGTAGCTCATCCAGTAGCAGCAGGTGTTCTGCAAGGCGTCGAAGAAGCTTTCGGTCCAGCGCTGCTCGGCGATCACCTGCTCCATGTCCGCCCGGATGCGCTGGCTGGCCAGCTCGCTCAGGTAGGTGCACAGGTCGGCCTTGTCGGCGAAGTACTGGAACAGGCTGCCCTTGCTCACCCCCGCGTCGCGCGCGATCACGTTCAGGCTGCCCCGGGAGAACCCTCGGGCGCCGAACTCGGCCTCGGCGGCGGTCAAGATGGCCTGCCGCCGGGCCTCCGGCAAGCGGAACCATGTTGTCCTCGGCACCTGGCCTCCTCTCTGTCGTCGATGACAGCGCCGGTGCCCTCCGGCCGGGTGTTGTGTGATGCGGTGTGGAAACCTAATATGACCGGCGGTCATATGACCAGTGGTCACGTCGCCGGACGAGGTGGCTGGGAGCGGTTGCCACCGGTCCGAGCTGGTTGATCGTCCGCCATCCCGACAGTCGTTCCCCATTGCACCGGCAGTACCGACGGCCCGCCCACCGGGCCGTCCGACGATCTCAAGGAGGAGAATTCGTGAGGACTCGAGGCGCAATCATCCGGCAGGCTCCGGGCAAGTTCGAGGTGGTCGACCTGGACGCGGACGACCCCCAGCAGGGTGAACTGCGGGTCAAGATGGTGGCCACGGGTCTGTGTCACTCCGACGACCACCTCGCCACCGGTGACATGCCCGTCGCCACCTATCCGTTCGCCGGCGGGCACGAGGGCGGCGGCATCGTTGAGTCGGTCGGCCCGAACACCCCGGGTTTCGCCCCCGGCGACAAGGTGGTCTTCTCGTTCCTGCCCGCCTGCGGCCGCTGCCGCTGGTGCGCGACCGGCCACCAGAACCTGTGTGACCTGGGCGCCAGTCTGCTGGTGGGCTCCCGCTGGCACGACCCGACCAGCTTCCGGATGCACCTGGACGACGGCACCCCGGTGGGCCAGATGTGCGGCATCTCCACCTTCTGCGAGTACACCACCGTTGCGGTGGACTCCACGGTCAAGGTTCCCGACGACACCCCGCTGGACAAGGCCTGCCTGCTGGGCTGCAGCGTGGGCACCGGTTGGGGCTCGGCGGTGAACACCGGCGAGGTCCGCCCGGGCGACACCGTGATCATCCAGGGCGTGGGCGGGATCGGCATCAACGCGGTGCAGGGTGCGGCGCACGCCGGCGCGACCAACGTGATTGCGGTCGACCCGGTGCCGTTCAAGCGGGAGGTGGCCGAGTCGATGGGCGCCACCCACTCGGTCGACAACATGGCCGAGGCCGCCGAGATCGCCAGGAGCTTCACCAACGGCCAGGGCGCCGACGTGGCCATCGTGACGGTCGGGGTGATGAAGGGCGAGATCGTCGCCGAGGCGTTCTCCTCGATCCGCAAGCTGGGCACCGTGGTGGTCACCGGCCTCGGTGACCTGACCGAGGTGGGCGTGCCGATCCCGCTCGCCGAGCTGACCCTGATGGAGAAGAAGCTCAAGGGATCGCTGTTCGGCTCGTCGAACCCGACCGCGGACATCCCCCGGCTGCTCGAGCTCTACCGCGCCGGGCACCTCAAACTGGACGAGCTGGTCACCGCCACCTACGGCCTGGATGAGATCAACCGGGGCTACGAGGACATGCACTCCGGCAAGAACATCCGCGGCGTCATCATCTACTGAGCCTGCGCTATTTCTTGAGCCTGTGTTGTCGTCCGGCCGGACCCCGGCGCCCGCAACCGCTTCGGGTGCCGGGGGTCCAGCTTGACGAACACCAGGAAGTACGAGTGGTTCTTGCGCGCGTGTTCCTGGCGCAGCAGCCGGGCGATGCCGGGGCGGTTGGGCCGGATCACGATGAAGAGGTCCTTGCAGTAGAAGCCGGCCTCGGTATAGGCGTTGATCAGCTCGACGTGGGTCAGCCGCTGCCGGTTGGCGCTCACCTCGTCCTGGCACTTGACGATGAACACTCCGTGATTGCGCAGCACCCGGTTGGCCTCGGCGCCGGCGCGCAGGTAAAGGTCCAGCACCGCGTCGTGGTACCGGGGCCCCTGGTCCGGATCGGTCGGCGCCCCGTCGGAGTAGTGCGCCCGAAAGGCCGCGTGGGTACCGGCGCCGGCCAGATGATCGCGGTCCCTCCGGAACAGACCTTCCATGTACGGCGGGTCCAGCACCAGGCAGTCCAACTCGCCGTCGGCGTAGGGCAGGTTGCGGCAGTCCACGCCGGTTTGCAGGTCGGTGGCGAGCACCTGGTAGGCGTTGGCCGGCACCTTCCGCCAGAACGAGCCCTTGCCCCAGGTGACGTCCGCGATCCGGCTACCCGGCGCCACGTGCAGGTCCAGGACCAGCGGAAACACGTCAGCATTGCTGCCCACGTGGGCGCTCAGCGTGACATCGGTGGTAGCCACCCCGGCCGGCCGCTTGCGTTTCCCGACGGTGGTGGTCTCGCCCGGCGCCGGGGGGAGGGACTGCTCGGCATACGCCCCTGTCATGCGTGCGGCCCTTCGCTGAGAGGTTGCTGCTCGCCGGGGAGAAGCGCGCGTAGATTATCAACGGTTCGTTGATGAGTAGGGAGGTCGCGCCGTTGCTCTCGTGCCAGGTTCCGGTCCGGTTTCGGATCTTCACCCGGACGGAGAGCGCGACGCGCCGAACTCGACACGCGGTGCGCAACCCGGCACATCCGTACGGGTCAACTCGGCGGAACCGAGCACAAGATAGCCTGCGATTGTGACGCCAGGTATCCGGGTGCTGACGATCGCCAACCTCAAGGGCGGCAGCGCCAAGACGACCTCGGCGGCCTTCCTTGCCCACGCGTTCCATGAGCGTGGCCGCAAGGTCGTGCTGGTCGACGCCGACCCCCAGGGCTCCGCGCTGCGCTGGCACGGGCTGGCCGGCTGGCCGGTCCCCGTCATGGGTTTAGCCTCGACCGCACTGCACCGCCAGCTGTGGGGAGTGGTCGACCCGGAGCGCTGGAACACCGTGGTGATCGATACCCCGCCGCTGGAAGAGCGCGACGGGATCGTGTCGGCGACCCTGCGGGTGGCCACCGACGTGCTGGTGCCGATCGCCCCCACAATGATGGAGCTGGACCGCGTCGGACCGGTGTTCAAGGCGCTCGAGGATGCCGCGGGGCACCGCGATGAGGACCCGCAGGTTGCGGTGCTGCTCACCCGGACGGTGGCGCACGCGACCAGCACCGAGACGGTCCGGGAGATCTTGGAGGGGCAGGGCAGACGGGTGCTCTACGCCACCGTGCCCCGGTTGGAGCGCTACGCGCAGGCGTTCGGCGCCAGCATCCCGGAGAAGGACGTGCCGTACGGAACCGCCGCCGAGGAGCTGCTCGGGGGCTGGGGACATTGAGCGCTTCCAGTCGCAGGGCCGACCTGGCCGCCAGGGCCGCCGCGGTCGCCGGTACGAGCACCGGCACCAGCACGGGCGGCGCCGGCGCGGCCGCCGGCACGGATTCGAGCTCGGCGACAGCTGGAGCGGGAGCCGGCGCGGAGTCCGGTTCAGACTCCGGCTCGCGGGTGCCGCGGACCCGCCCGGTCCGAGTGACCGTGGAGTTGTCCCCGATGGAGCACAAGGCGCTGCGCCAGTGGTGCGCGCAGACCTCCGCCGACCTGGACCTGCCGGTGGTAGCCGGCGCGGAGGTGTTCCGCGCCCTGTTGTCCCTGATGCGCAACGATCCCGAGGTGGCCGAGCAGGTGCGCGCGGAGCTGGAACGCACCGGCGGCAGTCGCCGCCGCCACTGACCCTCGGGATCCGAGCGGCGTGGCCGTGCCTCGGTACCGCCTGGCGCGTTGCGTCAGTACGCGGGAGTAGCGTCAGTTTGTGTGCGCTGAACTGTCCGGTGAACTCGGCCGAGACCGGCGCTGGTTGGCCGCCGCGATCGAGCTGTCGAAGCGTTGCCCGCCGGTGGACCGGGCCTACGCGGTCGGCGCGGTGATCGTCGGCCCGGACGGCACGAAGCTGGCGTACGGCTACTCCCGGGAGACCGACGAGCTGGTGCACGCCGAGGAGTCCGCGCTGGCCAAGCTCGCCGGCCACCGGGTCGACCTGTCCGGCGCCACCCTCTACAGCACGCTCGAGCCCTGCTCCGAACGTTCCTCCCGGCCGCGCAGCTGCACCCAGCTGATCCTCGACGCCGGCGTGGGCCGGGTGGTGCTGGCCTGGCGGGAGCCGTCCTTGTTCGTCGCCGACGCCAGGGGCGCGGAGCTGCTCGTCGCCGCCGAGGTGGAGGTGGTCGAGCTGCCCGAGTTGGCCGACGCCGCCCGCGCGGTGAACGCCCACCTGTTCCTGTGAGCTCGAGGGGAGGCGAGCCTTGAGCTGCGAAGCCGACAGCGAGGGAGCATCCCGGCGAGCGCTAGCGAGCGAGGAGCGGACTGAGCGCGGAGGCGAGCCTTGAGCACCGCGCGGTGGGTGCTGCACCTGGACATGGACGCCTTCTTCGCCTCCGCCGAGCAGCTCACCCGGCCGACGCTGCGGGGCCGGCCGGTGCTGGTCGGCGGCCTGGGGCCGCGTGCGGTGGTGGCCGGCGCGAGCTATGAGTCCCGGGTGCACGGCGCGCGCTCGGCGATGCCGATGTCGCAGGCCCGCCGCCTGGTGCCGGCCGCGGTGGTGGTGCCGCCCAGGATGAGCGTGTACCGGGTGCTCAGCGAGCACGTGTTCGGCATCGTGCGGCAGGTCGACGGGCACGTCGAGCAGATCTCCGTGGACGAGGCGTTCGTGGAGCCCGCCGCGCTGATCGGCGCCTCGACCGGGGAAGTGGAGCGCGCCGCCGAGGAACTCCGTGGCCGGATCCGCGCGGCCACCGGGCTGACCTGCTCGGTCGGCGCGGGCTCCGGCAAGCAGCTGGCCAAGATCGCCTCGACGATGGCCAAGCCGGACGGGGTGCGGGTGGTGCCCCAGGGCGCCGAGCGGGAGACGCTGGCGCCGCTCCCGGTGCGCAGGCTGTGGGGCGTGGGGCCGGTCGCCGAGGCCACCCTGCATCGGGCCGGGGTGGACACCATCGGCAAGCTGGCCGCGCTGAGCCAGCGGGAGGCGACCACGCTGCTCGGGGTGGCGATCGGCACCGAGCTGCACGGTTTGGCCCAGGGGGTGGACCGCCGGCCGGTGGCCGAGCGCGGCGAGGCCAAGCAGGTGAGCGCGGAGACCACCTTCGACGCCGACCTCTCCGACCTGGCCTCGGTGCGCAGGGCGGTCGCCGAGATGGCCGAGCATGCGCATCGCCGGCTCCTCGCCTCCGGCCGCGCCGCGCGCACGGTGACCGTCAAGATCCGCGGCGCGGACTTCGCCACCCGCAGCCGATCGGAGACGAGCTCGACCGCGAGTCTCAACCTGGCCACCCTGTCCGCCACCGCGCAGCGGCTCACCGAGGGCGCGCTGCCGGACTCGGGGGTCCGGCTGATCGGGGTGTCCCTGTCCGGGTTGACCGGCGCGGTGCAGCAGCGGCTGTTCGAGACCGAGCCCGACGACGTCCCGCCGACCGAGCCGCCCAGCGCTCCGACGGCCATCCCGCCGAACGAGCCCTCGCCGGTCCCGGCCACCGAGTTGCCCGCCGCCGTCTTGGTGTCTGCCGCCGGCCCGCTCCCCGCCACCCCGGGTCGGGCCGCCGCCCCCGGCCCGGTCGGCGAGCCCGGCCCGGCCGCCGCCCCCGGGCCGGTCGGCGAGCCAGGGCCGGCCGAGCCACCGGCGCTGCCGGCCTGGCGAGCCGGCGATGACGTGAGCCACGCCGAGTACGGGCACGGCTGGGTACAGGGCAGTGGGCACGGCCGGGTCACCGTGCGGTTCGAGACCCGGGGCACCGGGCCCGGCCAGGCGCGCACGCTGGCCGACGACGATCCGCGGCTGACCAAGGCAGACCCGCTGGCCAGCCTCGAGTAGCGGCGGGCTCAGGGCTCGAGTACCCGGGAGATCCAGCCGACCAGATCGGCGTACACCTCGTCCCGGTTCGTCTCGTTCAAGATCTCATGTCGGGCCTCCGGGTACACCCGCACGGTGACGTCGGTTAGCCCGGCCGCCCGGTAGCGGTCCACCAGCGGGGTGAGCAGCGCCAACCCGCCGTTGAGCGGGTCCGCGTCGCCGACGGCGAGATACAGCGGCAGATCGGAGCGGACCTTCGCCAATTCCTCGGGGTCAGCCGGCCGGCCGGCCGACAGGAACATCGACTTGCCGGATGGCACGTCCAGGCCGAAGCCGCACCGCGGGTCCGCCACGTAGGCATCCACCTGCTCGTCATCGCGGCTGAGCCAGTCGTAGTCGGTGCGCGCCGGCTGGAACGCGGCGTTGAATGCGGACAGGTCGATCGGGGCGTCCAGGTCCAGGCCCGGCTCGAGCAGGTCGATCGCGGCGGTCCCGGTGAGTACCGCGGCGCTGACCCGGTCGCTGTGGTCCACCAGGTACTGCTGTACCGCGAACGAGCCCATGCTGTGCCCCAGCAGGATCAGCGGTAGGTCGGGGTGCTCGGTGCGGATCAGGTCGGTCAGCCGCCCGATGTCGGCCACCAGCTCCGTCCAGCCATCCGAGCCGAGCACGCCGTAGTCCGCCTCGGAGGTGGCGGTCGCCCCGTGCCCCCGGTGGTCCTGGCCGTACACCACCAGCCCCCGGGCGTTGATCACGCCGGCCAGCTCTCCGTAGCGCAGCGCGTGTTCGCCCATGCCGTGGGTCAGCTGGACCACGCCGGTGGGCCGGCCGGACGGATCCCAGCGGTACGCGGTGATGCTCACCCCTCCGCTGGAGGGGTAGCGCACAGTGGTCGGGGCGGCGGTCATGGTCGGCATTGCTCCTTCGGCGGGGAACGGCCGGGTATCGACCGCCCGCACGTTACCCGCCGAACCGAAGACCTGAGAGGTAGTGGCGGAGACCGGCCGGGATGTCTCTATCGAGCGATACCCGCTCCCGCTGGCCAGTCCTAAACTGCGCGCCATGACTGCAACCCCGCCTCCCGGATTCGGCGAACCGTCCGGTCCGGCCGACGCCGCCCGAGCCAGCGCGGGGGGCAGCGCCGGGGACAGCGCGGTGCGCAGCGAGCCGCGGTTCCCCTGGCAGCTCGGGCTCTCGGTGCTGGCCTGGGTGGTTCTGGGTGCGCTGCTGGTGGTCTCCGCGCTGAGTACCAGCTCAACCACCAGCGGCGCGGACCAGGGCAGTATCGACAAGATCCAGGGCACGCTGGGCACATCCGCGGTGGCCACCCACAACAGCTCGCATCCGACCCTGTTGCTGCTGGTCGGCATGGTGGTGCTGCTGATGGCGCTGCTGCTGCTGATCGGGCAGGGCTGGGCGCGGCACGTGTTGGCGGTGCTCGGCGTGATCGCGGTGATCCTGTTCGCGCTCGGCGGACGGTGGGAGGCGGTGATCGCGTTCGCCGCGCTCGTGGTGGGTGCGGTGGCGCTGCTGGCTCCTTCGGTGAACCGGTACCTGTCTTCCTGAGCCTCGGCAACGGCCGGTTGGTGGACGTCTCTTTGGCCGTCCAATAGCTGACCGCTAGACTATTGAGTCATCGAGTTTTTCCCGGCCGGCCAACGGGGGCTACCGGGACGGCGACGGAGGTGTCGCGGATGGCTCAGCTCACCGATCCTCGGATCATGTCCGTGCGCGAGGCGGACACCGGCGCACCGTGGCTGGTCAACGGCCATCGGCTGTCCACCGACCGGCTGGATGAGGTGCTCGCGGTGGCCGCCACCACGGCTGCCGTGCTCGGTTGGGATTCGCCGCCCGGGCCCGAGCAGCTCGGCGATCACCGAGCCGCGGCAGACCTGCTGCGCAGAACGTGGCGGGAGGCCACCGCCGTGGTGCGCGGTGCGGAGCCCGGGCGGCTCGACCAGCTGATCACGCTGCTGAGCGAGATCAAGGCCGCCGAGGAGCGGGTGCGCGACGAGCTGTTGGAACGGCAGCGGTCGGCGGCCCGGGTCGTGCGGGATGCGCTGAGCGTGTTGCGCGAGGTGGACACCGTGACCCAGCTGAGCCGCCGGGCGCCGCTGGCGGCCACCACGATGGGCTTCGACCGCGCCGTGCTGTCCCGGATCGAGCAGTCGGTGTGGCTGCCGGAGACCGCGTACGTCGCGAAGGATCCGGAGTGGGCGGAGCAGATTCTGCGTGCCGGCCGCGAGCAGCCGCGCACCCTGGACGGCTCACTGCTGGAGACTCAGATCGTCCGGCGGAATCGAGCGCTGGTGGTCAACGACCTGGCCGGTCGGGCGAACCTGCACCGTGCGCTGGTGGACACCTCCCTGACCAGGTCCTACGTCGCCGCGCCCATCGTGGGCTGGGGCCGGGTGATCGGCTTCGTGCACGCCGACTGCTACCACCGGCGGCGCAATCCGGACGCTATGGACCGCGACCTGCTCTGGATGTTCTGCGAGGGGCTGGGCACGCTGATCACCCGGGCGACGGCGTTGGAGGAGCTGGCCCGGCTGCGCGCGGAGCTGCGGCGATTGGCCGATGGCGGTTACCGCGCCGGCGCCGATCCGGTCTGCCTCGGGGCGCCGGGAGCGGGGTCAGCTGAGAACGGCCCGCTGGATGCGTTGGACGACCTCGGCTCCGCCGACCCGGAGCTGGCGTTGACCCGTCGCGAGCTGGACGTGCTGCGGCTGATGTCCGGCGGGCGAACCAACGCGCAGATCGCGCGACGGCTGGTGATCGCCGAGGGCACGGTGAAGTCGCATGTGAAGCACATCCTGCGCAAGCTGGACGCGGCGAACCGGGCAGAGGCGGTATCCCGGTGGCTGCGCTCCGGGGGAGCGGGTGGGGCGCGTCCGGGTTACCCACCTTCCTGGGATGGCCCAACGTATGGCGTATCTCAAGCTTCTAACGGCCGTTAGGAAGGTAACGCCCGTTAGCGCTCTGACCGGCGCGGACGGCAAAATCGCACTCTCACCGGAGCTGATGAGTATGCCGCCAAACGGGTGATGTGTCAGATACCTCCCGATCGGGGGGTGGAGATGCCTCCTACTGATGATGTACGGCGCGAATGAAGTCAGGATGATGCCTTCTCATGGTGCGTCAGTGGGCCCTCTGGAGCTCCACCCTGGCGCGCGAGTCCGCCAACGGCGGATGGCGAAACCCAGGCTCCCGGCCCCGAGCGGGCAGCGGAGCAGCGGATGACGCCGCGCTCGACGCAATACCGGTCGGTCCCCACCGGCACGGCGCGCCAGTGAGAAACGAATGGAGTGAGAGATGACGAGCCCAGTGCAGGGCACCGGGACGCTTGGTTCGCCCGGGCCAACCAAGGCAGCCTCCGGGCCGAGGTTCGGCAAGGGGCTGCGTTCGGCTCGAGGCGCGGCCACCCGGCCCCTCCAGCAGGCCGGCGAGATGTTCGAGCTGTTGATCGCGGTGCTGAAGAGCGCGGTCACCAACCCGCTCGGCTACTGGGGCGACGTGCGCGAGCAGATGTTCGACACTCTCAAGCTCTGTTGGCTGCCGATGATCATCTCCTGCACGGCGTTCGGCTTCGGGGCGCCGGGACTGCAGGGTGGAAACATCTTCCTGCTGTTCGGTATCCCGGAACGCCTTGGCTCGTTTTTCCTGATGGCCAGCGTTCGTGAGTTTGCTCCGTGGATCAACGCGATGGTCGTGGCCGGTGTGATGGGCACGGCGATCACGGCGGACCTCGGCGCGCGGCGCATCCGGGAGGAATTCGACGCCATGGAGGTGCTGGGCGTCGACCCGATCCGGACCATCATCCTGCCCCGGGTGATCGCGTTGACGATCATGACC
>DASWST010000275.1:0-7909 GCA_036402515.1 Pseudonocardia sp.
GCCTCGAACTCCCGACACCGCAACAGATCCGCCATCGCCGAAACCGGGCGCACCCCGAGCTCGACGAAATCACCGTTGTTATCCAACGACGCCACCAACTCGACCATGTCAAGCTCGGCCTGGCGCACCACCGACTTCAAATACGACAGCTGATCAACCCGATCCTGCCTGGCCGCGGAGCGCACATCCACCCGCATCACGGCCAAACCCGCAGACACGGACCCCCGCGAGGGGACAAGTGGACTCTCTGCCATACCAACATTGTCGCAGCGGGGTACGACATTTTCTGGAGCTCACGAAGCTGGGCACGCAATTCTTCAACGATTTTTTTGGGCGCTTCGCCTGCCGTCCCCGACCAGGGTCCCCGACCCACAGACAAAAGGCGGGAGCCACACTGTTGCAACTGACAGTTCTTCCGTCCAAAGCATCTTTCGAAATGACCAGCCATCCTGAGCCGACCAAGATCTTCGGAGAACGATACGGCGGCCACCACAAGGCACGGCGACCACCGAGCGCGCGGATCAAAATCCCCCCGACCTGACCGGCAGGAGGATGTCGAGACTGAGTCCCCGGCTCCGACCTCTGCGGTGAAGCGCTCACCCGAGCGCCCACACGCACACCGAGCTCTCGGCGCGGAAAGGACTGGTCATGGGACATCCAGTAGTCCACTTCGAGATCATCGGGACCGACCCGGCGAGGCTTCGCGAATACTACGGCGAGCTGTTCGGGTGGGAGTTCGCAGTCGGCGACGCGTCCACCCAGGCGGTCTCCCAGCCGGGAAACTACGGGTTCGTGCAGGGCAGTTCGAACGGTGACGGGTCCGGGATCAACGGCGGTGTGGCCGGCGGCGAGGGATTCCGGCCCCGCGTCCTGTTCTATGTGGGGGTTCCAGACGTCGAGGCCGCGCTGCGCAAAGCGGAGAGCCTCGGCGGCACGCGCAGGATGGGGCCGGAGCCCGAGCGGGTCGCCGACGGGGACCTGGTGGTCGCGCATTTCACCGACCCCGAGGGCAACCTGATCGGCCTGGCCGGCACTGCCTGAGGCGGCCATCCCCGAAACCAGGCCGTGTCCGAACCGGAGGTAGTTGAGATGAAGTACCTGCTCTTGATCTACAGCAACCCGGAGAGCTGGGAGCACCCGATCTTCTTGCGGACGCCGGAGTTCCTGGCCATGGCGCCGGATGAGCGCGCCGAGCTGACCAGGCAGGCCGACGAGCTGCACCGGGAGATCACCGAATCCGGCGAGTTCGTCGTCGGGACGGCACTGGCCGACCCGGTGACCGCCAAGACCATCCGGATACGCGAGGGTGTCCCGGTGGCCACCGACGGGCCCTACCTGGAGGCCAAGGAGCAGCTGGCCGGGTACTTCGTGATCGATTGCGACAGTCCGGAGCGGGCGGCGGAGATCGCGGCCCGGTTCCCCGACGCCCGCTTCGCCGCTGTGGAGGTGCGCCCGATCATGGACATGTCGGGTCAGGAGATGTGAACCACCCCGGGGAGCTCGAGGACCTGCTGCGTCAGCTGGCGCCGCGGGTCCTCGCCGCGCTCACCCGGCACTCCGGGAACTTCGAGGCCGCCGAGGACGCGGCGCAGGAAGCGCTGCTGGCCGCCGCCACCCAGTGGCCCGAACGCGGGGTGCCGGACAGCCCGACGGGTTGGCTGATCACGGTCGCCTCGCGCCGGATGACCGACCAGCTGCGCAGCGAGCTGGCCAGCAGGCACCGCGAGGAGAAGCTCGCCTCGCGCACCCCGCCGGAGGAGCTGCTGGCGCCCGCCGCGGACAGCGAGCCGCTGCCGGGCGAGGACGACACGCTGACCTTGCTGATGCTCTGCTGCCATCCCAGCCTCACCCCGCCGTCCCAGATCGCGCTCACCCTGCGCGCGGTCGGTGGCCTGACCACGACGGAGATCGCCCGGGCTTTCCTGGTCCCGGAGGCGACCATGGCCCAGCGCATCAGCCGCGCCAAGGGGCGCATCAAGGCCAGCGGAGCCCAGTTCCACCTGCCGCCCGAGGGCGAGCGAGCCGACCGGCTGCGCTCCGTCCTGCACGCGCTGTACCTCATCTTCAACGAGGGCTACACCGCCACCTCGGGTCCTCACCTGCAACGCGGCGAGCTGACCGGGGAGGCGATCCGGCTCACCCGAACCCTCCGTCGGCTGCTGCCCGACGACGGCGAGGTAGCCGGGCTGCTCGCCCTCATGCTGCTCACCGACGCACGGCGGCTGGCCCGCACCCGACCCGACGGCAGCCTGATCCCGCACGCCGAACAGGACCGGAGCAGGTGGAACCGGGAGTCCATCAACGAGGGCATCGCCCTGATCACCGATGCCCTGGCGCGCACCCCGCTCGGCCCGTACCAGCTTCAAGCGGCGATCGCCGCCGTGCACGCGGAGGCGGAGCGCGCCGAGGACACCGACTGGCCGCAGATCGTCCGGCTGTACCAGCTGCTCGAGCGGCTGGCCCCCAATCCGATGGTCACCCTCAACCAGGCCGTCGCGGTCGCCATGGTGGATGGCCCCCGGGCTGGGCTCGCGCTCCTCGAACCCCTGGGCCGCGATGATCGGTTGGCCGGGCACCATCGCCTGCACGCGGTCCGGGCGCACCTGTTGGAAATGGCCGGCGATCACCAGGCCGCCCGGTCCGGCTACCAGGCCGCCGCGCGGCTGACCACCAGCCTGCCCGAGCAGCGCTACCTGCACGGCCGCGCGGCCCGACTCGCCGCGGATGCACAGTAGGCCGGCGGATCAGACCGGCGGATCAGGTCGGGACCGAGGACGTGCTCCGCGGACCAACGGCGACCGGATACCACGACACCGCATCGACCCCGGCCCGGCGCAGCAGCCGATCGCGGGACTCCTCGGCCCTGGCGACCGCGGCGGCCGGGTCCTGGCCGACCAGCGCGCCGTCCCGCTTGACCGCCCGGCCAGCGACGAACACGTGCTCCACGTTGCCGGGGTGCGCCGCCAGCACCGCGGCGCTCACCGGGTCGTTCACCGGCGCCAGGTTCAGGTCGGTGGCCCGCAGCACCAGCACGTCGGCCTGTTTGCCCGGGGCCGGGCTGCCGATCCGATCGTCCAGCCCGCAGGCCTTGGCGCCCTCCACGGTGGCCATCCGCAGGGCATCCAGCGCGGTCATCGACACGCTGGCCGGCGTCTCGCCCCTGGCCAGCGCCTCGGCGTTGGCCTGGCCGCGATGCACGGCCAGCGCCGTGCGCATTGCGGCGAACAGGTCGCCACCGACATTGGTGCACACGTCCACGGAGAGCCCGGTTGGGATGCCGCGGGCCCGCAGCCGCCCGGTGGCCGCCGGGCCGTGGCCCATGTTGGCCTCCACCTCCGGAGCCACCGAGGCCCGCCCGCCGGAGCCGGCGATCAGGTCGAGCTCGTCGTCGCCGAGCATGTTGCAGTGCACGTAGGTGATGTCCGGCCCGAGCAGGTCGTGCTCGGCCAGCGCCCAGATTCCGCCGCCCGCGCCGCGCAGCCCGCCGCCCACATGCACGGTCATCGGCACCGCCAGCTCCCGGGCCATCGCCCAGTCGGCCGCACAGGTCTGCACGGTGGACGTCTCCGGCCCGCGCACTGCCATTGCCAGGGTGACCAGCGCGGCATCCGACGCGGCCAGCTCTGTGCGCAGCCGGGCCACATCCCGGGTGTGCAGGGACCTGTCCCGCCCGGTGGCCTGACGATTGCTGACCCCGTAGGCGAACACCGCCCGTGCCCCCGAATCGACCAGGGCCTGCCACCCGGCGTCGGCGTGCGCCGGCGAGTTGATGTTGTGCGACCAGTCGACCAGCGTGGTGATCCCTCCGGCGAGCGCCTCGAGCAACCCCAGGTGGGTCCCGGCGTAGATGTCCTCGGGTTCGAAACCGTCGCCGAGGCGGCCCCGCATGCGCTCGAAGTACTGGCCCAGCGTCCAGTCCGCCGCGATCGCCCGCAGGCTGGTCTGCCAGGTGTGCCGGTGGGTGTCCACCAGACCGGGCAGCACGATCCGACCCGTGCAGCTCAGCACCTCGGCGTCGGCCACCGGACCGAACCGGCCGACCCGGACGATCCGGCCGTCTTCGACCAGCAGGTCGCCGCGGATCACCGTGGGCAGGTCGGGCGCCATCGGGAGCAACCAGCCGTCGGTCAGCAGCAGCCTGGAAGGCACGGGTTCCTCTCCGGATACGGCGCTGGAGCCTGGACAGGGACAGCATCGCCGACGCGAGTGTCGCCCGCACCACGACACAGAGTGTGGTCGATTCAGCTACCGAGGGAGATCCGTGCGCAGCGCGGCGGCGCCATGGAGATAGGTGTGCCTGATCGCGGGGCGCGGATGCTCGGTTTCCACGTGCGCCAGCAACCTAATCACCCGCTCCATTGCCCCGGGAACGGCGATCTCTGTCGCGCACATGAGCGGGACGTCGGTGAGCCCCATCTTCCTGGCGGCGTAGGCAGGAAAGGCCGCGTCCAGATCTGGGGTGGTCGTGAAGATGATCGAGATGAGGTCCTCGCCGTCTATGCCGTTCCGTCCCAGCATTTCGGACACCAGCTCAGCGGACGCCTCGAGGATCACCTCTCGCGAGTTGTCCTCGACCTGAGTCGCGCCACGAATTGCTCGAACAGCCATGGCTCGACGCTAGCTCGGGTGTGTTTACAGAGCGTCGACGCGGCATGAACCCACGCTGGTACCGCACAGCCCGTGGGCGCAGGAATGGTTGAGTCAGCCGTCCGGGTTTCGCGGAGTCCGAAATGACACGAGTCGGGTGCCGCTGGGTTCAAGGTCGCGCCACGTCTTGTCGGTCTCGAACACCGCTAGGGCGCCGGTGGGGAACTTCTCGCGCAGCCGACCGGCCGCCTCGGTGCGGTCCTGGCCGCAGAGCCGCGCCGCGAGGTCGCCCATGGCTGGATTGTGGCCGATGAGCAGCACAGATTCGACGGCCTCGGGCAGGCCACGGACGACGCCGGTGAGGTCTCTCTCGCTGGCTTCGTACACGGCGTCCTCGAGCCGGACCTCCGGCCCGTCCAGGGACAGCAGCTCGAGAGTCTCCCGGGTGCGCCGGGACGGAGAACAGATCACCAGGCCCGGGCGCAGACCGGCGTCACGGAGGTGCTCGCCAACCCCCTCGGCGGCTCGTCGGCCGCGCTTGGCCAGCGGACGATCGTGGTCGGCCAGAGCTGGATCGTCCCAGCAGGACTTCGCGTGCCGGAGCAACAGCAGTCGATGCGCCATGGGAGGCCTCCTACCCCGAACAGATTCGTCGAAGCTGGTATGTCTGATCGCGTCATCGGAGTTATAGGCAGTGTCGCGACCACGGACGAAAGGTGCATCCCCCATGACCACTACGGAGAACACCGAGCTCACCGAGGCCTGGACGAGCTGGCACGCCGAGCGCGAATCGGTCCTCCGCGAGCCGCACGGGTGGCTCAGCCTCACCGCCTTGCAGTGGCTGACCAGTGCTCCCGCCGGCTACCCCGACCTGCCTGGCAGTTGGCGCAGCACCGACGACGGCGGCGTGGAGATCACCGCGGCACCCGGTGACAAGCTGGAGGTCGACGGTGCCACCGTGGACGGCACGGTCCGGATCGAACCGCAAGACGGCCAGCCCGGGGTGCTCGTGACAGTGGGCGAGCGACGCGTCGAGGTGATCCGCCGCACGGACAGCTACGCGCTGCGCGTCCGGGACCCGCGGGCAATCACCCGCACCGCGTTCGACGGCGTTCCCACCTACCCGGTGAACTCCCGGTGGGTGGTCACCGGCCGGTACGAGCCCTATCCGGAGCCCAGCCCGATCACCGTCGATGCGGTGGTGGAGGGCCTGCACCACTACTTCACCGCGGTCGGCGAGGTGCACTTCGACCTTGATGGCGCGCGGCAGACGCTGGTCGCGCTGCCCGGCAAGCAGGGTGGCCTCTCGCTGCACTTCCGCGACGGCACTTCGGGCCAGGCGACCTACGGCGGCGGGCGGATCCTGAAGACCGACGACCCGGCCGAGGACGGCACGGTGCTGCTCGACCTCAACCGGACCGTGAACCTGCCCTGCGCGTTCACCGCATACGCGACCTGCCCGCTGCCGCCCGCGGGGAACACCGTCACCGTCCCGGTGGAGGCCGGCGAGCGCACTCCGCGCCGACCCGACCTGGCCTGACCGTCGGCGCCCGCCCGGCCGCCGGTGCCGGCCTGACCGTCAGGTCCTGATCAGCTGTTCCAGGAAGTCGACGCCCGGGGCCAGCGCCGCCTCGTCGAAGTCGAAGCCGGGGGTGTGGTGCGGGCCGGCGAGGTCCGCACCCAACCCGACGTAGGTGGCCGCACCGCCGTGGGCCTGCACGCGCCGCATCAGCGCGGTGGCGTCGTCGCTGGCCACGGCGCTGTCGGCGGCCGGCTCGACCACCCGCAGGCCGGCCGCCCGCCCGGCCGCCGTCACCGCCTCCGCCGCCGAGAGGTCGGCCCGGGCGGTGGTCACCGAACCGATCAGCTCAACCTCGACGGTCAGCCCGTGCATCTGCGCGGCCCCGGTCAGCATGGCGCGCGCCCGTTCCTCGAGATCGGCGTTGATCGCGCCGTCGTCGGCGCGCGTCTCCAGCAGGACCTCGGCGATATCGGGCACGATGTTGCTCGACGTCCCGCCGCTGATCCGGCCAACCGCCACTCGTGTCTGGTGTCCGGCCACCCGGGTCAGCCCCTGCAGCGCGAGGGTGGCCGAGGCTGCCCCGAGCAACGCGTTGCGGCCGTCCTGCGGGGCGAGCGAGGCGTGCGCGGCTCGACCGTGGAACACCGCGCGCAGCTTGGAGTTGGCCAGCAGTCCATCGTTCGACGGGGTGAGCGCCCCGGTGGGCAGCGACAAGCCGAGGTGCACGGCCAGGAACAGGTCGATCCCATCGACGAGCCCGGTGGGGGCCATCGCCCGACCACCCCGGCCGCCCTCCTCCGCCGGTTGGAAGAAGATCGTCACGGACGCCTCTGGCGGGTCGGCCGCGAGCCGCTGGGCGAGCTCCACCGCCATCCCGACGTGCCCGTCGTGTCCACAGGCGTGCATCGTCCCCGACCATCGGGACGCGAAGCCGTCCCGCGTCGGCCGGTGCCCGGACTCGGACGACTCGAGGATCGGCAGCGCATCCATGTCGGCCCGCAGCCCGACCGCACGGCCGCGCGCTGGGCCCTTCAGCGTGGCCACCACCGCGGTGTGTCCGCCGCGCATCGCGGGCAGGAACCGTGGGTCGCCGCCCTCGGCCTCGGCCCGCTGGTAGGCGGCGTCCAGCACGGCCTCGGGCGGCACCCCCAGCCGCTCCCCCGCCACCATGGCGTCGGGCCCGGTGACCACCTCCCAACCGAGATCGGCCAGCGCCCCGGCCACCCGACTCGCCGTGCGGAACTCGGTGAAGCCCACCTCGGGGTGGGCGTGCAGGTCCCGTCGCCACTCGATCGCCGTGCTCATCGGCACCCCCCAACAGAGATAAGTTTCGCGCCCGCTGGCCGCCGCCGCACGCCAGAAAGCTCGGCTAGGCGAACACCCCGGTGCCCGGTACCGCCGCCAGCAGCCGGCGGGTGTACTCAGCCTTCGGCGCCCCGAGAACCTGGGCCACCGGGCCCTGCTCGACCGCCTGGCCCTGCTTCATCACCACGACATCGTGCGAGACCTCCCTGACCACCGCGAGATCGTGCGAGATGAACAGGTAGCTCACCCCCAGCTCGTCCTGCAGGTTCCGCAGCAGCCGCAGGATCTGGTCCTGCACCAGGACATCCAGCGCGGACACCGCCTCGTCGCACACCACCAACGCCGGGTCCAGGGCCAGCGCGCGGGCGATCGCCACCCGCTGCCGCTGCCCGCCGGACAACTCGTTCGGGTAGCGCTGAGCGGTCGCGACAGGCAGCGCGACCTGGTCGAGCAGCTCGCGCACCCGCGCGGCACGCCCCGCCTTGTCGCCAGCCT
>DASWST010000276.1:0-17753 GCA_036402515.1 Pseudonocardia sp.
GACCGGCCTGGCGCCCAGCCCGGGGAGCCGGACCAGTTCCAGCGCGCCGGCCACCAACTCCCGGCGCCTGGCCCGGGGAACCTTGCGGGCCAGCAGCGCGAACTCGACGTTCTGCTCCACGGTGAGGTGCGGGAACAGCGCATAGCTCTGGAACACGAAGCCGATGTCGCGGCGGTGGGCGGGCAGGCCCTCGATCGGCTGGTCGTCCAGCAGCACCCGGCCCGCGCTGGCCGGAGCGAACCCGGCGAGCACATTGAGCGTGGTGGTCTTCCCACTGCCGCTGGGGCCGAGCAGCGTGACGAACGAACCGGCGGGGACCTCGAGGCCCACCTCGTGCAGGATCCGGGTGCCGGACAGGTGGACGGTCAGCGCCTCGATGCGGACGTTCGTGCTCATCTGTCTCTCCGCGTTCCGGTGAGCGCAACTGACAACCCCATCAGCGCGATCGCCAGGCCGATGACCAGCGTGCTGACCGCCGCGATCACCGGCGAGGCCTGCTGGCTGGCGGCCAGCCAGATGCGGGTGGGCAGGGTCTCCTGGCCGGGCGGGCTCAGGTAGTAGGCCAGTACCGACTCGTCGAAGCACAGGCCGAACGCGAGCACGCTGGCCCCGGCAATGGTGCGCGCCACCAGCGGCAACTCCACCCGGATCAGTACAGATGGCCAGCGGTGCCCGAGGCCGTGCGCGGCGCGGGACAGCGCCGGGTCGACGGTGGACAGCCCGGCGGTGACGGTGAGGTACACCAGGGGCGTGGCCAGCACCGCCTGACCGAGCATCAACGTGGCGATGCCGGCCGTCCCGCCCAGGTCCCGCACACCCAGGTACAGCCCGAGTGCGAGGACGAGCTGCGGGATCACCATCGGGGCGATCAGCGCGGTGCGGACCACCCGCCGGCCCCGGCGCAACCGGCGCAGCGCGAGGGCCGCGCTGGTTCCGGCGACCACCCCCAGCACCGTCGCGACCGCCGCGACCCTGACCGACTGGACGACACCCGCGCGCCAGGCCGGGTCGGTGAAGATCTCCTCGAACCATCGGGTGGACAGTGCCGAGGGCGGGAACCGCAGGAAGGTGTTGGCGCTCAGGCCGACCGGAAGAATGATCAGCATCGGGGCCAGCAGGAAGATCGCGATCAGCGCGCCGAGCACACTGACGGTGATCGCGGTCCGGCGCAGCGGGGCGGGCGGCTGGTCCGTCATATCCGCTCCCACTGCTCGCTGATCTTGCCGAACCGGTCGGCCAGCAGGTACAGGCCGAGGGTCACCACCAGCAGTACGACGCCCATCGCCGCCGCGCCGCCGAGGTTCTGCAGCCGGCCGAACTCGGTGCCGATCACGGTGGCGACCAGCTGGCTGCCCGGCCCGCCGAGGAACGCCGGGGTGACGTAGAAGCCGAGCGACATGACGAAGACGATCACCGCGCCGGCCACCGACCCGCCGCGCAGCGCGGGCAGCACCACCTTGCGCAGGGTCAGCACCTCGCCGGCGCCGAGGCCACGCGCCGCCCGCAGGTGCGCGGGATCAATACCGCGCAGCGCCGCGTACACCGGCAGCACCAGGTAGGGCAGCATGATGTGCACCATCGCCGGAACCAGGCCGGCCGTGGTCTGGTAGAGCCCCAGCCCGTTGTCCGCCAGGCCGAGCGCCTCGACCAGCCGGTCCAGCGCGCCGGCCGGCTGCAGGGTCAGCACCCAGCCGTAGGTCCGCACCAGCAGCGACACCCAGAACGTCAGGAACAGCACCCCGAACAGCACCCGGCGCAGCCACGCCGGGGCCAACCCGAGGGCCAGCGCGTAGATCACCCCGAGTACCCACGTGCACGCGGTGACCAGCGCGGACAGCCACAGCGTCCGCCATGCCGCGCGCAGGAACAGCTCGCTCTGGAACGGCTGGGCGAACATCCCGACCAGACCGTGCTCGGCGCTGCCCGCCAGCACAACCGCGACCAGCGGGCCGACCAGGCCGATCACCAGCAGCACCGCCGGGGGCAGGAACAGCCAGCGGGCGCCGCTGCCGTCCCAGACCGACCGGAGCCGGGTCACTGGTGCCTGCGCCGCCGTTTCGCTCGCCGTCACGGTCATGTGCCTACCCAGGCGGTGAACCGCCTGACGTACTCCTCGTCCTGCGCCGCGCAGCTGGCCACGTCGATGGTGAGCTGCTTGGCCACATTGGCCGGAGCGCTCGGGATCATCGCCAGCTCGGCGGGGGAGAGCAGCGCCAACGCGGCCGAGACGGTGGGTCCGAGATGCAGCTTCTTGGCGATGGCGGCCTGTTGCTCAGGGGTGGACATGAGGTCGAGCAGCGCGTTCGCCGCGTCCGCGTGCGGCGGGTTCCTCGGCATGGTGAACGAGCTCCACGGGTAGAGGATCCCGTCCTGGAAGGTGTAGTCGACCGGCTGGCCGTCGTCCTTGAGCTGCTGCATGCGGCTGCTCGAGGTGAGGATCATCGCCGTGCTGCCCTGGGCCATGTACTGCTGGCCCTGCGCGTAGGTGTCGTAGAAGACCAGGTCGCCGCGGAGCGTGTTCAGCTTGGCGAACGCCCGGTCGAAGTCCAGCGGGTAGACCTTGTCCTTGGTCACCCCGTCGGCGAGCAGCGCCACCTCCACGGTGCCCATGTACAGCGACTTGGGGAACGCCCGCTTGCCGGGGAACTTCGCGGTGTCGAAGAAGTCGGCCCAGCTCGAAGGAGTCGCGCCGAGCTTGGCGGAGTAGCCGAGCACGTTGCTCCAGGCGTACCCGCCCGCGCAGTAGTCCCGGTACTCCGTCGGCACCAGGTCACACCGGCGGACCCAGTCGGCCAGCTTGCCGGTGGCCTTGCCGGCCAGGATGAGCCCGGCCACCGAGTAGCCGTCGAAGTCGATCAGATCCCACTCCGGTGTCGGGCTGGGGATCATGTTGATGAACTTGCCGTAATCCCAGGGCGCGTCGATCACCCGTGCCCCGGACACCGTGGCAAACGGGTCGAACGTCTCCTGGTGCCGGATCTGGTAGGTCTCACCGCCGAAACCGGCGAGCACCACCTCGCGCGCGGTCAGCTTGGGCCACTTCGCCGTGGTGCCGGCCGGGACGGCCGATCCCGCCGGGTCCGGCGCCCCGGAGGAGCTGGAGCTACCGCAGGCGGCGAGTGCCGACCCGGCGAGTACCGCGCCGGCCGCCGTCGCCATTCCGGCGAGGACCCGCCGTCGGGTGAGATGCGGTCCGGTCATGACTCCTCCGGGCGGCGCTGGGCACGGTCGAGGGGAAACAAGAACGAGACTCATTAGGATGAATCCACGCTAATAATGTAAAGAAGATAGCTCAGCTGCCTACGTTATTGATGCTCTGAAACGTGGAGGCCGCTAGAGTTCACTTCCCTGAAACAGCGAGGGGAACCCGCGATGTCGAACGGTGCCGAACAGAGGGCCGAGTTCGATGACGTCGACCTCGCGCTGCTCGCGCACCTGCAGCGCGACGGGCGCGCCACCTACGAGGCGCTGTCCCGCACGCTCGGGCTGTCCCGGCCCAGTGCCCGGGCCCGGATGCAGCGCCTGCTCGAGTCGGGGGTGGTCCGGATCGTCGGCGTGGTCCACCCCTCGGTCTTCGGGCTGGACGCCTACGCGCACGTCGCGGTCACCGTGCGGGGGCCGGTGCTGGCGGTGGCCGAGCAGATCGCGGGGATGCAGGACGCGGTCTTCGTCTCGGTGGTTGCCGGCGAGTATTCGCTGGTCGCCGAGCTGCGCAGCCAGACCCAGGCGACGCTCGCCGGCGACATCCGGCTGATCTGCGCGCTGCCCGGCGTGCAACGGGTGGACACCGCTGTCTACACCGAGATCCTCAAGGACACCTTCTTCCCGCCCGGGCTGTACCAGCCGACCGTGCTCGACGAGGTGGACCGGCGGCTGCTGGCCCTGCTGCAACGCGACGGGCGGACCTCCTTCGCCGACCTGGGCGAGGCGGTCGGGCTCTCCACCAGCGCGGCGCGCACCCGGGTGCTGCGGCTGCAGGAGTCGGGCACCGTGCACGTGGGCGCCCGGGTGCATCCCGGCGCACTCGGCATGGCCCAGGTGCTCGGCGTCGCGCTCAGCTTCGACGACCGGGCGGATGAGGCGCTGGAGACGATCCGCCGGATGACCCAGGTCGACTACCTGGCCACCGCGATCGGCCGCTGCGACGCCGTCTGCACGATCATGAACCACTCCGCGGAGGGAGTGTTCCAGCTGTTGGAGACCATCCGGGCGGTACCGGGCGTGCGCGGCGTGGAGTCCTACACGCACTTGCGGCTGGTCCGGGAGTCCTACGATCGCCCGCTGACCCTGCTAGATGAGGCGTCCGCTCACCCGGCGAGTAGGGGATTGCGGTAGCTGTGCGTGGCGTCGAGCCGGCTCACCAGGTAGGCACCGGCCTGCTGTGGCTGGTAGCGCGGCTCCTCGTCGGCCCGCAGGCAGGTGTCCAGGCAGCTGATCTCGGCGTGGAACGGCGGGGTGACGAACAGCGGCATCGAGTAGCGGTCGGTGTGCGGCGGGTTGATCACCCGGTGCGGGTTGGAGACCCAGCGGTCGTTGGTCCAGATCGCCATCAGGTCGCCGATGTTGACCACCAGCCGGTCGTCCGGGACCGCCACCTCGATCCAGGTCCCGTCCCGGCGCATCACCTGCAACCCGCCGACGCCGTCGTCGGCGAGCAGGGTGACCGTGCCGTAGTCGGTGTGCGCCCCGCAGCCCAGCTGGTTGGGCCCCGGCGCGACGGTGTCCCGCGGCGGGTAGTGCAGGTGCCGCAGGTGGTACATGACCTCGCCGCCGGGCCGGTCGAGCAGGAACTCGTCGGGTAGACCCAGCGCCCTGGCCATGGCCCGCTGCACCCGCCGGGCGGCCTCGATGACCTGCCCGCGGTAGGCCTCCCAGGCCGCCCGGAACCCGGGGTCGGCGGGGAACTGGTTGGGCCCGAACATCGGCACCCCGGCGCGCACCTCGGGATGGTCGGGGCTGTGCTCGCCGCCGGTGTCGATCGACTCCTTGAGGTCACCGGCGGTCTGGTTTGCGTCGTCCAGGATCTCCTCGGCGATCGCCACGTATCCCCGGTGGCACCGGGAGTTGCCGATCGCGATCCGCTGCTTCTCCTCGGCGGGAAGGGCGAAGAAGCGGCGCATAGCGGCCATCATCGCCACCTTCACCTCGGGCTGGACGCCGTGCCCGGTGACCAGGAAGAAGCCGATCTCCCGGCAGGTCCGGTCCAGCTCGGCGGCGGTCGCGTCCTGGGCCGGGGTCGGCGGGGCGCCGGTGGCGAACGAGCTGACGTCGATGGTGGGCAGCGCGGCGGGGGCGGACATCGGCCTCCTCCTGTTTCAGCTGATGGTCAGGCCGGCGCGGCGGCGCACCGCGGCGGCCCGGTCGGCGGCCTCTGCGAGGACCGCGGATTCGTCGACGCGGGTGATCCGACGGTCCAGCAGCAGCCACTCGCCGTCGCACAGCACGGATTCCACGTTCTCCGTCTTCAGCGCGGTGACCAGCGCGGACACCGGGTCGGCGGCGGTGGCGAAGTTCGCCGTCAACGGGTCGATGACCACCAGGTCGGCGGCGGTGCCGAACTCCAGGGTGCCGGCAACGTCGGCCAGCCCGAGTGCCCGGGCGCCGTCCGCGGTGGCCATCCGCAGCACGGCCTCGGCGGGCAGCACGGTGGGGTCGCGGCGCACACCTTTCTGCACGATCGCGGCCAGCCACATCTCGTCGATGATGCTCATCCGGTTGTTCGACGGAGCGCCGTCGGTGCCCAGCCCGACGAGCACACCCGCGTCGAGCATGTCGGCGATCCTGGGCGTGCCGAGGATCTTCAGGTTGGACGCCGCGTTATGCGATACCGGGGCGCCCCGGTCGGCCAGCAGCGCGATCTCTTCGTCGTCCACCCACACCGCGTGCACCGCGAGCAGATCGGGGCCCAGCACGCCGAGCCGGTCGAGGTGGCGCACGGTGGTGGTGCCCCGGGTGGCCCGGCAGTGCTCGTTCTCCTCGGGGATCTCCGCCACGTGCATCTGCGCGACGGTGCCGAGCCGCCGCGCCCGATCCACCGTCTCGGTGATCAGCTCGTCGGAGCAGTTGAAGATCGTGCGCAGGGTGTAGGAGAAGCGCATCCGGTCCTTGCCGTGCCAGCGCACGACCAGCTCGTCCTGCGGGGCGAGCACCTCGTCGGTGGACTCCCGATCACCGGGCGGGCGCCCCTCCCCGGAGTCCATCGCACTGCGCCCGAGCAGCGCCCGGATCCCGGCGGTGGCCAACCCCCGGGCCATCCCGTCCACGTGCCGGCCGCCCGGGTCGGCGATCAGCGTCACGCCATTGCGGATCTGCTCGATGGCGCAGACCAGCGCGGACAGCTCCGCGTCCGCCTCGGTGAGCGCCAGCTCGTAGGGCCAGATCCGATCGTGCAGCCAGGTGAGCAGGTCGACGTCGTCGCCCAGGCCACGGCCCAGCTGCTGGCTGGTGTGGCAGTGCGTGTTGACCAGGCCGGGGATGATGATCCGGCCGGCCGAGGCTGCTGTGGTGGTAGCCGCCGCCTCGGTGGGCACCGGTCCGAGGTGGGTGATCACCCCGGCGGTGACCTCGACGTAGCCGGTGAACGGGGCCGAGGCGACCGGGACGACGAGCGCCGGACCGATCCGCAGGTCAACCGGGTTCACCTGGATCTCCCCCTGACGAACGGGATGGCCAGGGCCGCCGGGGTGTCGCTACGGCGGGCCCGCACCATCAGCGCCACCAGTGTTACCAGGTAGGGCAGCGCGAGGAACACCTCATAGGGAATCGCGGTGGCGGTGCCCTGCAGGCGCAGCTGCGCGGCGTCGCAGAGCCCGAACAGCAGAGCGCCGGCCACCGCGCGGCCGGGCCGCCAGCGGGCGAACACCACCAGCGCGAGCGCCACCCAGCCGCGACCCGCGGTCACGTTCTGCACGAACAGCCCGAGCGGGCCGCACACAAGCATGGCGCCGGCCAGCCCACCGAGAGCGCAGCCCGCCACCGTCGCGGCGGACCGGACGTGCGCGACCCGGTAACCGAGCGCGTCCGCGGCGCCCGGCGCGTCCCCGGCGGCGGTCAGCACCAGCCCGGCGACGGTACGGGTGAGCAGGAACCACACGCCGGCCAGCACCGCGAGCACGATCACCACCAGCGGGACCATGGACAGACTCTCGATCCGGGGCGGTGGCTCGCCGATGGTGTACGACAGCTCGAACAGGTAGGTCGTCGCCGACACCGCGAACAGGGTGAACGCCAGCCCGGTGACGATCTGGTCGGCCCGCACCACCACCATCAGCAGCGCCAGCACCGCGCCGCAGGCCGCGCCGGCGCCCAGCCCGGCGAGCAGCCCGAGCCACGGGCCGCCCACCCTGGCTCCGGTGTAGCCGGCCAGCGCGCCGAAGAGCATGGTGCCCTCCAGCCCGAGGTTGAGCACGCCGGACCGCTCGGTCAGCACCTCGCCGAGCGCGGCCACCGCGACCGGGACGGCCAGCCGGATCGCCGCGGCCAGCGTTGCCAGCGTGAACAGGGTGTCCATCGGCTCAGCCCGCCTTCCGGCGGCTCAGCGCATCGCCGGCGACGAAGAACACAATGATCAACGCCTGGATCACCCCGACGGTCGCCGAGGGGATCACGAACACCCGCTCGGCCTCGTCGAAACCGACTGTGAGGCCGGCCAGCACCAGCGCCGCGACCAGCACACCCACCGGGCGCAGCCGGCCCAGCAGCGCGACGATGATCGCGGTGAAGCCATACCCGGTGGCGAACGCCGGAGTCATCCGCTCAGTCACCCCGGAGACCTCGACGAACCCGGCGAGCCCGGCGAACGCGCCGGCCACCGCGAGCACCGCCAGGCGGGTCGCGGCCGGGCGGGACTCGTTCACCGCAAGCACCTCTGGGCTCGCGCCGAGCACCTCGACCCGGAAGCCGAACCGGGTGCGGCGCAGCACGGCGGCCAGCGCGGGCACGGCGGCCAGCGCGAACAGGAAGCCGAGGTGGATCGCGGTGCCGGGCAGATCGGGCAGCGCCGCGACCGGGCGGCTCTGCGGGGTGAACGCGCCAGGATCCCGGATCCCGACGCGCACCGCCCAGGCCAGCGCCGCCGCGGCGACGTAGTTGAGCAGCAGGCTGGTGATCACCACGCTGGCCCCGAACCGGCTCTGCAGCCACGCAGTCAGACCGGACCAGGCCGCGCCGGTCAGCACCGCGACGGCCAGCGCGCACGGCAACAACACCGCCGCCGGCAGCACCCGCAGCGGGGCGGCGGTGGCGAAGGCGGTGCCGGCCAGCGCCCCGGCCAGGTACTGGCCCTCCGCGCCGATGGTGAACACCCTGGCCCGGTAGGCCACCGTGATGCCCAGCGCGAGCAGGATCAGCGGGGTCGCCACCACGGCGGTGTCGGAGAGGCCACGGGACCGGCCGAGCACCCCGCGCACCACCTCGCCGTAGGCCGACAGCGGGGCGACGCCCTCGATCGCCATCAGCACCCCGCCGACCACCAGCGCGCCGAGCAGCGCCAGTGCCGGCACGGCGACCAGGGCGGTCCGGGAACGCCGCTCGGGATGGTCGAGCAGCCGGGCGAGCACGCCGTCGGGACCGCTGGGCGCCTTCGGTGGACGGGGATCGGTCAGCGTCACCGCCGGTGCCCTCCGACCATGGCCATGCCGATGGCGGCGCGGTCGTAGGGCGGCGTGAACGGCGCGGACGTGCGGCCGCCGGCCAGCAGGATCAGTCGGTCGGCGATCGTGAACAACTCATCCAGCTCGGCGCCGAACCACACCACCGCGGCGCCACCGGCCGCCGCGTCCAGCAGCCGCTCGGTAATCATGCGCGCGGCCTCCGGGTCCAGCCCCCGGGTGGGCTGGGCGGCCACCACCAGCGCACGCTCGGCGGCCAGCTCGCGGGCCAGCACCAGCTTCTGGGCGTTGCCGCCGGACAGGCTGGCGGCGGGGGCGCCGGGGCCGGTCGCGCGGACGTCCCACTCGGTCAGTGCCGGGGCGGCCTGGGCTTCGCGCCGCGGCCTCGGCTGGCGCCGGCTCGGACCGCGGCCGAGCTCCAGGTTGTCGGCGAGCGAGAGCGGGCCGGCCAGCGCTCGCCGGTACCGGTCGGCCGGGACGTAGGCGATCCGCCGGGCGATCCGTTCCCTCGGCGCAGCGACCGGCACCGGTGCGTCGTCCACCCGGACGGTGCCCTGTTCGGCGCCGGTCACCCCGGCCAGCAGCTCCTCCAGCTCGGCCTGGCCGTTGCCGTCCACCCCGGCCACACCGAGTACCTCGCCGGCCCGCACCTCCAGGTCCAGTGGTTGCAACCGGCGCAGCGCCGCGCCACGCAGCCGCAGCCGGACCGCGCCGTCCGGGGACGCCGCGGTCACCCGCGAGCGGGCCGCCGTGGGAGCGCTGCCCACCATCCGGGTGGCCAGGCTGGCCCGGTCGTGCTCGGCCACCGGCTCGCCCGCGCACACCACGGCGCCCCGGCGCAGCACGGTGACCCGGTCGCAGCCGGCGAACACCTCGCCCAGCCGGTGCGTGATGATCACCACGGCGTGGCCCTCGGCGGCCAGCCCTCGGCACACCGTCAGCAGCGCATCGGCCTCGGCGTCGACCAGCACCGCGGTCGGCTCGTCCAGGATCAGCAGTCGGGCGTCGGCGTCCAGCGCGCGCAGGATCTCCAGCCGCTGCTGCTCCCCGACGGAGAGCCGCCCGACCGGGACATCGGTGGGCACCGGCGCCAGGCCGTGTCGGGCGGCCAGCTCGTCCACCCGGCGGCGCACCTGGCGGGCCGGTGGCCGTAGCCGGCCCCTCGGCCGGGCCATGGCCAAGTTCTCCCCGGCGGTCAGCGTCGGCACCAGGGTGAAGTGCTGCTGCACCATTGCCACGCCGCGTTCGCGCAGGCCCCGAGGCGCGAACTCGGTGACCGGGGCGCCGCCCACCGCGACGGTGCCGGCGTCCGGCCGGTCCAGCCCGGCCAGGATGCGCATCGCGGTGGTCTTGCCCGCGCCGTTCTCGCCGAGCAAGGCATGCACCTCGCCCGCGTTGATGGTGAGGTCGACGCCGTCCAGGGCAGCGGGACCGGCGCCGAAGGTGCGTCGGATCCCCAGCATCACCGCCGCCGGAGTCCCAGCCGCCGGAGTCACCGGGCTATCACTTGTCGGCGTACCGGACGGTGAACGCACCGCTGGTGACGTCCGCAAGCTTCCGCTGATAGGTGGCCATCACCTCGGCGGGGATCTTCGACTGCCACGCCGGGCTGATCACCACAGCCATGCCGCCCTCGGCCATGTCGACCTGGAAGTAGCGGGTCGGGTTGGTCTTGCCCGCCGCGACGTCGGCCACCATCTGGGCGAACACCTTGTCCAGGTTCCAGGTGAACGAGGAGACCACCGAGGGGGACAGGCTGGACATGTCACCGCTGTAGCCGCTTGCCACGCCATGGCGCTCGGCGGCGGCCTGGACCTGGCCGAACGTGGGGCCCTGCCCGCAGCCGACGAACATGGTGGCGCCCTGGTCGGCCTGGGCCAGCGCGGCCTCCTTGGCCTTCTGCACGTCCGACCAGTCGCCGACCGCGACGAACGTGCCGGTGGTCCGCGGCCGGACCAGCTTCGCGCCGTCCAGATAGGCGTTGAACATCGCCCGGCACACCGGGATGTCGAACCCGCCCGCGCCGGCCACCGCACCGCCGGTGGTGGCGCCGGCGCCGAGGATGCCCTCCAGGTAGGTGGCCTGGTAAAAGGGCTGCGCGTAGTCGGCCACGTTCGCCGAGATGTCGCCGAACCCGCCGGCGTAGGCGAAGATCGTGCGCGGGAAGTCGGCGGCCACCTTCTTGACATCGTCGCCGTAGTTGAACGAGTGCGCGATGATCGGGTTGAAGCCCTGTTCGGCGAAGCTGCGCAGGGCTCGCTGCGCGTCGGCGCCGGGGCTCACGTTCTCCTGGGTGGCGAACGCCGAGATGACGCCGGCGTCCTTGAGTTTCTGCGCACCGGACAGCGCCGCCTCGCCCCACGACCCGTCCCGGAACTGCGGGGTGTAGACGATCGCCAGCTTGGGCGGGCCGGCCGGGGCGCCGGGGGCCGCGCTGCCACCGGGTGCCGCGTCCCGGCGCCCGGCGTCACCGCACGCGGCCAGCCCGATCGCGGTGAGGGCGACGAGGAGCGCGCAGCCGATGCGCCGTCGTGCGCTGGTACGCCTGGTCCCGCCGGCTCGTGGCATGTGGCCGCATCCTTGGCGTCGAGGGGCACCGGCGGTGATGGCCCGCCGGTAAATCCGGCCGAACGTTATGGGCGCGGGGTCACGCCAGGATGTCGTCACGTTGCGAGCAGGTTTCGATTTCTCTCACAAATCACTTCAGGCCGTGCGTGGCCCCAGGTACGTGTGCCGTGACAAGCAGCAGGGTGGCCCCCACGGTGGGTCCGACCTCCCATCGGTGCGGGATGTCGCCCTCGAGCCACAGCGAGTCGCCCGCGCCCACCTGCTCCACCCGACCGGTGCCCAGCTCCACGCGCAGCACCCCCTCGATCACGTGCAGGAAGTCCTCGCCGGCGTGCTCGAACCAGTCACCGGCCGGTTGGCCGGGCTGGATGACGCACCAGCGGGCCTCCAGCAGACGCCCTGGCGCGCCCGCCAACAACACCGATTGCGCGACACCCGGCGTTTCATCCATCCCGGTTGGCACCCCCTCACCAGCCCTGACCACGACGACGCCGTCGTCTTTGCCGGCCGGCAGCAGCTCGGAGGCACCGACGCCGAGCGCCGAGGCCAGCTTGTAGAGGGTGGCCACGCTGGGCGTGGAGCGGCCGTTCTCGATGTTGGAGAGGAACGGCTGGGACATCCCGGCCCGCTGCGCGAGCTCACGGGTGGACAGGCCGCTGCGCAGGCGCGCCTTGCGGACCGAGGCGCCGATCGCCGCCGCGACCGCGTCCTCGGCTCCACCGGAGGCTGGGTTCGGGCGGTGCGAAGTGTCGGCCACCTGTTCATCCTCGCCCATGTTGCGATAGCCACCAGCATTCAACCGGGGCTGGCAGGGCCGACCGTCCTCAGCGCTACCTCAGTTTGACGCGGCAAGCGGTCATGTAACCGCGGCTACTGTCGTCGGTGTGATTGAAACCGGCACCGGTAGGTGGGTGGTGTTGGTGGTGCGGATCCCCGCCACTCCGTCGCGGCACCGGGTGGCGGTCTGGCGGGAGTTGCGGCGAATCGGGGCGGTGTCGTTGGGACAGGGAGCGTGGCTGGCCCCGGACGTGCCGGTGTTCGCCGAGGGCATCACCCGGGCGACCGAGTTGGCCAGGCGCGGCGCGGGCGAGGTTCTGGTACTGGACGCCGTCGGCCGCGGCGAGACCGACGCCGGCCGGCTGGGCGAACTGTTCACCGCGGAGCGCCAGGACGAGTGGCTGGAGTTCATCGCCGACTGCGGCAAGTTCGATGCCGAGATCGACAAGGAGATCGGCAAGGCCAAGTTCACCCTGGCCGAGCTGGAAGAAGAGGAACAGAGCCTGGAGCGGCTGCGCCGCTGGCATCGGGACCTCAAGGCCCGTGACGTGTTCGGCGCCCCCGCCGCCGCCGACGCCGACGTACAACTCAAGCACTGCACCGAGCGGTTGGAGGACTACACCCTGCGGGTGTTCGCCGCGCTGCACCAAATGTGACTCAACCCGGCTCTCCTTTTGAACGCCGCTGACTTCCGATTGGACCGTTGTGACCGCTGAACTGCAGTTGCTCACTGAGATCAACAATTTCGCCCAGTCCACGCCCTGGCTGCACTTACCGATGCTGCTGCTGAGCACCTACGCGATGGTGGTGTACGTGGTGCTGTGGGTGGCTGCGTTCTGGATCGCGCGCCGGCGGGCCAGCCCGAGCACGATGGCCGCGGTCATCTGGGCGCCCATCGGGGTGCTGCTGGCCGAGCTTGTCTCCCATCCGCTCGGCCAGGCGGTCGGTGAGAAACGACCGTGCCGGACGATGCCGGACATCGTCGCGATCGGCAAGTGCGGCAAGGGCTCCTCGTTTCCCAGCGATCACGCCGTGGTGGCCGGTGCCGTGGTGGTCGGGCTGCTGTTGGTGAGCCGTCAGCTGCTGGCCTGGGTCGGTGTGCTGGCCGCGCTGCTGATCGCGTTCTCCCGGCTGTACCTGGGCGTGCACTGGCCACACGACACGCTCGGCGGACTGGTGTTGGGCGTGGCGGTCAGCCTGGCCGGCTGGCTGGTGGTGCGGGTGGTGCTCACCCGGCTCGCCGCCGGCCTGCATCGGACCCCACTTCGCCCGCTGTTGGCCAGTACCCCCGCCCGGACCAGCGCCGCGACGCCCGCCACCCAGGTCTCCGGGTAAGCCGTCACAGGTCAGGGAAGTATCAGCTCAGCTCACCCGCCGCTGAACCAACCAGGAGCTTCGCCGAGGTCGACACCAAGGCTGTTATAACGCGCCCGAATCAGCCCTCGTGTCGATCTCGGCGGAGTACCGGACGTATTGGCCTTCCGTCTCTATGTCGAGCGGTTCGGGCCGACTTGGCGCGATACTGCTGGAGCATCGGCACGCGCCAGGAGGGAGCCGACCATGGTGGCCATCAACTGCGACATGGGTGAGGCCTTCAGCATCTATCGCTGCGGCGACGACGAGGGGCTGATGCCCTTCATCACGTTGGCGAACGTGGCCTGCGGTTTTCATGCCTCGGACCCGAGAGTGATGAACCGGACCGTGGTGCTGGCCAAGGAACACGGCGTCAAGGTCGGCGCACACCCGTCGCTGCCTGACCGCGAGGGCTTCGGTCGGCGCGAGATGAAGATGGATCGGGAAGAGCTCACCGCCTGCGTGATCTACCAGGTTGGCGCGCTGTCCGGGTTTCTCAGCCGCCACGGCATGGAGTTGCACCACATCAAGCCGCACGGATCGCTCTACGGGATGGCCGCGCGCGACGAGCAGGTGGCCACCGCGGTTGCTGATGCGGCAGAGGTGTTCGGCGTGCCGCTGATGGGCATGTCGGGCACGGTGCACGAGCAGGTATGGGGCGCCCGGGATGCCGGGTTCATCGCCGAGTACTACGCCGACCTGGACTACCGCGACGACGGTTCGCTGATCATCACCCGGGAGCACGCCGCGTTCGACCCGGCCGCCTCGGCGCGGGGTGCGGTCCGTGCGGTCACCGAGGGCATCGCCAGCTCGGTGAACGGCAAGGAGCTCCCGGTGCGCGCGGACTGCGTGTGCGTGCACTCGGACACCCCCAACGCGGTCGACCTCGCCAAGGCGGTCAACGAGTCCCTCCAGCCGTACCTGGCCGCCCGCTGACCCCTTTTATTCCGACCCTTATTACCGCCTGGACGAAGGAGTTCGATGGCCCGGCACGAAGTTCTCTCGCCCATCCCCGGCGTCTTCTACCGCAGGGCAGATCCGGGCAGCGACCCGTTCGTCAGCGAGGGCCAGCAAGTGGGCGCCGACGACACGGTCTGCCTGGTGGAGGTGATGAAGTCGTTCCACCAGGTGTCGGCCGGAGCGGCGGGCACGATGGTGGAGTTCCTGGTGGAGAACGAGGACATCGTCGAAGCGGGCCAGGCGGTCGCCGTGATCGAGGCCGGATGAAACGGTTGCTCGTCGCGAATCGCGGCGAGATCGCGGTGCGGATCATCCGTGCCGCCCGTGACCTGGGCATCTCCACCGTCGCGGTACACAGCACTGCCGACGCGACCGCGGCGCACGTACGGCTGGCCGATGCGGCGGTCGAGATCGGGCCACCTCAGGCCACCAAGAGCTACCTCGCGGTGGAGGCGATCCTGGACGCCGCGCGCTCGTCCGGCGCGGACGCCGTGCACCCGGGCTACGGGTTCCTGTCCGAGCGGGCCTCGTTCGCCGCCGCCGTGGTCGATGCCGGGCTGATCTTCGTCGGCCCGGACGCGGCGGTGATCGATCAGATGGGCGACAAGGTCCGGGCCCGACAGCTCGCCGAGGCCGCCGGGGTGCCGACCGTGCCGGGCACTCGAGGCGGCGTGGACGACGTTGCCGCCGCGGTTGCCGCCGCCGCGGACATCGGCTACCCGCTGATGCTCAAGGCGGCCGCGGGTGGCGGCGGACGGGGCATCCGGGTAGTTGAGCACGAGGCCGGGCTGCGCTCGGCGTTCCCGGCGGCGTCGAAGGAAGCGGCTGCCGCGTTCGGCGACGGACGGATGTACCTGGAGCGCTTCGTGCGGCGGGCGCGGCACATCGAGGTTCAACTGCTCGGCGACGGCGACAACGCGGTCCATCTGCACGAGCGGGAGTGCTCGTTGCAGCGCCGGCGGCAGAAGGTGCTCGAGGAGGCCACCGCGCCCGGCATCGACCCGGCCGTCGCGGCGGCCATGGCGTCCGCCGCCGTGCGGCTGGCCAGGCAGGTCGGATACCGCGGCGCGGGAACCGTCGAGTTCCTGCTCGACGAGGCGACCGGCGATTTCTACTTCATCGAGATGAACACCCGCATCCAGGTCGAGCACCCGACCACCGAGCTGGTTACCGGGGTCGACCTGGTGGCCGGCCAGCTCCGGATCGCGGCCGGCGAGCCATTGCGGCCGCGCCAGGACGACATCGTGGCGCGCGGACACGCGATCGAGTTCCGGGTCAACGCGGAGGACCCGTCCCGTGACTTCCTGCCGTCACCGGGCAAGGTCGGGCGGGTCGTGCTGCCCGCCGGGCCGTGGGTTCGGGTGGACACCTGGCTGGAGCCGGACAGCACAATTCCACCGTTCTACGACTCGCTGCTGGCCAAGATCGTGGTGTGGGGCGAGGACCGGGAGACGGCGGTCCGGCGCGGCCGCCGGGCGCTCGCGGAGTTCGCCGTGGAGGGCGTACCGACCACCGCCGGCCTGTTCACCGAGTTGCTCGGCGAGCCGTGGTTCGCGGCCGCGGAGTTCCACACCGGGACCTTGGAGCAGTGGTTGCGCGACCGCAAGGAGGAACAGTGAGCGACGTCCAGGCCGCGCGCTACAGCTGGGGCGGCGACGAGTTCGTCTTCGCCGAGCTGGCCGAGGAGATGAGCCTGCAGGCCAACTTCCGGGTCATGGCGATCACCAAGGCGCTCCGTGAGCAGCGGCCCGACGGAGTGTTGGAGATCTGCCCGGCGAATGCGTCCTACCAGGTGCGCTACGACCCGGACGTGATCGAGCCCCGCGAACTGCTGTCCCGGCTGCAGGACCTGGAGAAGCAGGTGGGTGACGCGCACGACCTCGCGCTGCCGACCCGGGTACTGGAGATACCGGTGTTCTACCGCGACCCGTGGACCACCGAGACGCTGCTGCGCTTCCGCGACCGCCACCAGGATCCGGACGCCACCGACATCGAGTACGCCGCGCGGATCAACGGTTACGCCGGCGTCGAGGAGTTCATCGCCGCGCACTCCGGCTCACCCTGGTTCACCTCGATGGTCGGTTTCGTCGCCGGGCTGCCGTTCAAGTTCCAGATGGTGCCCCGGGAGCGGCAGATCCTGGTGCCGAAGTACCTGCGCCCGCGTACCGACACCCCCAAGCAGACCATCGGCTACGGCGGCTGCTTCTCCTGCATCTACTCGGTCCGCGGCGCGGGTGGCTACCAGATGTTCGGCATCACCCCCGCGCCGATCTACGACCCGACACAGTCGCTGCCGGACTTCGCGGATTTCATGGTGTACTTCCGCCCGGCGGACATCGTCAAGTTCACCCCGATCGACCGGGAGCGCTACGACGCGTACCTCGCCGAGGTGGAGGCCGGCACGTTCCGGATCACCGCGCGGCCGGTCGAGTTCAGCCTGCAGCCGTTCCTGGACGACCCCGACGGCTACAACGCCCGGCTGCTGGAGGTGCTGCGGTGAACGTGATCGAGGTTCTCAAGCCCGGACTGTCCACCACCGTCCAGGATGCCGGCCGCACCGGCTACTACGACGTGGGCATCCCGCCGTCCGGGGCGCTCGACCAGTACTCGCTGCGGGCGGCGAACCTGCTGGTCGGCAACCCCGCGGGGGCGGCCGCCCTGGAGTGCGTGTACCTCGGCCCGGAACTGGCGTTCACCACTGACGCCGTGGTCGCGGTCACCGGGGCGGCCATGGTGCCCCGGGTCAACGGCGAGGAGCGGCCGCCGTGGGAGTCCTTCCGGGTGCGCGCCGGCGACCGACTCGACTTCGGCTACCTCACCGCCGGGGCCAGGGCCTATGTCGCGGTGGCCGGTGGCATCGACGTGCCCGAGGTGCTGGGCAGCCGGTCCACCTACGGCCTCGGCACCCTCGGTGGGCTGGAGGGCCGGCCACTTGCCGCGGGCGACCAGGTCCCGATCGGCGGCGGTCCGGGCGCGGCGGCCGGCCGCCGGGTGCCGGAGGAGCTGCGGACGGTGCTGAGCAAGGACATGGAGGTCCGCGTGGTGATGGGCCTCTACGACCACCGGCTCACCGCCGCCGGCCGGGCGGCCTTCCTCGGCACGACCTGGACGCTCACCCCGGTCGCCGACCGCATCGGCTTCCGCTACAAGGGCGCCGAGCTGGAGATGGTCGACCGGGAGCCCCCGTTCGGCGCCGGCCAGGACCCGTCCAACATCGTCGACGCGCCCTACCCGATCGGCTCGATCCAGGTGCCCGGCGGCGTCGAGCCGATCGTGCTGCACCGCGACGCGGTATCCGGCGGCGGCTACATGATGGTCGGCACGGTGATCTCCGGCGACCTCGACATCGTCGCCCAGTCCGCCCCCAACTCCCGCACCAAATTCATCGCCGTCGACCTCGACGAAGCGCTCGCCGCGCGGGCCGCCTACCGGCACCGCGTCACAAGGCTGGCAGAGTCGCTTGACTCGTGAGTGGCGATGGTCGCT
>DASWST010000277.1:0-28553 GCA_036402515.1 Pseudonocardia sp.
GGAGACGCGGCTGCGGGTTGCCCTGGTCCGAGCCGGCCTGCCCAGCCCCGCCGTCCAGCACGAGATCCTCGACGAGTACGGGTTTGTCCTGGCCCGAGCCGACCTGGCATACCCCGACGCCCGGCTGGCGATCGAGTACGACGGCGCGGGGCACTTCGACAGAGACCGATTGGACCGTGACCGTTTCCGGGACATCGAGCTGGCCGGCCAGGGATGGGAAACCGTGCGGCTGGTCTCCGAGGATGTACATGGGCTACTCCTGCGGGCCGTGACCCGCATCGCCGCCCTACTTGCGCTCCGCGCACCCGCCCGATACAGGGACATCGAGATCGACAGGAGGGCTCTTTCCAGCCGCTAGAAACGGCCCTCCTGTCGATGTCAGCGAAGCGCAGCCAACCCCGACCAGCCAGCCACCCAGCCCGACCGGCCGGCGCCCGGCGCCGTGCTTAGCAGCAGCGGGGGTTGGGTGCGGTGTCCGCTCGGTCGACCCGCCAGCGCTCGAACTCGGCGCGGGTCATCGGCGGTTGGCCGTTGTGCTCCGCCGCGTGGTGCTGCAGGTAGCGGTCGTATAGGGATTCGCCGCTGATCTCCCGCAGGTACCACCTGGCGGTGCGCACCAGCGTGCCGATGTTCACGTCGGCGGCCGATCTGAGCCGGACGAGGCGGTTTCGCGCCGATCATCGCCGCCGGACATGAGCCCCGCCGGAGCCAGGATGCGCGACTCCACAAACGGCTCCTCCGTGCTCGGCAGCGGGGTCGGCGAGCGGTAGGCCCGGTAGCAGACCCGCGCGGCGTCCGCGATCACGATGATGATCAGTGACGCGAACAGGACCGACAGCACGCCGTCCACCAGCGAGTTGGTCACCACGGTGCTCATCTGGGCCAGGTTCTTCGCCGGAGCGAGCACGGTGCCCTGCTCGAGCGCGGCGGAGAACTTGGACGCCTGCGAGAAAAAGCCCAGTTTGGGATCCGCGGAAAAGATCTTCTGATAGCTGGCCGTGAGGGTCACCGCGGCGTCCCAGGCCAGCGGCACCCCGGTCACCCAGGCCCACTTGAGTCGACCGCTCTTGATCAGCAGGGTGGTGCACACGGTCAGCGCGACGGCCGCCAGGAGCTGGTTGGCGATGCCGAACAGCGGGAAGAGCTGGTTGATCCCGCCGAGTGGATCGTTGACGCCCTGGTACAGGAAGTAGCCCCAGGCGCCCACCACAACGGCGCTGGTCGCGTACACGCCGGGCCGCCAGCTCACCTCGCGCAGCGGCTTGTACAGGTTGCCGAGGGTGTCCTGCAGCATGAACCGGCCGACCCGGGTGCCGGCGTCCACCGTGGTGAGAATGAACAGCGCCTCGAACATGATCGCGAAGTGGTACCAGAACGCCTTCAGCCCGGCGCCGCCGAAGACCCCGGCGAAGATCTCCGACATGCCGATGGCCAGCGTCGGCGCTCCCCCGGTTCTCGCGACCAGGGTCTGTTCACCGACCGTGTTGGCTGCGGCGGTGAGCGCTTCGGGGGTGATCGCGAAGCCGAGGTTGTTGACCGCCGCTGAGGCGGACTGCACCGTGTTGCCCAGCAAACCGGCCGGGGCGTTCATCGCGTAGTAGAGACCCGGTTCGATGATCGAGGCCGCGATCAGCGCCATGATCGCGACAAACGATTCCACCAGCATCGCGCCGTAGCCGATCATCCGGACCTGGGATTCCTTCTGGATCATCTTCGGCGTGGTGCCGGAGGCGATCAGCGAGTGGAATCCGGAGAGCGCGCCGCAGGCGATGGTGATGAAGACGAACGGGAACAGCGCGCCGGCGAACACCGGACCGGTCCCGGTGGAGGCGAACTTGGTGATGGCCTCGTTGCTCAGCACCGGCGCCGCGATCAACACACTGATCGCCAGCAGCCCGATGGTGCCGATCTTCATGAAGGTGGACAGGTAGTCCCTCGGCGCGAGCAACATCCACACCGGGAGCACCGACGCGGCAAACCCGTAGACGATCAGCCAGATCACCAGCGCTCGGGGGCTGAGGGTGAACGTGTCCGCCCAACTCGATCCGGCCACCCAACTGCCCGCGACAACCGCGAACAGCAGCAGGGCAACCCCGATCACCGTGGTTTCGATGACCTTGCCGGGGCGCAGGGTGCGCAGGTACACGCCCATGAACAGGGCGATCGGGATGGTCATCGCGATGGAGAAGGTGCCCCACGGTGACTGAGCCAGCGCGTTGACCACCACCAGCGCCAGAACCGCCAGCAGGATGATCATGATGGCGAACACCGCGATCAGCGCGGCGGCCCCACCCACCGGCCCGATCTCGTCCCGGGCCATCTGCCCCAGGCTGCGGCCGTTGCGGCGCATGGAGAAGAACAGCGTGACCATGTCCTGCACCGCGCCGGCGAAGATCACCCCGACGATGATCCAGATAGTTCCGGGCAAATAGCCCATCTGGGCGGCCAGCACGGGTCCGACCAGGGGCCCGGCGCCGGCGATCGCGGCGAAGTGGTGGCCGAACAGCACCCGCCGGTCGGTCGGGTGGTAGTCGATCCCGTTGTTCAGCCGCTCGGCCGGCGTGGCCCGACGGTCATCGACCCCCAGCACCCGCTTGACGATGAAGCGGGCGTAGAACCGATAGGCGATGGCGTAGGAGCCCAACGCCGCCACGACCAGCCAGATCGCCGAGATCCGCTCCCCTCGGGAGAGGGCCAGCACGCCCCAGGCGATCGCTCCCACGAGCCCGACGGCACTCCACAGCAGCACCGATCGAAGGTTCAACCCTGATCGGTTGGAGACGTTCAGCTCAGGCATGTCGAACCTGCCCTCGGCGTCAGCGTTGACACCATCTCGTCCTCCGATCCAACCCGCCGGGCTCATGATGGCGGCTGCCCAAGAGTTGTACCAGCGCGACGGTTGGTTTACCGGCGCCGGAAGATTTCTTTTCGGCAACCGCCACGCGGTACCGGCCAGCGGGATCAGGGGCCGCCGCCCCTCGGCGGCCGTGGACACCCCGGTCTGCGCTACGTAGTCTCCATGCGGACCAGCCAGCGCGGGGGGTCACTTCGCCTATGACGGACCCGGGAGTGTTGACCGGCTTCGTGGCAGTGCTCGGTGGCACCTCACTGATTGCGTTGGCCGCGCGCCGGCTGCGCCCCACCGCCGCGCTGCCCTCGCTGGAGGGTTGGGCGCTGGCCGGCCGCCAGTTCGGCACGGTGATCATGTGGTTCCTGCTCGGCGGGTCCATCTTCACCGCCTACACCTTCGCGGCCGTGCCGGGACTTGCCTACGGGGCGGGGGCACTCGGGTTCTTCGCCCTGCCGTACACGACGCTGTTGTGCCCGCTGCTGTTCGTGCTGTTGCCGCGACTGTGGCGGGCGGCGCGCGAGCGTTCCTGTGTGACCGTCGCGGACTACGTGCGCTCGCGCTACGCCTGCCCCAGGCTGGCGCTGGCCGTCGCGCTGACCGGGATCCTGGCCACGATGCCCTACATCGCGCTGCAGCTGCTGGGCATCCGCGCGGTGCTCAACGCCGCCGGCGTCTACCCGCGCGGATTGGCCGGCGATCTCATCCTGGTGGTGGTGTTCGCCGTGCTGGCCACCGCCACCTACCGCCACGGCCTGCGCGCCCCGACGCTGATCTCAATGGTCAAGGGCCCGCTGATCTTCGGCGCGGCGCTGGGTGTGACGGCGGTGGCGGTGACCCGGCTGGGCGGCGCCGGGGCGATCTTCGACGCGGCCGCGCACCGCCCGGCGTCCACCGGGCCGGCCGGTGGCGCGTTGGTGCTGGACCGGTCCCTCTACCCCGCCTACGTCACGCTGGCACTGGGCTCCGCGCTCGCGCTGCCGATGTACCCGCACGTGCTCACCGCGACGTTCGCCGCCTCCGGCGAGGACGCACTGCGCCGCTCGGCGATCGGGTTGCCGGCCTGGACCGCGGTGCTGGGCCTGTTCGGATTCCTGGGCATCGCGGCGATCGCCGCGGGCGTGTTCGCCCCGGCCGGTGCCGCCGAGACCGCGGTTCCACTGCTGGTGGCCCAGCTGTTGCCCAGCCTGCTCAGCGGGGCGGTGTTCGGCGCGCTCGCGGTGGGGGCGCTGGTTCCGGCCGCGGTGATGTCGGTCGCGGTGGCGACGTTGTTCGTGCGGAACATCTACACGGAGTTCTTCTTCCCCACCGCGACCCCGAAACATGAGCTGCGGGTCGCCCGGGCGGTCACCCTGGTCGCCAAGGTCGGCGCGCTGGCCTTCGTGTTCGGGCTGCGCGACCAGGACGCGATCAACCTGCAGCTGCTCGGCGGGATCTGGATTCTGCAGACATTCCCGGCGGTGGCCATCGGGCTGTGGGGTCGCTGGCTGCATCGCGGTGGGCTGCTCGCCGGCTGGGCGGTGGGCATGGTGGCCGGCACGCTGTTCGTGGTCTCCGACGGGTTCTCCTCGGTCGTCCAGATCGGCGGTGTGCAGCTCTACGCCGCGCTGGTCGCGCTGATGCTCAACCTGGCGGTGGCCGGCGGGGTGACCGCGGTGGCCCGCCGGCGCGGCATGGTGGACGGCTTCGGTCCGAGCCCGTCGCAGCCCCCGGCGGGTGTGCCATGACCGAGGCCTCCCTGCCCCGGGCGCGGACCGGCACCGGCACCGGCACCGGCACCGGCGAACGCGAGCAGGCGATCGCGGCGATCTTCCACGAGCAGCACACCCCGCTGGTTCGGCTGGCCGCGCTGCTCGGCGCGGACGACCCGGAGGACATCGTGGCCGAGTCGTTCTACCAGCTGTTCCGCCGGTGGCGCCGGTTGCGTGACCCGGAGTCGGCGGTGGCCTACCTGCGCTCGGTGGTGTGCAACCTGACCCGGATGCGCATCCGTCACCTGCAGGTCGCGCGACGGCACGTGGCCCGCAGCAAGACCGACCCGACCACCCCGGGCGCGGCGCTGGACGACGGTGGGCTGCGCGACGACCAGCGCGAGCTGTTGGATGCGCTCACCGAACTCCCGGCCCGGCAGCGGGAGGCGCTGGTGCTGCGGTACTGGCTGGATCTGCGAGAGGCGGAGATCGCCAAGGCGATGGGCATCTCGGCCGGGGCGGTGAAGTCGCACACCTCCCGAGGCACCGCGGCTCTGACCCGCATCCTGCGGCAGCGCCAAGAAGAGTCGGGCGACCCGGCCTCGGGCGCCGAGGTACGTCCTCGGGACGTCCCACCCGGCGGTGTTGACCAGTACATTGGCCCACAGGCCGCACCGGTACCGGTGTCTGTGGCACGTCGTGCGGAAGGAAGGTAGCGCGATCCCCGGCAGTCGATCCGACAGTGCTGAGCACCGCTTGCGCGAGGCGTTGGGCGCGCGGGCCGAGCAGGTGCGCCCGGTCGCGCCCGCCTACCGGAGGGTCAGCGCGGGCTGGCGACGGCGCGAGCACAAGCGCCGACTCATCCTGGCGGTGCTCGCCGCAGCGATCTTCGCCGCCGCCGACGCGATCGGGCTCTGGGCGCTCAACCATGCTCGGGTCGACTCCCACGTGATCTTCTCCGAGACCACGCATCCCCGGCCGGGCACGATCGCCGGCGTCGGGCAACCCTGAGCCCCGTTCGCGGTGCGCGGTGAGCTCACGACCCCAGGATGACCTTGCCGAGGGTGGCGCCTGACTCGAGGTGCCGATGCGACTCGGCGGCCGCCGGCGCGGACTCAGACCGAGCGGGCGCGGCGCGCACGGTAACCGGCGATCTTCACCAGGTTTCCGCAGCGGTCCATGGAGCACCAGCGCCGGCGACCGGACTGGGTCTCGTCCAGGAAAACCAGCGAGCAGTCCGGGTGCTCGCACTCCTTGATCCGCGCCGCCAGTGGCCCGCCGAGCAGGCGCGCCGCGTCCCGGGCGATGCTGGACAGCGCCTGTGCCGGACTGCCCGCGCCCCCCGTGGCCACGGCCCGCCCTTCGGCATCGACCGTGAGCCGCGGCGGCAGGTCCGGCCGGGCGGCAACCGCGTTGACCACCCGGATCGCGGCGGCCTCAGGTGCGGCCCCGGCGATGGTCGACCGCACCAGGCCACCGATCGCCTCACGCAGCTCCCTGGCCCGGCCCAGCTCCCGATCGGTGACCGGCAGCGGAGTGGGCACCAGGCCTTCCAGGACAAGCCATCTCGCCAGGGCATCACCGTCGGGAATGCGCTCAACCGGATTGGCGTGCCGCTTGCCGAGGGTCAGCACGAAGTCCAGCGAGGGACGGCCGCCCACGAACACAAAGGCACCGTCTCCCGCGTCCACCATGACATCACGATACAAGGCTGACACCAGGTCGACAGGTGTCGTTGGGGGCTCGCGCCGCAGCGCGGCGGCGGCGCGGCGAAAAGTAGGGTCCGGGTCGGGCGGTGGTCGCCTCGCGGCGAGTTGCACACCAGGGCTTCAGCCGAACGATCGTCCCTGGCGGCGATTTTATTGTGAGACCCGGGGACACACTGCGCCCGACCCGAACACCCTGTCCAACGTCCGATGCCCCCGACGGATTCCCGGCCCGGCTGAGAATGGCTGTGACCTGTCGAACCCGGTGCGGCGGAATATCTCGAGCGCGGCTGGCCGGCCGCGCGTCAGGTGACGGAGTAGCCGCCGTCGACTGGAACGACCGCTCCGGTGATGTACCGCGCGGCGTCGGAGACCAGGAAGGTGACCACCTCGGCGATGTCGTCGACCTCGGCCAGCCGGCCCAGCGGGATGCGGGAGAGCACCCGCGCGCGGAACTCCGGCTGGTCCAGGACGGCATCGGTCATCGGGGTGACCACGTAGCCGGGGGCGACGGCGTTGACCCGCACGCCCAGCGGGCCGAGCTCCACGGCCAGGCCCTTGGTGAGCTGCAGCAGCCCGGCCTTGGTCGCGCCGTAGGGCACGATGCCGGCCACCGCGCGGTCGGCGGACAGCGACACGATGTTGACGATGCAGCCGCGCGCGGCGGCCAGCGGCTTGGCCGCGTGCCTGGTCAGCCGGTACGCCGAGGACAGGTTGACCGCGAGCAGCCGCTCCCAGTCCTCCTCCCTGATGTCTACCGCGGCGGTGCGGACCTGGATTCCGGCGGCGTTGACCAGGATGTCGAGCGACCCGGTCAGCTTCAGCACCTGCTCCACGGCGGTCTCCGCAACGTCGGGTTCGGCCACATCGACCACCAGGGCGTGTCCGGCGATCTCCGCCGCGACCGATTCGGCGGCCGGGTCCACATCCAGCAGCACCACCGTCGCTCCAGCCGAGGACAGGCTCCTGGCGATGGCGGAGCCGATGCCTCCGGCGCCGCCGGTGACCACCGCGGTCTTTCCGATCAGGTCCACCCGCAGCCTCCTCGCTCCCGTGCACGTACCTCACGGTAACCGCGTTCCAGCTCCCACCGAACGACCTTGCAGCCGCTTGTAATGCGCGTTCCGCAGCCTATAGCATTGATTTCAGTAAACGCTTTCTCACAGAGGAGCCCATGCATACTCCGAAGATCCTCTCCGCTCGGCGGGCGGCCGACCTGATCGCCGACGGCGACATCATCACGGTGAGCTCGTCGTCCGGGCTGGGCTGTCCGGACGCGGTGCTCGCCGGGATCGGGGCCAGGTTCGCCGAGACCGCCGGCCCGCGGGGGTTGACCAGCCTGCACCCGATCGCGGCCGGCGACATGTCGGGGATCAAGGGCATCGACCACATCGCGCGGAAGGGCCTGCTGAGCCGGGTGGTAGCCGGCTCGTATCCGTCCGGGCCGTCCAGCGCCGAGCCGCCGCTGATCTGGCGGATGATCGAGGCGGAGGAGATCGAGGCGTACAACTTCCCGTCCGGGGTGCTCTACCAGATGCACCGCGCGGCGGCTGCCAGGCAACCCGGCGTGCACACCAAGGTCGGCCTGGACACCTTCATCGACCCGAATCGCCAGGCCGGCCGGATGAACGCCACCACTCCCCGCCGGTACGTGCGACGCGCCGAACTGGACGGGCAGCAGTGGCTGTTCTTCGAGGCGATCACCCCGGACGTGGCCATCATCCGGGCCACCACAGCCGACGAACACGGCAACCTCACCTTCGAGGAGGAGGCCTCCCCGCTGGGCGCGCTCGACCTGGCCTACGCCGCGCACAACACCGGCGGCGTGGTGATTGCCCAGGTCAAGCGGCTGGCCGAAGCCGGCAGCCTGGCGCCGCAGTCCGTCCGGGTTCCCGGCATCCTGGTGGACGCGCTGGTGCTGGCCCCGGACCAGGCACAGACCACCCAGACCCAGTACGACCCGGCCATCTCCGGCCAGCTCCGCCGCCCGCTGAGCACGCTGGACCCGGTGCCGTTCTCCCTGGAGAAGGTGACCGCCCGGCGGGCCGCCCGCGAGCTGCGCTGCGGGGAGATCGTCAACCTCGGCTTCGGCGTGTCCGCCCTGGTCCCCCACGTGCTCGTCGAGGAGGGCCTGGCCAACGCGGTCAGCTGGGTCATCGAGCAGGGCGCAGTGGGCGGGGTTCCGCTGCTGGATTTTGTGTTCGGGGTCGCGCAGAACCCGGACGCGATCATGCCGAGCGTGGATCAGTTCACCCTGCTGCAGGGCGGCGGCTTCCATCGCGCCCTGCTCTCGTTCCTGGAGATCGACGAGCGGGGCGACGTCAACGTTCACCACCTGCCCACCCGACGGCATGTGACCGCCGGGGTGGGCGGGTTCGCCGACATCGTCTCGGCCGCCCCGGAGATCGTGTTCGTGGGTTCGTTCACCGCGGGTCGCCGGGACATCAACATCGCCGACGGCGCCCTGGACATCCGCCGGGACGGGGCGCACACCAAACTCGTCCGCTCGGTGGCCGCGCCGACGTTCTCCGGGCAGCGGGCGCTGGCCAACGGGCAGAAGATCAGCTACGTGACCGAGCGCGCGGTCCTCTCGCTGCGCCCCGAGGGTTTGACGGTCACCGAAATTGCCCCCGGCGTGGACCTGCAGCGGGATGTCCTGGCCCGCGCGGAGTTCCCGCTCCGGGTGTCCGACGAGATGAAGGTGATGGACGCCGACCTGTTCCATCCGCACCTGATGGGCCTGACCCTGCCGCCCGCCCAGCCCCACCACCGCATCGCCGCACTCGGCTGACGCCGCTCTGCCGCGTCCCCGGCTCCGACTCCGACTCCGACTCCGACTCCGCATAGCCAAGGCACACTTCGCACAGTGCGTTCAGACAGTGCGTGCGGTATGCGAAGTGTGCCCTGGGTGTGCGAAGTCAGGAACGGGCGGCGGGTGCCGGGTGCGGCGGGGGGCCGGTGGAGTCGCGGATCACCAGGATGGGCTCGAGTTGTGGTACGTCCACCGGCGGCTCGCCGTTCATCGCGGCGGCCAGCCGGGTCCAGGTGGCGTCGCCCAGCTCGGCGCGCGGGGCGGCGGTGGTGGTCAGGCCGGGCCGCACGCAGCTGGCGAACGGGATGTCGTCCGAGCCGGTCACCGACACCTCACCCGGCACCGAGACACCCAGCTGGGCGAGCCGCTGCAGCGCGCCGATGGCGACCAGGTCGTTGAACGCGACCAGCGCGGTGGCGCCGGTGGCCAGCGCCTGCTCGGCCACCCGGGAGCCGTCGTCCACCGTCGAGCCGGCCGGGACGGCGAGCCCGGTCAAGCCGAACGCCTCGGCACGTTGCACCGCCTGCCAGCGCTGCTGCTCCTGCCACGCGGTCGGCGGGCCGGCCAGGTAGGCGACCTCGCGGTGCCCGAGGCCGACCAGGTGCCCACAGATCTTGAGCATCGCGCCGAATGCGTCGACTGAGACGGTGGACAGCCCCACCCCGGCGGCGACCCGGTTGACCAGCACGGTCGTCGGGGCCATCGAGGCGAGCTCACGCAGCGCCGTGCTCGACATCCGGGGTGACACCACGACCAGGCCGTCAACCTGTTGCAGCAGGCTGCGGCACAGCGGCAGCTCCTCGTCAGGGTCGTTGTTGGCGTCCGCGACGATGGTCTTGAAGTCTGCTCCGGCGGCGCTCAACGTGATCCGTTTGAGTACCCCGCTGAAGTAGGGGTTCTCCAGGTCGGGCACCACCACGCCGATCGTGCGGTACGCCCCGGACGCGAGCCCCTGGGCGGCCCGGTTGGGCTGGTAGCCCAGTTCCCCGGCGGTCCGCAGCACCCGCTCCGCGAGGTCCGCGCGGACCGGCCGGCCAGCCATCGCCCTGGACACGGTGGCCGTGGAGACGCCGGCGGCCTCGGCCACCTGGTCGATCGTGACCCGCCCCGGCCGCGCCCCGCGACGCTGTGCGCGGGTGGGGTTTTCCCTGGCCGCCACCGAGAACTCACCCGTCCCGTCGTTGTTCAACTGAAGTTACCTCGCGGGCCCGGCTCAGCCGTCGGTCCGCGCGCGCAGCGTAGCCCCCGGGATTCCGGCCGGGGCGACGTCGACCCAGCTCGGCGAGCCGCCGGATCGGTAGAGCGCCTCCACGACCAGCTGGGTGTGCAGGGCGGAGCGGCCGGAAGCCAGCGGCGGGCGCCCCTGGCCGAAGGCCGCCACCGCGTCCCGCAGCAGCTCGGTGTGCCACTGCGCCGGCATCAGGTTGGTGTCGGCGTCGATCCCCGAGGGCCCCTCGGCACCCCAGCTCCGGCTCGCCCGGCCGCCGACCTCCCACACGTCCAGCCTCGGCCCGTCCAGCACCGCCGTGGCTCGACCGCCGACGAGGGTGAGCCGCTCCGGCGTTCCGGGGCTCGCGGCGGTGGTGGCGTACAGGGTGACCGCCGCTCCCCCGCCGTAGTCCAGCAGTGCGGCGATGGAGTCCTCGGCCTCCAGGGTGTGCACCGGCGAGCGACCGGTCAGCGCCACCACCCGCCGCGGCGCGCCGACCGACCAGACCAGCAGGTCCAGCGCGTGGATGGCCTGGTGATCAGCACGCCACCGCCGTCGCGGGCGAGCGTGCCCCGCCCGGCTTCGTCGTAGTACGACTGCGGTCGCCACCAGTTCACCGACAGGGTGCCGCCGACCAGCTCGCCCAGCGTGCCGTCGCTGGTCAGCTGGTGCAGCGCCCGGCCGGCCTCCTTGGCCCGGTGCTGGAAGCACACGGCAAGCCCGATACCGGCTGCCTCGGCGATCTCGACCAGGCGCCGCGCCCGGTCGGCGGTGATCTCCAGGGGCTTCTCCACCAGGACGTCCAGGCCGCGCTCCGCCGCCGCGGTGACCAGCTCCAGGTGGGTGTCCGGTGGGGTGAGGATGAGCACCAGGTCCGGCCGCTCGTCCAGGGCAAGCTCCGGCGGCCAGAGCCGACGAGCATCGGGGAACAGCTCCCGGACCCGGCCGAACCGCTCCTCGCTGCGGGTGGCCACGCTGGTCACCGTCGCGCCGATCGCCTGGATCGCTGTGAGGTGCGCGCCGGCGGAGAGCCCCGCGCCGAGCACCGCGATCCTCATCGCCCGGCGCCGGTGCCCAGCGCGACCCGAACACCACCCACACAGACCCCGTACCGCCGGCACAGCCCCCACCGACTCTGCACCAGCCCCGGCAGGTCTGCGCGAGCCGACCACGGGCGGGCCACGGCGAGCCCGGTGACGACAATCCGCCTCACTCGACACCTCCCGGTGGCCACCCAGAAATCGATTACTAGACGGTAGGCCGCTCGCTTTCCGAAGCGTAGCAGGAAGTGATCTGAGCAGCAGCTTCCTCTCGTGGGCCGGCAACAGCCGTTGACTACTGCAGGTTTTGTGGCGTAGAAAGCGATTTCTAGACGGGAAGACCGCGCTCGCTGAGTTCGGTCCAGCGGGGCAGGGCGACCGGGCGACAGCGCGGCAGCGCGGCAGCGCGGCAGCGGCGAAAGGAGCGTGTCATGTCGGTGATGTCGCCGCGACGCAGCGCGGTGCCCAGCGAGGTGCTCGGCGCGGACGAGCGCCGCCTGGTGCACGAGTTCGTGGACGAGCAGATCCGCCCAATCGCGGCGGAACTCGACCAGTCCGAGCGCTTCCCGCGCGAGCTCTATCTGGAGATGGCCAAGATCGGGCTGTTCGGCACCACGGTCGCGGCCGGTCTGGGCGGCGCCGGCGGCACACCGCTGGACTACCTGTTCGTGATGGAGTCGCTGTCCTACGGCTACGCCTCCGTCGCCGACCAGTGCGGCCTGATCGAGATCGTGGGCTCGTTGCTGGCCGCGTTCGGCACCGACGAGCAGCACGAGCAGTATCTGCGGCCGCTGCTGTGCTACGGCCGGACCTGCGCCTACGCGCTTACCGAGGCCGGCGCCGGCTCCGATCTGGGCAGCATCACCACCCGGGCGGTGCGTGACCGGGACGGCTGGGTGCTGACCGGAGAGAAGATCTACATCCACAACGCCCCGGTGGCCGACTTCGCCGCCGTGCTCGCGGTTACCGATCCGGTGAAGGGCAAGCGCGGCGGCATCTCGGTCTTCCTGGTCGACCTGGACCTGCCCGGGGTCAGCCGCGCGTACCAGGAGCACAAGATGGGGCAGCGGGCGAGCCAGGTCGGCGGCCTGGTGTTCGACGAGGTCCGGCTGCCCGCCGACGCCCTGCTCGGCGAGGAGGGCCACGCGTTCGGCTACATGATGGAGGTGCTGGCCAAGGGACGCCTCGGCATCGCCGGTCTGGCCCTGGGCATCAGCCGCGCGGCGCTCGCGGCCGCGGTGACCCAGGCCGGCGACCGCAGCCAGTTCGGCGTCCCGATCGGCGCGAATCAGGCCATCGCGTTCCCGTTGGCGGACGCGGCGACCGAGCTGCGGGCGGGCGTCGCGCTGGCGGCGGAAGCGGCCCGCGCGCTCGGCTCAGCTTCGGAGGACGCCGCGACCCTCTGCTCGATGGCCAAGCTGCTGGCCTCGGAGGGCGCGGTGCGGCACGCCGACGTGGCCGTCCAGGTGTTCGGCGGATCCGGCTACATCCGCGGCTACGAGGTCGAGCGGCTCTACCGGGACGCCCGGATCACCCGCATCTACGAAGGCACCAGCGAGATGCAGCGGCTGATCATCAGCCGGGCACTGCTGCCTCGGAATTCCGACCGGCGAGGAGAGCGACGGTGAGCATGGACGTCGGTGACCACGTGGCCACCGCGTACCTGCCGGCCTGCGGGGTGTGCACCTGGTGCGCCCAGGGCATGCAGTACATCTGCGATACCGCCGCCGGGATGGAGAACGGCTTCGCGCTGGACGGCAGCGCCAGAGCGTCCTGATCCACGAGCACTGACGTCCACCGGCACGGAGGGGACCATGACAGCCGTCGGCCAGCAGGTCACGTTCCGCAAGACCGTCTCGGAGAGCGACATCTACCAGTTCGCCGGGGTGACCGGTGACCTCGCGCCGAACCACGTGGACGAGCAGTTCATGGCGGCCACCCGCTACGGGGGCCGGATCGCGCACGGCGTGCTGGTGCTCGGCTATACCTCCACGGCGTCCACCAAGATGCTGGAGCTGATCGGCGGCCACGCGGTGTCCCTGGGCTACGACCGGGTGCGTTTCGTCGCGCCGGTGCGGATCGGCGACACCATCACCGTGCGCTACACGCTGGCCCGGCTGGACCAGGAGCGGGGGCGCGCCTACTCCGACATCGAGGTGACGAACCAGGACAACACGCTGGTTCTGGTGGCCACCCACGTGCTCGCCTTCATCCGCGACAAGCCCAGTGACTAGTGCCTGAGCCAGAGATTCGCTGACAGCGGCGCAGCCAGCGGCCCGGTGTGCTCGGCGAACCTCCTTTGCGTCCGCAACAGCCCCGCCGCCCTGGTCACCGACCGGGACCGCGCAGGCCGAGGAGCAGCTCGGGGTCGCCTGGCCGGAACGTGCCGTGCCGCTGCGATGCGTCGCCGATCTGCCGGCTGCGGGCCAGCAGGTCCCGCCCCAGCCGCAACTGGCGCCGCTCCCACTCGGCCAGCGCGGGCTCCACCGCGCCGTGCTGCGCACGTAGTTGGGTGGCCAGCTCCCAGCCGTCGGCGGCGGCCTTGGCGGTACCCGCGCCGGCGTGCGGGCGTGCCACGAACGCCGCGTCCCCGACCAGGCAGATCCGGCCGTGCGCCATCCGGGGCACCTCGATGTCGAACACGGCCTGCACGAACGGCTCGGCCACGCCCAGCACCACCTCGGCGATCATCGGAGCCAGGCACCGCGTCGCGTCCGCGCGCAGCCGGTCCACGAATTCCGCCCGCACCTCGCCGGGCGGCAGCGACACCGGTCGCGCGCTGCCAGCCCGGTCCGTCATCAGCTCGTCGAACTCGGCGCCCTGCGCCACATTCCGGTACCAGACAAAGTTGATCAGCCGTTCGCCCGGAACCAGCGCACCAGAGGGCCCGGGGATGGGGTAGGCGAGGATGTGGCTGCCCGGCAGCACCTGATAGGTGATCGCGTCGGAGAGCGAAGCGAAGGTGGCCGGGCGCAGCTCGGACTCCGGCATCGTGCCGCGCCAGGCGACGTAGCCGGAGTAGCGCGGGGCGACGTCCGGCAGCAGGCTCGCCCTGACCCCGGAGCCGATGCCGTCCGCCGCGACCACCAGCTCGGCCCGGCGCCGCCGACCGGATTTCAGCGCCAGCTCCACCCCGCCGGGCACCGGGTCCAGCGCGACCACCTCCTGCCCGAGCCGGTAGCGCTCCGGCGCCAGGCAGCCAAGCAGCGCGCGATAAATGGTGTTCCACGAGGAGAACCGGTACCGGTGCGCGCGCTCGTGCACCAACTGTCCGGTGGCGGCCAGGAACCGGATGAACCCGGTCGAGCTGCACAGGCTCTCCGGGTCCACTTCGGTTTTCTCGGCGAACCAGCGCACCGCGTCGTCCAGCACCGCGATGCCCGCGCCGCGCGCCTCCAGGGTGGCCGGCGAGCGCTCCAACACGGTCACCTCGCAGCCGGCGTCGGCGAGCACCAGGGCGGCGGTCAGCCCACCCAACGACCCGCCGACCACCGCCACGTCCGGCATGGCGGACATGGCCCGGTCAGGGACGGCCGAAGGTGGCCACCCGGTCGACCTTGAGCTCGAAGAGCACCCGGCGCTCGTTGATGGACGGATCCCGCAACCCGTACGGCGGCTCGTTGCCGGTGTACTTCGTCCAGATCTTGTCCAGTTGCGCGGTCACCCTAGGCCCCTCGGTCGGGTCGTCCTCGGAGATCTCCCGCGCCACGGTGGCCTTGATGGACACCCAGTGGTACGCGTTCGCTGGGTTGACCAGCGCGAACGTGGCCTGCGGTTGCTTGCGCAGCCAGTCCACCTTCTTGCGGTGGGTCGCCAGGTTCAGCAGCACCAGATCGCCCTCGTAGTCGAACCACACCGGCGTCAGGTTCGACCGGCCGTCACCGCCGATGACCGACACGATCGCGGTCACCGGATCATCCAGCAGTCGGCGGTAGGTGGGATCCAGCTCGGCCAGCGAGGTGACGGCGTCATGGGCACCAACGGTGAACTGGCCGGGCTGCGAACCGTCGGCAACATCCAGGAAACGAGCAACACTGATCGTCATGGCCGTTAGCGTAGGGAACATGTCCGCCTTCGCCCACACCTCTGTTCCGGTGAGCAGCGGGTTCGCCGACGGCCTGGCCGCCGCCGGGGTGCGGCGGCTGTTCGGCATGCCCGGCGGCGGCCCCAACCTGGACATGATCGGGGCCGCCGAGCAGCGCGGCATCGAGTTCGTGCTGGCCCACGGGGAGACCGCCGCGTGCCTGATGGCGGGCGCGTTCGGCCTGCTCAGCGGTACCCCGGGGGTCGCCATCGTGACCAGGGGACCCGGGTTCACCAGCGCGGCGAACGGGCTCGCCCAGGCCACCCTGGACCGCGCCCCGCTGCTACTGATCAGCGACCGGGTACCGGCCGGCCAGCGAGACCGCACCGGCCACCAGCGCCTCGACCAGCTCGCCGTGGCCGCCCCACTGACCCGCTGGACCGGCACCCTCGGGCACCGCGACCCGGCCAGGGTGGTCGCCGCCGCGCTCGCCGTGGCCGCCGGCCCACCCCCCGGCGCGGTGCACCTCGACTACGACCCCGGCGTCCCGGGCGACCTCCCCCCGGCCGTGCCACACCCGGAGCCGGTGGACACCGCCGCGCTGCGCCGGGCCACCGCGCTGGCCACCGACACCCGCCGCCCGGTGGTCATCCTGGGCGCCGGCGCGACACCGCACGCGACCGCGCTGCGCGGCATCCTCGGCGGCGGCGTTCCGGTGCTCACCACCTATCAGGCGCTGGGCTGTGTGGCGGCCAGCGGGCCGGACGCCGCCGGACTGTTCACCAACGCCGCGCTGGAGCGTCCGCTGCTGGAACGCGCCGACCTGATCGTGGGTGTCGGGCTGGACGGCGTCGAACCGATGCCCGGGCCGTGGACGTACCCGGCGCCGGTGCTGCTGCTCAGCGACACCCCGGTGGACGGGGCCTACTTCGGCTCCCCGGAGATCGTCCTCGGCCCGCCGGCGCGCACCCTGGCGGCGGTGCTGGCCGCCACCGAACCCGACTGGCCGGCCGGCGCCGGGCGGGAGCACCGCGACGGCCAGCTGCGCCGGCTGGCCGACGGACCCCTCGACGACGGGCTGCACCCGGTCGAGCTGGCCCGCGCGGTGTCCGAGGCGGTTGGAGATGCCCAGGTCACCGTGGACGCGGGCGCGCACATGCTGGCCGTCATGCCGTTCTGGCCGGCCACCCGCCGCCACCAGGTGTTGATCTCCAATGGGCTGGCCACCATGGGCTACGCCCTTCCGGCGGCGATCGGCGCGGCGCTGGCCCGGCCCGGCGAGCGGGTGGTGTGCCTGGTCGGCGACGGCGGCCTGGGCATGACCATGGCCGAGCTGGAGACGCTGGCCCGGCTGGCGCTGCCGGTCACCGTGGTGGTGTTCAACGACGCCGCGCTGAGCCTCATCGAGATCAAGCAGCGCGCCGAGCAGGGCGGCCCGGGCGCGGTCCGGTTCGACCCGGTGGACTTCGCCGGCGTCGCCCGCGCGATGGGGATGCCCGCCGCGACGGCCGAGGACCTGCCCGGGGTGCGCGCCGCGCTCGGCCGGGCCGGCGGCGGGCCGTTCCTGCTCGACGCCCGGATCAGCCCGGCCGGGTACCGCCACGTCCTCGCGGTGTCCCGAGGCTGAGGCGTTACCGGGCTCAGGCGGTCGAGATGAGCACGCTGGCGGCCAAGGCGCCGACCAGGCCAGCCGTCTGCCGCCAACTGAGCCTCTCCCCCAGCACGGTCACCCCGAGCAGGACTGGGATGACCGGGTACAGCGACGAGAGCACCACGGCCACCGCGACCAACTCGGTACGGATGGCGACCAGGTAACAGGCGAGCGCCACCCCGGCCAGCACCCCGGCGAACCCGCCACCCAGCGGCGGCCACCACAGCCCGAGGCCGGTATCGCTGGTGACCCGGTCGCTGGTGGACCGGTCGCTGGTGGCCCGGTCGGTGGCCTGGCCGGGGCCCGAGGCGGCGAGGACGGTAGAGAGAGCGAGGGCGGTGATCACCGAGGTGATCCGGCCGGCGGCCACTGGCCAGAGGCCGCCCTCGGGTCCGGCCTGGGCCAGCGCCAGGTACTGCACGGCGATGCCCACGCTGGACACCAGGCCGTCGGTCAACGCGGGGCCGGCCGGCGCCGCCGAGGTGGCGCGCGCCCGGGAGACCGACCACAGCGCGGGCACCGCAACGGCGATGCCGAGCCACGCCAGCGGCGCCGGGCGGTCCCCCAACAGGGCGGTGCCGACCAGGACCGGCAGCACCACCCCGCCCACCGCGCTGACCGGTACCACCACGCTCATCGCGCCACGGCTCATGCCGCGGAACAGGAACGTCATCCCGATCCCGGTACCCACCCCGGAGAGCCCGCCCCAGGCCAGGTCGGCGAGCGGCGGAACCGCCCGGGATACCAGCGGCGCGGCCAGCATCATCGTCAGCAACCCGCCGACCTGGCCGAACAGGCTGACCCGTACGAACGAAGCGCGCCGGGAGAGCAACCCACCGACGAAGTCGGAGAGGCCGTAGCTGAGCGCCGAGGCGAGCGCGAGCAGCGCACCCACCGGCTCAGGCCATCCGGTCGCGCTCGGCCTGGCCGACCGGGCAGACCGCCCCGCTGGTGCACCCTGCCCGGTCACACAGCCGGCAGAGCAGTTCGGCGCTGCCGACCTCGGCGTACAGCCGGGTGAGCAGCTTGGCCAGCAGCCCGGCCAGGACGTCCCGCTCGTCCGGATCCAGCACGGACACCAGGTCGTGCAACGGCTTCGACCGCGCCGTGAGCAGCCGGGAACCCGCTTCCCTACCGCCGGGGGTGAGTTCGACGGCCACCTCTCGGCCGGCGCCGGTACGCCGCCTGACCAGCTCGGCCGCCTCCAGCGAGTCGACCATGCGGGCGGCGGCGGACTGGCTCAGCCCCACCCGTCGACCCAGCTCGGTCACGCTCAGCCGGGGAGCCGTGGACAACACGACGAGCGCGGCGGCACCGCTCGCGCTGGTCCCGGCGGCCCGGGTCAGGCCGGCGAGCGCCAGGTCGGCGACCGCCAGGGCGGTCGCGCCGAGCAGGTTCGCCGTCCGCTCGTTCGCATGCATGACTCATGCATACCCACCTCGGACGAGCGGTAACCCTGAGGGCAACCGACGGGTGGAGCTACTCGCTCGGCGCGCGCGGCGGGTACCCGACTAGGAATGATGGAGAACGGCACCACCACCGAAGGGCAGGGCTTCATGACCGACCAACTCGACACCGACGAGGGTGCCTACCTTCGCCAGCCGGTCGCGCTGGACGAGCGGATCACCGCCGACGGGTCGTCCCCATGGCCGGTGGAGCCGGGCCGCTATCGGCTGGTCATCGCCAGGGGCTGCCCGTGGGCGAACCGCGCGGCGATCGGTCGGCGGCTGCTCGGGTTGGAGCCGGTGATCTCGATGGGCATCGCCGGGCCGCTGCACGACGAGCGCAGCTGGCGGTTCCACCTCGATCCGGACAACCGCGACCCGGTGCTGGGCATCGAGTACCTGGGCGAGGCATACCGGGCCGCCGACCCCGACTTCTCCGCCGGTATCACCGTGCCGGCCATGGTGGAGGTCGCCAGCGGGAAGGTGGCCACGAACGGCTTCGCCCAGCTGACCCTGGACTTTGCCACCGAGTGGCGGGCGCACCACCGGGACGGCGCCCCCGACCTGTACCCGGAAGCGCACCGCGCGGAGATCGACGAGATCAACGAGGGGGTCTATCAAGACGTGAACAACGGCGTCTACAGATGCGGATTCGCCGGCAGCCAGGCGGCCTGCGAGCGCGCCTATCACACCCTGTTCCACCGGCTGGACGCGCTTTCCGACCGGCTCGCCACCCGCCGCTACCTGGTCGGCGACTCGATCACCGAGGCGGACGTCCGGCTCTGGGTGACCCTGGTCCGGTTCGACGCGGTGTATCACGGGCACTTCAAGTGCAACCGGAGCAAACTGACCGAGATGCCGGTGCTCTGGGCCTACGCCCGCGACCTGTTCCAGACGCCGGGATTCGGCGACACCATCGACTTCGAGCAGATCAAACAGCACTACTACGGCGTGCACCGGACGCTCAACCCCAGCGGAATCGTGCCGGTCGGCCCGGACCCGAGCGGATGGCTCAGCTCGCATGGCCGCGAGGACCTGGGCGGGCGCCCGTTCGGCGACGGCACCCCGCCCCCTCCACCACCCCCCAACGAGCGCGTCCCCGCACTCACCGGGTAACACGGCCGGCGTATCGCCGCCCAGCAGCACGCACTCAACGCTGGTTCCGATTCGATCATGTTCGAAGCCTGAACCTCGACGAGCTCGGTGCGCTATGGCCCACGGGTCAGCGAGCTGGCCACCGCCGAGTCGGCCTCCTAGCCCGTGCCCGCCGGCCACGGTCGGGCGGCCCGTCGCTCACACAGCCTGCGTGCCGCTCACACAGCTTGCGTGCCGCTCACACAGCTAGCGTGCTGCCCACACAGCCGCCCAGGCGGCTGTGTCGAGCCAGGGAGGCTGTGCGAGCGAAACCGGCGTTTGCGCCGCCACGGCGGCCGGCGGTGGCGGCGATCCGTAGCCACGCCGGTCGGCGGCGGGCGGGTGACGGCGATGCGGGTAGCTACGCCGGTCGGCCGCAGGCGGCAGCGCGACGGCTAGGAGAGGCTGCCGCCGTAGGTTCGGCCGCTCCAGCGGGGCTCGACCTCTGCCCACTCCCGCCCCCAGCGCACACAGTTGCGCGCAATCGCGAGCTGTCGAATCCCGAACCACGCCATGGTCAGCACGGCGATGATCACGAACAACGTGATGCCCGAGGCGACGTATCCGGCGGCGGTGGCGTCCGCGGCTCGGGTGGGCGGCGACACCAGATGGTGCGATCGGTCCACCCACACCACGGTGGGGTCGCCGGCGCGAAGCGCGCCGTCGACCGTTGCATTGCCCTCGCGGACCGCGCCGTCGGCGTCCACCCAGCGCACCGGTACCTGGGTCAGCGGCCCGGACCCGGCATCCCCCACCTCGGGCATCGGCGCCACGTTCTGCAACAGGACCGCGCGCACGGGGGTGCGCGATGCGGCCTCCGTGCGCGCCCGTTCCAGCAGGCTGCCGTGCACATGAAATCCGATGATCATCGCCAGGACGGCACCGAGCAGCGCCAACGCTGCCAAGGTCCACGCCGCGCTGTCCTCGACCCAGTCAGTTCCTCGCTTCGGGATCCGCCCCTGTTGAGACGGATGCCACTGATCCCGGCCGGCTCGCATTGCTCCACCTCCCTCGTCTCCTCCAGCATCCAGGAGCTGCGGGAATGCGTCGACGAAACGAGAGGCTTAACATGTTGAGCTACGTCACGCACTCTCAGCATGTGACCCCGCACACCGCGACGTCGAGACTCACACCGGCGCGACCGTGACGGTCTGAGCGATCGTGCGAAATTGCTCCGCGCTTTGTTATGGGATGCTAGGCAATGGGTATATTTCGCTATTCGCGCTGGCCATCACCAGCCTAAAGTGTCCGGAGGGGCATTGTTCACCGGTTGTCGAGGTCGTGTATACAAGTATCGGAAACACTGATACCTCAACACCCTTTGCCGGCCCTTGCGGTGTGTGTCGTACTCCGGGTGGGAGCCCTTCGGAGTACGACCCAGACCGCAAGGGGTTTTTATTGCGAGGACGTTTCTCGCCAGCTTCGCGGAAATTGCACGATACCGCGAGCGAGCTACCTCACTTTCGGAAGCGCCCGCCCCGGTCAGCGGTGTGCGAGCTTGGGGTGCGCGGGGTGCCGCCGGCGGTAGGTGGCCGAGCTCGCCTTCTCGCCGCAGGCGGCCATCGTGCACCACCGCCGGCTGCCGGGGCGCGAGCGGTCCACGAAGAACAGCGAGCAGTCGTGCCCCAGGCAGGCCCGGACCCGCTGGCGGTAGCTGCCGGTGAACAGCTCGATGGTGTCCCGGGCGACCATCGCCAGGATGCCCTCCAGGGCGGCGGATCCGGGCGGCACCGAGCTGGCTCCATCCCGGCCGAGCAGGGTGACCGGCGGGCTGGCCGAAGCTGCCTCGTTGACCAGGTCGATCGCGTCCACCGGCAGCGGCGTGTGATCAACCAAGGCCCGGGTCATGGCGTGGATCGCCTCGCGCAGTGCCCTGGCTCCGGCCACATCGCCCTCGGTGATCGGCGGCCGCGCGCTGGGCAGGCGGGCCGCGCGCAGCCAGGTGGCGAGCTCCTCAGGGCCGCCCAGCAACTCCCGGTCGCCCATGCCGCGCTTGGCCAGGGTGGCCACGAAATCCAGGCACAGCGCACCGGACCGGAACGGGAATCCAGCCCGCCGAAGATCTTTCGTAGTGGCCGGCGCCGGCGCGCGTGTCACCGGGAGCACTCCGGTGGCGTCGCGGGATTGGAACATCGACATCACCGCTCACCTCGTTGTTTGCCCGATCCCCCGGAGTCCTCCCCCGGCGCTCGCCCGCGGCGCCCACCAGGACGTCCTGAGCTGTCGGGCAGTGTGGCACACCGCGTGAGGGGTTTGACAAATCACACCAAATCGGTGGAGTCTCGAGCCGTGCGAGGGACGGAACTGCTCCTGGTTCGCCGCCGTGTCGTGGACAACATGACGCTGGTCGGCGCCGCCTGTATGCGCTGAGTCGTCGCGCCGTGCCTCGGCGCGCCCCGCACCATCCCCGGCATCTCACCACCGCTACGTCACGTCCGCCAGAGGCGGAGAGGACTGCCCATGAGCACCGGCACCACGCCAGCCAGACCGACCCCAGACCAGCCACTCAGCTTTGACGCGCCCGACGGGGTGGCCGCCAGGGGAACGGTGGTGGTCCTGCCCGGACGCGGTGAGCGGCCCGGCGTCTACCTGCGCCTGGGCAAGCGGTTCGCCGCGGACGCCTACCGGGTGCGGGTGGTGGGCGATGCCACCGAGCACCTGGAGGAGATCACTGTCCAGGTCAAGGCGCTGCTCGGCGAGGCGGACCGGCCCAGCCCGGCGGTTCTGGTCGGGTCGGACACCGGCGCCCTGCTGGCGCTGCACCTGGTTGCGCACGGCACCGTGGCCGTCGATGGGCTGATCCTGGCCGGGTTGCCTGACCCGGACCGCCAGCTCGAGGTGGCCGCCGAGGCGGAAGCGGAGGTGCGCGCCTCCTGCCCTACCCACCAGAAGCTGCTGCGCGACACCGAGCGCGCGGCGTTCCAGGCCGGCACGCTGACCAGCGAACGAATTCCGGACGCGCTGCGCGAACCGGTGAACCCCGCCCAGGTGCAGGTGCCCGTACTCGCTCTGCACGGGGACAACGACCAGATCAGCCCGCTCGAGCGGATACAGGCCGACTACGCGGGGCTGCCCCGGGTGGAGCTGCTGACCGTGGCGGACGGTCGGCACGACGTGCTCAACGCGGCCAACCACCGCAGCGTCGCGGCCAGCGTGGTGCTCTGGCTGGAGCGACTGAAGCTGGGCGCCGAGCTGCCGCCTATCGTGCGGCCGATGCAGCCTTCTGAGCAGGTTCCATCAGCCGACGAGAGCCACCGGCGAGACGTACTGATCACCGCCGACGAGCTGCGCGACCAGCTCCGGGGCGACAATCCGCCCATCCTGCTGGACGTGCGCTGGGCGCTGGGCGACCCGGCCGGACACCAGCACTACCGCGACGGGCACATCCCCGGCGCGGTCTACGTGGACCTCGACACCGAGCTGGCCGGCCCGGCCAGGGAGGGCGCCGGGCGCCACCCGCTGCCCGAGCTGGCCGATCTCCAAGCGGCGGCCCGGCGCTGGGGTGTGCGCACCGGCCGGCCGGTGGTGATCTACGACAACGCCGGCGGCACCTCGGCCGCGCGGGCCTGGTGGCTGCTGCGCTGGGCCGGCGTGCCCGACGTCCGGCTGCTGGACGGCGCGCTCAAGGCGTGGCGCGAGCACGGCTTCGAGCTGGCCACCGGGGATGAGCAGCCGCCCGCCGGGGACATCGAGCTGCACGCGGGCCAGCTGCCGGTGCTCACCGCCGACCAGGCCGCCGCGCTGGCCGAGGACACCGACGGCGTGCTGCTGGATGCGCGGGCCGGCGAGCGCTACCGGGGCGAGGTCGAACCCATCGATCCCCGCGCCGGGCACATCCCGGGAGCGCTCTCCGCGCCGACCGCCGACAACCTCACCGCCGATGGCACCTTCCGCTCCACCGCCGAGCTACGTAACCGGTTCGGCCAGCTGAACGCGGCCGGGGGCGCCGAGGTCGGGGTGTACTGCGGCTCCGGGGTGACCGCCGCGCACGAGATCGCCGCCCTGGCCGTGGCCGGCATCCCGGCGGCGCTCTACCCCGGATCGTGGTCGGCCTGGTCCTCTGACCCCGACCGCCCGGCCGCCACCGGTGCTCAGCCCGGCAACCCGCACAGCCCCGAGCAGCCCCCCGCGAGCACCACCCCGAGCGGAGAAAGCCCATGAGCACGCACCAGACCTCGACCCTGCCCGTCGTCCCTGACGACGGCGCGGTGGTGCCGACCGCCCGGGCAGCTGAGCCGACGCCCGGAAACCCCGGGAGGTCGGTGGCGCGGGTAGAGATCCGGCCGGCCCGGACGGGCAGCCGGCGGAGCGTTCCCCGCCCGTTGCGCAGGGCGGCGGGGCCGCTCGGCACTTTGCTGCTGTGGTGGCTGCTCAGCGCCACCGGCGTGCTCTCCCCGGAGGTGCTGGCCAGCCCGGTGACCGTGTTCGGCAAGGCGCTGAGCATGATCGCCGACGGTGAGCTGCCCACTGCCATCGCGGTGTCCGGTCAGCGGGTGGCGCTCGGTTTCCTCATCGGCGCGCTGGTGGGCACCGCGCTGGCACTGGTCGCCGGCCTGCTGCGACTCGGCGAGGATCTGGTCGACTCCACCGTCGGCATGTTCCGCACGCTGCCCTGGGTCGGGCTGATCCCGCTGTTCATCATCTGGTTCGGCATCAATGAGGAACCCAAGATCGCGCTGATCGCGCTGGGCGTGACGTTCCCCATCTACTTCAACATCTACGCCGGCATCCGGGGCGTGGATGCGCAGCTGGTGGAGGCCGGCCGGGTGCTCGGGCTGCGCCGCTGGGGCCTGATCCGGCACGTGGTGCTGCCCGGGGCGTTGCCTGGCGCGCTGGTCGGGCTGCGCTACGCGCTCGGCACCGCGTGGCTGGCGCTGGTGTGGGCCGAGCAGGTCAACGCCTCCCAGGGCATCGGCTACCTGATGAACAACGCCCAGCAGTTCTTCCAGACCGACGTGATCGTGGTCTGCCTGGTCACCTACGCGGTGCTCGGTCTGCTGTGCGACCTGCTGGTGCGGCTGGCCACCAAGTACGGGCTGGCCTGGCGCGCGAACTTCGAAGGGGCCTGAGCCGCTGTGACTACTACAGGGACTACGACCGGGACGGTCCAGGCACCCGCTGTGCACATCCGCGGCCTGACCAAGGCATTCGACCAGCGCGCGGTGATCGACGGGCTGGACCTGGACATCCGCCCCGGCGAGTTCGTCGGGCTGCTCGGGCGCAGCGGCTGCGGCAAGAGCACCCTGCTGCGCATCCTGGCCGGGCTGGACACCGAGATCGACGGGCTGGTCAGCGTGCCCAGCCAGCGCGCGGTGGCGTTCCAGGCGCCGAGGCTGATGCCGTGGAAGCGGGTCTGGCAGAACGTGGTGCTCGGCCTGCCCGGCAACCCGGACCGCACGCTGGCCCAGCGCTACCTGGACGAGGTCGGCCTGTCCGGAAAGACCCGGGTCTGGCCCAAGACGCTGTCCGGCGGCGAGGCGCAGCGGGTCTCCCTGGCCAGGGCGTTGGTGCGCGAGCCCGACCTGCTGCTGCTGGACGAGCCGTTCGGCGCGCTGGACGCGCTGACCAGGGTCAACGCGCAGCGGCTGGTGGCCGACCTGTGGGTCAAGCACGGCTGCGCGGTGCTGCTGGTCACCCACGACGTGGAGGAAGCCCTGCTGCTCGCCGACCGGGTGCTGGTGATGGACGACGGGGTGATCAGCCACGAGGTGAGCGTGGAGCTGCCCCGGCCTCGCCAAGTCGGCCATCCCACGTTGGTCCGGCTGCGCACCGAGCTGCTGGGGCGCCTGGGCATCGTCGAGCCCGCCGCGGCCGGCGAGTGAACGCGCCCCGACACACGTCAACCAGGAGCGGCATGTTCGACAGACTGCGCACGGCGGCGCTGGCCATGGTCGCCGGGGCGCTACTGGCCGGGCTGCTGGCCGGTTGTGGCGGCTCCGACAGAGGCACGAGCGGCTCTGGCCCGGTCACCCTCACCCTGGGCGACCAGGCCAACGGGCTGCAGACCCTGATGAAGGCCTCCGGCGCGCTGGACGGCACCGCTTACCAGGTCAAATGGGCGGAGTTCCAGGGCGCCGCGCCGCTGTTCCAGGCGATGCAGGGCGGCACGGTGGACACCGGCTACGCGGCCGACCTGCCCACCCTGGCCGCGATCAGCGGTAAGTTGCCGATCAAGCTGGTCGGCGCGCTGCAGGGCTCCGGAGCCAACGACGCCATCCTGGTCCGGGCGAACTCCCCGATCAAGACGGTCGCCGACCTGAAGGGCAAGACCGTCGTGGTGTCCTCCGCCCGGGGCAGCATCGCCGAGTACCTGCTGGCGGTCGCGCTGCAGCAGGCCGGGCTCAAGTATTCGGACGTGACCGTGCAGTTCGTACTGCCCACCGCGGCGCAGGCGGCCTTCAACTCCGGCCAGATCGAGACCTGGGCGACCTTCGATCCCTACCAGTCCATCGGCCAGCGCGCCGGCGGTCGGCTACTGGTGGACGGGCAGGACGGGCGGGTCAGCGGCCTCGGCTTCGTCACCGCCGCCGAGGCCTCGCTGGCCAGCCCGGCGAAGAAGGCGGCGATCACCGACTTCCTGAACCGGCTGGCCACCGCCGAGAAGTGGGCGGCCAACCACCAGGCCGAGTACGCGGCGATCTACGCGCAGACCAACGGCGTGGCCCCGGAGGTGGCCGCCATGGTGGTGGCGCACGCCCACCCCACGGTGGTGCCGATCTCTCCCGACGTGATCACCCGGGTGCAGGCGGTGTCCGACCTGATGTTCCAGATCCACTCTTTGCCGGTGAATGTGCAGGTCGCCAAGGTCGCCGACACCAGCGTCTATCAGCCGACCCCGAGCAACTAAAGGGACTTCGCATGCCGGTCGAGTTCATCTCCGCGACCAACGCCAACACCGCCTCGGACGTGAACCCGGCCGGTGTCGGATTCGACGTCGACTACGCCCGCCGGTACGCCCACGCGCTGGATGACGGCGGCTTCGACTACACGCTGGTCGCGTACCACTCCTCCTGGGTGGATGCGAATCAGCTGGCCCAGTTCGTGGTCAGCAACACCGAGCGGATCAAGCCGATGCTCGCGCACCGCCCCGGGGTGGTGTTCCCGACCAACGCGGCGCGCATGTTCGCCACCCTCGACCAGATCGCCAGGGGCCGGCTGGCCATCCACATCATCTCCGGTGGCAACGACACCGAGCAGCACCGCGAGGGCGACTACCTGACCAAGGCGCAGCGCTACGAACGGTCCGAGGAGTACATCCAGATCCTGCGCCGCGCCTGGCACGAGCCGGAGCCGTTCTCCCACGACGGGACCCACTACCGGTTCGAGGACTTCCGTGCCGATGTGCGCCCGTTCCAGCCCAGCATCCCGATCTCGGTGGGCGGCTCGTCGGCCGAGGCCTACCAGGTCGGCGGTCGGCAGGGGGACATCTTCGGGCTGTGGGGCGAGCCGCTGGCCGAGACCGCCGAGCAGATCGCCTCGGTCAACCGCTACGCCGACGCGGCCGGGCGCCCGCACCCGAGGATCTGGGTGTCCTTCCGGCCGATCATCGCCGCCACCGACGAGCTGGCCTGGGAGAAGGCGCACCGGACCCTGGACCGGGTGCGCGCGGGCCGCCCGGTGCGCGCGGCGACCTCCCACTACCCCACCGCTGACCAGGGCAGGCCGGCCAACGTGGGCTCCCAGCGGCTGCTCGAGGTAGCCGCCCGCGGCGAGCTGCACGACCGGGCGCTGTGGACCCCGCTGGTCACCGCGACCAACGCCGCCGGCAGCTCGACCGCGCTGGTCGGCAGCTACCAGACGGTGGCCGCCGCGCTGCTGGACTACGTCGACATCGGCTGCGAACTGCTCTCCGTGCGCGGCTACGACCCACTCAACGACGCCATCGACCTGGCCCGGCACGTACTGCCCCTGGTCCGCCAGGAACTCACCCACCGGGGGATCGCACAGTGAGACGCTCAGTAGCCCTGATCGCCGCGGTCACCCTGGCGCTGGCCGGCTGCGGCCATGCCGCTTCGAAGCAGCTCGAGCTGCGGGTGGGACAGACCGGCTGGACCCAGTCCGCGGCCGCCCTGAAGGTCGCGGGACTGGACAACACCCCGTACAAGATCGACTGGCCGGTCTTCTCGGGCGGCGACAAGCAGATGGAGGCGCTACGGGCCGGCGCCGTCGACGTCGGCCAGGCGAGCGAGATCCCGCCGATCTTCGCGGCCGTGGCGGGCACGCCGAACTTCAAGGTGGTCGCGGTGCAGCGGGCGAGCACGCTGCTGCAAGAGGTGGTGGTGGGCAAGAACTCGACGATCACCGACCTCGCCGGGCTCAACGGCAAGAAGGTCGGCTACGTGCCGAACACCACCGCGCACTACTTCCTCTACAAACTGCTCGAACAGGCCGGACTCAGCTGGCGGGACATCACCCCGGCCCCGTTGCTGCCCAAGGACGGCGTGGCCGCACTCGGCAGCGGCTCGATCGACGCGCTCGCCAGTTACGGCAACTCGATCATCACCGTGCACCAGAGCGGCGGCCGGGCCATCGGCACCGGCAAGGACATCCTCTCCGGCAACTTCCAGTGGCTGGCCAGCGACAAGGTGATCGCCGACGACGCCGAGCGCGGCGCGGTCGTCGACCTGATCGCCCGGCTGAACAAGGCGTACGCGTACATCCGCGCCGGCCACCAGCAGGAGTACGCCCAGGCCGTCTCCGACGCCACCCACCAGCCACTGGCCGACGCGCTCAACCAGCTCAAGGACCAGGAGGCGCAGCGGCCCACCACATTCGGGCCGACCGACGCGACCGCGATCGCCTCCCAGCAGCAGGTGGCCGATGCCTTCACCCAGCTCGGCGCCATCCCCGGCAAGCTCGACGTGTCGAGCATCTGGACCGACAAACTGAACCCGGAGCTGACTGCCGCCCTCGCGACGGGAACCTCATGAGGCCCGTCGACCTCACGTCGCTGCCGGAGGTCACGGCTGGCGCTTCCATTGCGGGTCGGCCA
>DASWST010000278.1:0-7064 GCA_036402515.1 Pseudonocardia sp.
AGGCCAGGTTGAACCCGTCCACGTCGGCCACGTCCACCCAGCGCTGCATCTCGTCGGCCACCGTGGCCGGGCTGCCCACCACGACGACGCCCATCCCGCCGATGCCGATCCAGTGGGCGATGTCGCGCGGTGTCCAGTCCCTGCCCGGGTCGACGGTGGTGAACGCCTCCACCGCGCTGCGCACGGCCTGCGTCTCGGCGTAGCGCAGCGGCTGGTCGGGGTCCATGGTGGACAGGTCCAGGCCGCTCCAGCCGCCGTACAGGGTGAGCGCGCCCTCCAGGCTCACGTACTGGGCGTAGTCCCGGTACTTGGCCTGCGCCTCCTCGTCGGTGGGAGCGGTGATGACCGTCATCAGGGTGAAGAACTTGATCGAGCGCGGGTCCCGGCCGAGCTCCTCGGCGGCCGTCCGGGTGGCCGCGATGGACTTGGCCAGGATCTCCGGGCGGGTCGCGGTGACGAAGATGCCCTCGGCGTGCGCGGCGGCGAACCGGCGGCCCCTCGGCGACGCGCCGGCCTGGAAGATCACCGGGCTGCGCTGCGGGGACGGCTCGGTCAGCGCGATGCCCGGCACGTCGAAGTAGCGGCCATGGTGTTCGATCGGGTGCACCTTGGCCGGGTCGGTGTACACCCCGGCCTCCCGGTCCAGCACCACGGCGTCGTCCTGCCAGGAGCCTTCCCAGAGCTTGTAGACGACCTCCATGAACTCCTCGGCCACGTCGTAGCGCTCATCGTGCGGCACTTGGTGCTCCAGGCCCAGGTTGCGGGCGGCCGACTCCAGGTAGGACGTCACCACGTTCCAGGCGATCCGCCCGTTGGTGTAGTGGTCCAGCGTGGCGAACCGGCGGGCGAACGCGTACGGCTTTTCGTAGGTCAGCGATACGGTGACGCCGAAGCCGAGGTGCTCGGTGACCGCCGCCATGGCCGGTACCGCCAGGGTGGGCTCGCCGACCGGCACCTGGATGCCGTCCCGCAGCGCCGGCTCCGGGCCGCCCCGATAGACGTCGTAGAGCCCGAGCACGTCGGCGATGAACAGGCTGGTGAACCCGCCGCGTTCGAGCAGCCGGGCCAGGTCGGTCCAGTAGCGCAGGTCGCGGTAGCGGTGCGACTGGTCCTCCGGGTGCCGCCACAGACCCGGCGCCTGGTGCCCGGCGCAGGTCATGTCGAAGGCGTTCAGGTGAATTCGGCGACTGTTCATCGCAGGATTACTGGTTCCGCTCACTTCACGGCTCCCTGGGACAGGCCGCCGATCAACAGCCGCTGCGCGGCGACGGCGAGCAGGTAGACGGGCACGATGGCCACCAGCGAGGCGGCGGCCTGCTGGCCGAACTGCACGGTGCGATCCCCCTGGAACAGCGACAGCCCGACGGTCAGCGGCTGCGCCGAGGGTGACTGGGCGAACGATACGGCGAACAGGAACTCGTTGTAGGCCAGGAAGAAGCAGACCAGGGACGCCGCCACCAGCCCGGGGAGCACCAGCGGCAGCACCACCCGGCGCACCCCGGCCACCACGGACAACCCGTCCACCCAGCCGGCCTCCTCCAGCTCGCGGGGCACCCGGCGGACGAACCCGTCCAGCAGCCACACCGCCACCGGCACATTGGCCAGCCCGTCCACCAGCGCCAGCCCGAGCACCGAGTTGGTCAGGTCCACGCTCTTGAGCAGGAAATACAGCGGCAGCACGGCCACCACCGGCGGCGCGCAGTAGGCCGCCAGCAGCACCGCGTACAGCCGCTGGCCACGGCGCCCACCCCGTGCGGTCAGGTACGCGGTGGGCACCGCGACGAGCACGGTGAGCAGCGTGGCGCCCAGCGCGATCATCCACGAGTTGGCCAGCATCCGGGCCAGCGGCACCGTGTCGAAGGCGGCCGGCCAGTTGTCCCAGCGGAGCCGGGTGGGCAGCCAGCCGCCGTTGGAGATGTCGTCCACCCCGCGCAGCGAGAGCGACACCAGGAACAGCACCGGGGCCAACGCGAGCACCGCCGCGACCGCCAGGACCGCCCGGGAACCGAAAGCGCGCACCACCGGGGCGCTCATCGCTCTCCCTCGCTGTGCCCACCCACCCCGCCGGCTCCGCCGGCTACCGGCCCCAGCGGCGCGGTCGGCGCGGCGCGAAAACCCTGTGCCCATCTTTCGCTCGCAAGCTCGCTCATCGCTCGGCGTCCCGGGCCCGGCGGGTGACCAGCCCGGCCACCGCAAGCACCACACCCACCACCAGCCCCAGCAGCAACGTCTCGGCGGCCGCCGTGCCCACCTCGAAGCTGCCCCGGAACGCGGTGCGGAACACCTCGAAGCTGGCCACCGTGGTGGAGACCCCCGGACCGCCCGAGGTCACCACGACGACCAGGTCGAACACCTTGAACGCGATCACCAGCTCCAACATCGCGACGGCGAGCACGGACGGCGCCACCTGCGGCCCGACCACGGATCGCAGCGTGCGCAACCACCCGGCGCCGTCCAGCGCGGCCGCCTCCCGCAACTCGGCCGGCACCCCGAGCAGCGCCGCGTAAACCAGCAACGTGACCAGCGGTGTCCACTGCCAGGCGTGGATCACCAGCAGCGTGCTGAACGCGCCGGCGCCGCTGCCCAGCGGGTTGAACCCGGCCATCCCCAGCACGTCCCACAGCCCGGTGAACGCCCCGCCGACCGGCGCCAGCAGCAGCTTCCAGGCCACCCCCACCGACACCGGCGGGGTCACCATGGGCAGCAGCAGCACCGTGCCCAGCAGGCCGAACCGTCCGCCCCGGGCGTCCAGCGCCACCGCCGCCGCCACCCCGGCTACCACACTCAACGCGGTGGCCAGCACCGCGAACACCGCCGAGCGCAGCAGCGACCCGGCGAACGCGACCGACTCGGCGGCGGCCACGAAGTTGTCGAACCCGGCGAACGCGCGCAGCGGCCGGGCCAGCGAGGAGCGGGTGAACGCCAGCGCGACGCCCACCACCGTCGGATAGCCGGCGGTGATCAGCAGCGAGACCACCGCCGGCACGGCCAGCCACAGCGGCACCCCGCGCCGCGAGCTCCGCCGCCGCGGCGGCCGCGGAGTATTCGTCGGTTGGGGGCGGACCAACGTGGACTGGCTCACGGCGGTGGCGCCGGCCGGTGCGCCACGGACAGGCTCATTGCAGCGCCCGTTCCCAGGACGACTGCGCGTTGGTCAGCGACTGGCGCACCGTCTGGGTGCCCTGGATGGCCAGCGCCAACTGGTCCACCAGGTCCTGCAGCAGCTTGGGGGCGTGCGCGTCCTTCGGCCACACCAGCGGGTGGCCGTCCAGCGCGCCCCTGATCACCTCGGTGGCCCGGCCGGCCGCCTTGGCGTAGTCCGGCGAGGCCAGCGTGGAGCGCCTGGTCGGGTCGATCCCGGATCCCCCGGTGCTGGCCAGCAGTAGGTTGCGGGTGGCGTCGGTGGCCCAGGCGGCGAACGCGGCCGCCTTGGCCGGGTCCTTGGCGGCGGTGGACACCCCGAGCCCGAAGCCGGCGTTCAGCGCGGTGCGGTGCTCGGTGTTGTGCCCTCCGACCGGCAGCGGCACCACGCCCCACTGGTCCACGATCTTGGAGCTCTTCGGGTCCTGCGCCTTGAGCCCCAGGTCGGTCCAGGTGTCCAGCATCGCGGCCTGGCCGGCCAGGAACGCCGAGTTGGCCTGGTCGAAGCCGATCTGCAGCGGGGTGGGCAGGGCGTACGGGGCCACGTCCACCAGGTGCTGCAGGGCGGCCGTGGCCTCGTCGGAGGTCAGCTTGGGCGCGCCGTCCGGGCCGACCAGCGTGCCGCCGTAGCCGGCCAGCCGGTTGATGAACGAGCAGCCCAGGATCATCGGCACCTGCTGACCCTCTACCACCGCGCCGAACACCGTGCGGCCGCTGCGCTCGGTGATGGTCCGGGTGGCCAGGTCGTACTCGTCCCAGGTGTTCGGCGGCGCCAGCCCATACCGGTCGAAGATCGCCCGGTTGTAGTAGAGGACGTGCGTGTCGCCGTCGAACGGCAGGCCGTAGCGGCGGCCGTTCAGCAGCGTGTAGGGGTCGTAGATGGACGGCAGGTAGTCCCCGGCATTGAGCGCCGGGTCGCCGGCGATGTAGTCGGTGAGGTCGACCAGCGCGCCGGCGTCCACCAGCACGCCGAGGCCGAAGTAGAAGTAGTCGAAGATGTCGAACTGGCCGGCGCCCCCCTGCACGTCCAGGATCTGTTGGCTGGTCAGCTGGTCGTAGGGCACCGCGGAGACCTGCAGCGTGCCGCCGAATTGCTTGGCGAACGCCGGCGCCAGCAGCTGGGTGAACGCAAGCACGTGCGGCTGGTTGACCATCGCCCGGATGGTCGCGCCGCGCAGGTCGGCCGGCGCTCCGGCGGGCAGCGCGGTGCCACCGCCCGATCCACCGCACGCGGCGATCAGCGGCGCCAGGCCGGCCAGCGCGCCGGCGCCGAGGCCGGCGCGCAGCAGAAGTCGGCGGGACAGCACGGGGGAAGCCATGGGTAACTCCTGGAGGCGGGAGGAGTCCCTCAGTCATCGGGCCGGCGCGTCGGTGGCGACGCGGGCTGACCGGGAGGGACCGGGCGGCGCGGGTCAGCCCGGACAGACCGCTGTGCTGGTGCGGCAGAAGTCGACGTGGTGGCGGCGAACGAGCCGAACGCGGCGACGCCTGAGCGTTGCGCTCACGTCCGGCTCCCCTCCAACAAGAACGACCGGCAGACGCGGCCATTCTCGATAGAAACTATGGGAATTACGGACAGCGATCAAAGTGACGCGGGTCGCACCGCTCTGTGTAGTCGGACCAGCGCGGCGGCGAGCAACACCAGCTGGACGACCGCGGTGGCGATGGTCGCCCACGAGCCGAACAGGTTCATCAGGTCCAGCAGCACGCCCAACCCGGCGATGGCAGTGAGCGCGATCCGGGCCCATCCGTGCCCGCCCCGCAGCGGTACCAGCAAGGCCAGCCACAGCAGGCCCAGTACCAGCCAGCAACCCAGGTCGAGCACGGCGGAGACCAGTGCGGCGGCGCCCACCCCGGCCACCTCGGTGTGCGCGGCCGCCGCGGTGGCCAGCAGATAATTGGCCACGCCACCGGTTATGCCGACCAGCGAGGCAGCCACCCACAGCCAGGTGCCACCGGGCGCCGGGCGCTGTCTCAGCTCAGACATCGGGCGTGCGGTTGCCGGAGGGCGTGACCGGAGTCGCGGGCAGCAGCAGGAGCAGCACCAGCCCGAGCAGGAACAGCGACGCGTGCAGCACGTGGTCGGCCGGGTTCAGCAGCCACCAGCTGGGCGGCGAGGTGCCCTGGAACACCAGGCCGAGCACCGTGATCAGCAGGTAGACGACGGTTTGCCCGGTGGCGAAGATGCGCCGCCAGACCTGGTGCCGCAGTGCGGCGAGGGCGAGCAGTCCGGTCACCACGATCAGGGTGCTGTGCACCGGGGTGAGCCGCAGGCCGAGCACGGCGGTCGGCGACACGGCGGCCACCTCGTTCGGCAACCCGGGTGGCGGGGCGAGGTCATCCAGGCCGGCCACACCCAGCCCGACGAGCAGCACCGCCTCGATCGCGATGGCCCAGGTGGCGACCCTGGCCAGCGGGGAAGGTCCGCCGCGGGAGGCCGATCGTGGGGCGTGCCACGCCAAGTGCTGGATGATCGCCGGCGCGCGCATCAATGCTGACCTCCACCTCGACACGGCACCACCGTGGCGCCGGCCCCGAACCGCGTACCCACCGGACAGACTGTCCAATCGTCCCTGACCCGCCGGTTGTCCGAGGTCACAGGGCCGAGACAGATGTGTTCGGGCAATTTTGCCGGTGGACGGGCTGCGCGCCAAGGCCGGGTGCGGCAAGTTGGACCCGTGACCTTCGACGTAGCCGCACTGCGCAAGCAGTTCCCCTCGCTGGACTCCGGTACCGCCCACTTCGACGGGCCCGGTGGTACCCAAACGCCCAGGCCGGTGGCCGAAGCGGTAGCCAACGCGCTGTCCGGGCCGCTGTCCAACCGAGGCGACGGGGTGGCCTCCGAACGCAACGCGACCGCCTTCGTCACCGAGTTCCGGGCCGCCTACGCTGACTTCCTGGGCGCCGACCCACGCGGCATCGTGTACGGGCGCAGCGCCACCCAGCTCACCCTGGACTTCGCCAGGCACCTGGCCAAGACCTGGGGGCCGGGCGACGAGGTGGTGGTCTCCCGGCTCGATCACGACGCGAACATCCGGCCGTGGATCCTGGCGGCGGAGCGGGTCGGCGCCACGGTGCGCTGGGCCGAGTTCGACCCGGCCACCGCCGAGCTGGACCTGGACGGGCTGGCCGAAACCATCGGGCCGCGCACCCGGCTGGTCGCCGTCACCGGAGCGTCCAACCTGGTCGGCACCATGCCGCCGATCCCCCAGATCGCCCAGCTCGCGCACGACCGGGGGGCTCTGCTCTACGTCGACGGGGTGCACTACGCGGCGCATCGGGCGGTCGACCTCCCCGCGCTGGGCGCCGACTTCTTCGTGTGCTCGCCGTACAAGTTCCTCGGGCCGCACTGCGCGGTGCTCGCCGCCGACCCGGCGTTGCTCGAGACGATCGTGCCGGACAAGCTGCTCCCCTCCACCGACGAGGTGCCCGAACGCTTCGAGTTCGGCACGCTGCCCTACGAGACGATGGCCGGCGCCACCGCCGCGGTCGAGTTCCTGGCCGCGCTCGCCCCCGCGGACGGCCAGACCCGCCGGGAACGCCTGCGCAACTCGCTGGCCGCCACCGAGGCGCACGAGGACTCGCTGCGCCACCTCACCCAGGACGGCCTGGATTCGCTGGGCTCCGCGATCACCCTGCACTCCCGGGCCGCGGCGCGCACCCCCACGCTCTTCCTGACCATCCCGGGCCGGCGCAGCTGGGACGCCTACCAGTACCTGGCCACGCTGAACGTGTTCGCGCCGGCCGGTTCGTTCTACGCTATCGAACCCTTCCAGGCGCTGCGGCTGGACGACGAGTACGGCCTGCGGATCGGCATGGCCCCCTACAACGAGCCCGCCGAAGTCGACCGCCTCATCGACGGCCTGGCCAGGTTTCTAAGGTCGTGAGTGGCGATGGTCGCTATAGCGACAATCGCCACTCAC
>DASWST010000279.1:0-2573 GCA_036402515.1 Pseudonocardia sp.
CGGGCGGCGATCGGCAGTGGGGTGTCCGGTTCGCACGGGTAGAGGTCCTGCTCGACGATGGCGAACAGATCCACGTCGAGGCGGCCGAGCTCGTCCAGCAGCGGGGGCATGTCCGGCACCCCGTTCGGTGGCTCGATCATCGCGCCGAGCGCCACCGCTTGGGCGAACGCCAGCCCTTGATGCTGGACCCGCGCCAGCACCGCCGGGTCCACCTGCTTGAGGTGTACGTAGCCGATCCGGTCCGGGAACGCCCGGATGATCTCCAGGTTGTCCCCGCCGCAGTAGGCAATGTGCCCGGTGTCCAGGCAGAGCTGGACGTGCTCCGGGTCGGTGTCGGCGAGGAACCGCTCCACCCGGGGCTGGGTGTCCACGTGGCTGTCCGCGTGCGGGTGGAAGACCAGCTCCACGTCGAACTCGTCGTGCAGGGTCCGGGCCAGCGTGTCCATCCCGGTGGTCAGGTCCCGCCACTGCTCGGGCGCGAGCTCGACCGGCTGGTTGAGCGACCCGTCCAGCTCGGTGTACCCCTCCGGCAGCAGCACCAGATGCCGGGCGCCCAGCGCGGTGAGCAGCCGGGCCTCGGTGCGGCAGTCCTCCACCGCCTGCTTGAGCGTGTCCGCGCCGCGGTGCAGTCCGGCGAACACCGCGCCACCGGAGAGCTTCAGCCCGCGCCGGTCCAGCTCGTCGCGCAGCTGTGCGGGATCGGTGGGCAGGTAGCCGTAGGGCCCGAGCTCGATCCACTCGTAGCCGGCTTGGGCCACCTCGTCCAGGAACCGGTCCCACGGCACCTGCGCCGGTTCGTTCGGGAACCACACCCCCCAGGAGTCCGGGGCGGTGCCGAGCCTGAGTTTCTCGGTCATGAGGCGTGGCCCTTCGTGAGCATCGACCGAGCTTGCGAGGGAGGCGCGGAGCGAAGGGTCCGCCGGGCTGGCGCGGTCATGAGCGGTGTCCTAGTTTGACGTGGGGAAGTGGAAGCTGGAGCCGCTGGCGGCTTCGACTCTCGGCCAGCGCGAGGTGACCACCTTGGCGCGGGTGTAGAACGAGACGCCCTCGGGACCGTGGATGTGCTTGTCGCCGAACAGCGAGTCCTTCCAGCCGCCGAAGGAGTAATAGGCCATCGGGACCGGGATCGGCACGTTGATCCCGATCATGCCGACATTGACGCCGCGCTGGAACCGGCGGGCCGCCTCACCGCTGTTGGTGAAGATCGCCGTGCCGTTCCCGTAGGGGTTGGCGTTGATCAGCGCGATGGCCTCGTCGACCGAGTCGGCGCGGACCACGGAGAGCACCGGGCCGAAGATCTCCTCGCGGTAGACGTCCATCTCCGTGGTGACGTTGTCGATCACGGTCGGCCCGACGAAAAAGCCGTTCTCGTAGCCGGGCACGCGCAGCCCCCGGCCGTCCACGGCCAGGGTGCCGCCCTGCTCCGAGCCGGTGCCGATCAGCCCGACGATCCGATCCCGGGCGGCGGCGGTGACCACCGGACCCATCTCGCTGTCCGCGTCGCGCCCGGAGCCGACCTTGACCGCGCGGGCCTTCTCGCTGACCGCCGCGACCAGCTCGTCGCCGGCGCCACCCACCGCGACAGCGGCCGAGATGGCCATGCAGCGCTCGCCCGCCGAGCCGAAGGCGGCCGCGACCAGGTGGTCGGAGGTGTAGTCGATGCCGGCATCCGGTAGGACGATCGCGTGGTTCTTGGCGCCGCCGAGGGCCTGCACGCGCTTGCCGGCGGCGGTGCCGCGCTCGTGGATGTAGCGGGCGATCGGGGTGGAGCCGACGAATGACACGGCCGCCACGTCCTGGTGGTCCAGCAGCGCGTCCACCGCTTCCTTGTCGCCGTGTACCACGTTGAACACGCCGTCGGGCAGCCCGGCCTCGGACCACAGCTCGGCGGCCAGCAGGGATGCACTCGGGTCGCGTTCGCTGGGCTTGAGCACGAAGGTGTTGCCGCAGGCGATCGCCACCGGGTACATCCACATCGGCACCATCGCCGGGAAGTTGAACGGTGTGATCCCCGCGCAGACCCCGAGCGGCTGGCGGAAGGAGAACAGGTCGACCCCGCCGGACACCTGGTCGGAGTACTCGCCCTTGAGCAGGGTGGGGATGCCGCAGGCGTACTCGACGACCTCCAGCCCGCGCTGCACCTCGCCCCGGGCGTCGGAAACCACCTTGCCGTGCTCGTCGGAGATGATCTCGGCGAAGTCCTGGGTGCGGGCGTTGACCAGCTCGCGGAAGGCGAAGAGCACCTTGGCCCGGGTGGACAGCGAGGACTGTGACCACTGCTCGAAGGCGGCGGCCGCGGTGCGCACGGCGGCGTCCACATCCTCGGTACTGGCCAGTACCACCTCGGCCTGCTGCTCGCCGGTGGCCGGGTTCCACACCGGGCTGGTCCTCGCGCTCGAGCCGGTGGCCGGTTTGCCGCCGATCCAGTGGTTGATCGTCCTCACGGGGGTTCCTCTGCCATACATGTCGCTGTCCACGACGGGTGGTGGGGTGGCCAGGGGCCGCTTGGGTGTGCGGTTCAGCGCTGGAGGTTTCGCAGGTAGGCCACGCTGGCGCGGACGTCGGCGCCGGGG
>DASWST010000280.1:0-3239 GCA_036402515.1 Pseudonocardia sp.
GGTGAGGAAATCGATCGCCGTCTCCCACTCGGCGTGGGTCAGCCGCACCTCGCGGGCGAACCCGTGCAGGTGGCGGACCAGGCTGGTCATCACCTCGCGGTAGCGGTCGGTGGTGCTGGTGGCGAAGCTGGCCACCACCTCGTCGGTGACCGCCTGTTCGCGCGCGGCCTGTTCCTCCGCGTCCCCGCGGGCGGGCGCTGTCTGGGTCACTGTCACTCCCTGTGTGCGTGGTGGTGGTGTCAATTCGAGTAAGTGAACCGCCGTTGCCTTGCACTCAACCGGCCGACGGCTTGTCGGTCGTAGCTAGCTGCTCGCGCTGGCCAGCGGGGCGCCGGCCCAAGCGGCGTGGATGATCTCCCGGATCGCCGCCTCGTCGGCGGGGCGGGGGTTGTCGGCCGGCACCGCCGGGGCGGCCAGCGCGGCGGCATGGTCGATCTGGTCCTCGGTCATGCCCAGCTCGCGCAGCCCTCGGGGGATGCCGAGCTGGTGCGACAGCGCGCGCAGCCCGGCGACCGGGTCACCCGTGTCCAGGGCGCGGGCGATGCGGGCGAGGGCGTCCGGGGCGGCCGGGCCGTTGAAGGCCAGCACCTCGGGCAGCACGATGGCGTGCGTCTGGGCGTGCGGCAGGTCATAGGCGCCGCCGAGTGCGTGGCAGATCTTGTGATGCAACCCGGAGCCGGCAACGGCGAACGCGCTGCCGGCCAGGTAGGCGCCGTAGAGCAGCTGTTCCCGGGCGGCCAGGTCGGCCGGGTCGGCGTGCATCGCGGGCAGGCCGGCGGCCAGGGCACGGATGCCGTCCTCGGCGGCCAGGCTGGAGATGGGATTGCGCCGGGGTGCCCAGAACGCCTCTACGCAGTGGGCCAGGGCGTTCAACCCGCTGGCGGCGGACAGCTCGGCCGGCAGCGACACGGTCAGCTCAGCGTCGTAGATCACCGTGCGGGGCAGCACGACGGGGTCGGTGCCGGTGGTCTTGTGGGCGTCCTCGGTGCTGATGCTCGTTCCGCTGGCGCTTCTCTCGGTCAGCCCCCAGACCGGGGTGACCTCGGAGCCGGCGTAGGTGGTGGGTACGGCGAGGATGGGCAGGCCGGTGGTCAGCGCGACGGCCTTGGCGGTGCCGGTGGTGGAGCCGCCGCCCACGGACAGCACCGCATCGGCGCGCACCGAGAGCGCCAGTGCGCGGGCGGCCTCGGCCACCGGCAGCGGCACGTGCGGGCGCACCGAGGTGAACACCGCGACCACCCGCTCGCCCAGCGGCGCGGCCAGCTCGCGGGCCAGCGGCTCCTCGGTCTCGGTGGCCACCAGCAACACCCGGTGCGCGTCCAGCCGCTCGACCTCCGCGGCCAGCTCACGCCGCGCGGCCCCGGCCCCGAACACCACCCGGCCGGGCAGCGCCTCGTAGTGGAAGTCCAGCACTGGTGCCTCCGGGTGGTTCGGGCTCTTCGCTGAGCCTCCTCACAGTCTCCGCTAATCAGTCATATGTCCAATACTTGTTTCGACTGCTAGCCATACGATGAACTATGGACCTGCGCCAGCTGCGGTACTTCATGGTCGTCGCCGAGGAGCGTTCGGTCACTCGAGCCGCCAGCCGGCTACACCTGACCCAGCCGCCGCTGAGCGCGCAACTGGCCAGGCTGGAGCACGAGCTCGGGGTGACGCTGCTGGTCCGGCACCGGCGCGGAGTGGATCTGACCGAGGCCGGCGCCCACCTGTTGGAGCACGCCCGGCGGCTGCTGGCCGGGATGGACGCGGCGACCGACTCGGTGCGTCGCCTCGGTGAGGGCCGGGTCGGAAGGCTGACCTGCGCGTTCGGCTCCGCCACCGTCTGGTCGGTGCTGGCCCCGTTGCTGCGCCGCTACCACGACGAGCGGCCCGACGTGGTGGTCGACTTCGTGGAGGACGGCCCGGACGGGGTGGTGGAGCACCTCCGGGCCCGCCGGGCCGACGTGGGCGTGCTGCACCTACCGCCGCCGGGGGTGGGCGCCACCCACGGTCAAGACCTGGACGTCGCCGTGGTGCACCGGGAGCCGCTGGTCGCCGTGCTGCCGACGGGGCTGGCCGAGCGGGTGGGCGACCGGGTGGACCTGGCCAACCTGGCCGACCAGACGTTCCTCGCCCCGGCGGTCGCGGTATGGGGAGGCCTGCGCCCGCACCTGCTCAACGCCTGCCGGCTGTCCGGCTTCGAGCCATCGGTGCGTGAGGTGGAGCTGGTGCACACGGTGGTCGCGCTGGTCGGCGCCGGGCTCGGCGTATCCGTGCTGCCCGCCTCGGTGCGTCAAGTGGCCGGCGCCGACGTGCTGATCCGCCCGCTGGCCCGACACGTCCCGGTCGCCGAAACCGCGGTCCTACGCCGCCGCGCCGACCGCCCGTCCCCCCAGGTCCAACATTTCCTCCGGCTAGCCCTGGCCACCCCCGAACCAGACGTCCTCACCCCCGAACACTCCAGAACCCGCTGACCCGCGAGTCCCCCGTCTTCGCGAGTCGGCGCTCTCAGCACACCGGGTCAGTCGGCCAGCGCGGCCCGGACCAGCTCCACCGGGTGCCAGGCGCGCCGGGTGGTGCCGTGCGCGATCTGCTGCCGGCAGGACACCCCGGTCGCGGCCAGCACGGTGGACTCCGGCTCGCCGCGCACCGCGGGGAACAACCGCTGCTCGCCAACCGCCATTGATACGTCGTAGTGCTCTGCCTCGAACCCGAACGAGCCGGCCATCCCGCAGCAGCCGGCGTCCAGCTCGACCACCTCGGCGCCCGGGATCCGGCGCAGCAACGCCACGCTGGCCGCCGTGCCCACCTCGGCCTTCTGGTGACAGTGGCCGTGGAACAGGATCCGCTGCCCGGCCGGCCAGGCGTCCTCGCGCAGTCGCAGCGCGCCGGAGTCGATCGCCTCCACCAGAACCTCGTCCACCAGCCGGGCCCGCCCGGCCACCTCCGCGACGCGGGGGTCAGCGGCACCGAGCAGGGCGCGGTGCTCCTCGCCCAGGGTGAGCAGGCAGGACGGCTCGGCGCCGACGATCGGGCCGTCGCCGCCGGCCAGCGAGTCGAGCAGCTCGGACGCCTGCGTGCGGGCCTGGTCGAGCAGCCCCTTGGAGAACGCCGCGCGCCCGCAGCAGCCGCCGCCACTCAGCCGCACGTCCCACCCGGCCCGCTCCAGCAGCTCGATCGCCGCGATCCCCACCGACGGCTCGGTGTACGAGGTGAACGAGTCAACAAGCCAGGTCAGAGGTCGTGAGTGGCGGTGGGGG
>DASWST010000281.1:0-7354 GCA_036402515.1 Pseudonocardia sp.
GGTCGCTATAGCGACCATCGCCACTCACGACCCCGGGCGTGTAAAGATCGCGGTATGGCTGTGGTGCTGGTGCATGGGAATCCGGAGACCGACGCGGTGTGGCGGCCTCTGATGGGCAAGCTCGGCGAGCTCGGCCGCGACGACGTGACGTGTCTGTCCCCGCCCGGGTTCGGCGCGCCGGTGCCGGACGGGTTCGGGGCCACCTACCTGGAGTACCGGGACTGGCTGATCGGCGAGCTGGAGCAGTTCGACGCGCCGGTTGACCTGGTCGGCCACGACTGGGGCGGCGGCCACGTGATGAACGCGGTGATGAGCCGGCCGGACCTGGTGCGCAGCTGGGTCACCGATGTGATCGGCATCTACGACCCGGACTACGTCTGGCACGAGCTCGCCCAGGGCTGGCAGCAGCCGGAGGTCGGCGAGAAGCTGGTGGACGCCATGGTGAACGGCCCCGTGCAGGAGCGGCTATCGCGGTGGCATGGTTTCGGCATCACCCGGGAGGTCGCCGAGGGGATGATCGCCGGGCAGAACGAGGAGATGGGCCGATGCATCCTCGCGCTGTACCGGTCGGCGGTCCAGCCGGCGCTGCGCGAGCTCGGCGAGTACCTGCCGTCCGCCGCCGCGCGCCCTGGCCTGGCGTTGCTGGCCACCGAGGACAACGTGGTCGGCACCGACGAGATGCGCCACCGCCAGGCGGCCCGAGCCGGCGCCCAGGTGGCGGCGCTGGAGGGGCTCGGCCACTGGTGGATGGTGCAGGACCCGGCCAGGGGCGCCAAGGTGCTCACCGAGTTCTGGGCTTCCGTGCCGGGGTGAGCACGGAAAGTAACCAATAATCCGATCATGTTGACAGCCCGTAACCCCGTCTCGGGCCAGCTCGTTATCAAGACAAGGCTGCCGGCCGGTGCGCGCTCTTGACACAGCCGAGGCGCGTCGTCCTTCGCGCCCACGCCCGGCCGGCAGCTCGATTCATCTTTGTCTGGTCTCGCCGCAATGCACGGTCGCGCCACGCCGCCTACTCGATCGGGCCGCCGCGAGCACCCGATCCGGCGACCGGCAGCAACGCCCGGCCCAGCTGCGTCGCCGCATCAACCACCAGGTGCTCGGCCGGCGCCGGGTCCCGACTCAGCGCCTCGGCCAGCATGGCGTGCAGCGCGCCGATGATGGCCGCGCCGGCCAGGCCCGCGTCGATCGACGGGTCGAGTTCGCCGGTGCGCTGGCCGTAGCGGATGTTGCGGGCCGCCGCGCACGCCTGCTCTCGCTGGCGGATGGCTCCCACCCGGGTGGCGGCCGCCTCGTGCAGCAGGCCGGCGGCCACCGCCCGACCGAGCGGGTGGGCGTAGAGGAAGCGCACCTCGCGCCGCAGCCGCAGCACCTCCCGCTCCAGCCAAGGCAGCTCCGCGGCCACCGGCGCGTTGAAGACCTCGGCGGAGTACTGATCCCAGAAGTCGTGCACCACCGCTTCGACCAGGCCGTCCTTGCTGGAGAAGTACCGGTACAGCACGCTGGGCGCCACGCCGGCCCGCTCGGCCACCGCGGCGATCTCGATGGACCCGCGGTCGGCTAGCTGCTCCCGGCCGATATCCAGCAGCCGTTGCCGGGTGGCCTGGCCCTTGCGGGTCAACTGCCGCTGGGTTGGCTGCATGTCTCCGCGCCCGCCCCGGCGTCCAGCATCGGTTGCCAGGGCAGCACTGAGCCGTCCCGCCAACTGTCCGGCAGGATCCCCATGGCGGTGTTGAACCGTTGCCAGCCGATGGCGAACCCGATGGTCATCCCCAGGTCCAGGATCTCGTCGTCGCTGAAGTGCTCGCGCAACCGCCGGTACTCCGCGTCGTCGAACTCGGTGTGCTCGCCGCTGAGTCGGTCGGCGAACGCCAGCGCCGCCTTGGTCCGCTCCGGCAGGTCCGAGCGCTCGAAGTCGAACAGCTTCTCCAGCAGCGCCTCGCCCTCCCCTGAAGTCGCGGCCCGTGAGGTCCCGGCGCGTGAGGTCGCGGCACGTGAAGTGACCGCGCTGCAGTGCAGGCACCTGTTGTTATAGGCCAGCCGCTTGCGCACCAGCTCGAACAGCTCGGGTTCGATCAGCGAGCCGCCACCGTAGATGTAGCGGATGAACCCCCAGGTCGCGTCCAGCACGCCGGGCCGCCTGGCCAGGGTGAGGAACAGGTTGTCGTCCTCGTAGGCATTCGCGTACCAGCGGTCCAGCCGTTGGCGCAGCCGCTCGTCCAGCTCCTCCCGGCGCGCCTTGGGCAGAAACCCTCGGTCGTTGGTCATCGAGCCCTCCTCATGGCGTGATCACGTGCTCCGGGTTGGGCCGCAGCTCGGGCGGCGCCTGGCTGTAGTCTCCGAACGGGCCGTCCCGCTCGGTGATCGCCGCGCGGACCCCGTCCTGCTCGGCGAGCTGGATGAAGCGGCGCGCGTCCGGGGTGTTGCGCATCAACCCGTCCAGGATCGGGCCGAGCGTCTGGGTGGAGGCCAGGCCCATGTTCTCGTAGGCGTGGTTGACCACCAGCTTCATCGCGGCCAGCTGGGACAGCGGGATCGCGGCCAGCCGCTGGGCCAGCTCGGCCACCGTCGGCTCCAGCTCGGCGAACGGCACAGACTGGTTGATCAGCCCGGCCTCGGCGGCTTCCTTCCCGGACAGCGGCTTGCCGGTCAGCGCGTACTCCTTGGCCTTGGTCAGCCCCAGCCGGTAGAGCCACATCCCGGATAGGTAGCAGCCCCACATCCGGCTGTACGGCGTCCCGATCACCGCGTCGTCGCTGGCCACCACCAGGTCGGCGGACAGGGCGAAGTCGCTGCCACCACCGACGCACCAGCCGTGCACCGCCGCGATCACCGGCTTCGGCGAGCGCCAGATGCTCAACAGCTGCTGGGTCGGCGAGAGCGCGTCGGCGGTGGCGAACATGAAGTCCTTGCCGGGATCCCACTGGCCGTCGCTGGACAGCTGGTCGTCCCAGTGGTGGAAGCCGCCACCGAAGTTGTACCCGGCACAGAACGACCGCCCGGCGCCGCGTACCACGATCACCGAGACCGCCGGGTCGCGCACCGCCCGGTGCACGGCGGCCTGCACCTCGGCCGGCATCGGCGGCACGATGGTGTTCAGCTGCTCGGGCCGGTTCAAGGTGATCGTGGCGATCCTGCCGGCCACCTGGTAGATCACCGTCTCGAACTCGGCGTTCTCGGTCATGCCCGAAAGCTAGCCAGGCGCCGGGACCCGGTCAAGAAGTGACTTCACTTTTTTTCCTGCCGGATTGCGCGAGGGCGGTCCGCACGCAATCCGGCAGGGCTTACAGTCCCAGCAGCCCGCCGCCGCCACGCCTTCGACTCGGAGCCGGGCTGGGCGCGTAGTCCGCCGATCCCCCGTCGACGACCTCTACCGCATCGCCCACGTTGAGGTTGTCGAAGAAGTACCGGGCATCCGCGTTGGCCAGCCGGATGCAGCCAGCGGTGCGGTTCCCGACGTCTCCGCCGCCGTGGAAGGCCACCCCGGACTTGGTGAAGAACACCGAGTACGGCATCGCCGAGGGCTGGCCTTCGGCGTCCGTGGTCTCCGAGCTGCGGTGGCTCAGATCCTTGGACAGCACGTGGAACGTACCGGTCGGGGTGTCCTCGCCGGGGCCACCGGTGGATGCGTCCACCGGCCCGCGCGCGACCCGCCCGTCCTCGATCAACCACGCCTTGCCGTTGAAGCCCCGATCGCCCAGCGCCACGCAGGCCACCACGTCGATCCCGCACGGTGTGCCCGGCACCAGCGAGGAGCTACGCACGGTGTGCGCCGGGCTCGCCTGGGCCGGCGCCGAACCGACGAGTGGCACGGCCACCAGGGCCGCCAGCGCGCCGAGGCCAGCCACCAATGCCACGCGCCGCCACCCCAGTTGGCGTAGCCGATGCCGGCTCATGCGTTCAAACCAGACATGCGATAGTCCTTCCAGGCGAGCGTCAACCCGCTAGATGGCGGAACCATATCGACTGGGTCTCGGTTCACAAACAGCGACCCCCCGACTACCGCGCGTAGCAACTACCGGGTCGGGTGAGCCTTCAGCGCTCGGCCGCCGCGGCCAGCGCGATGTCGTCCAGCCGGCGTCAGGCGGGCTCCACGACCGGCCCGCCGGCGGATGCGCAAGATGCTCGGCCCGGTTTCGCCCGGTCGGAGCGGGTACCTGAGCAACGTCGAGCCGCGGGAAGCGAGGGCCAGGTGGCGACGTGCCGGATCGGGTTCATCGGGGCGGGTGGGGTGGCCGCTCGTCATGCTCGGATGCTGGGCGAGTTCGACGACGCGCGCCTGGTGTCGGTCACCGATCTCAACGCCGAGCAGGCCGGGGCGTTCGCCGACGAGCACGGCATGCGCCCGGTCCCCGGGGTTGACCGGCTGATCGACAGCGGCCTGGACGCGGTGTACGTCTGCGTGCCGCCGTTCGCACACGGCCCGGCGGAGGAGGCGGTCGCGGCGGCCGGCCTCGCGCTGTTCGTGGAGAAGCCGATCGGGCTGGACGCCGACGTCGCCGAACACATCGCCGGGGTGCTCGGCGAATCGGGCGTGATCACCGCCGTGGGCCACCACTGGCGCTACTCCCCGGTGGTCGACTGCGCCCGCCAGGCGCTGGCCGGGCAGCGGGTTCGGCTGGCCATGGGCGCCTGGCTGGACAAGGTGCCGCCGGTGCCGTGGTGGGCCCGGCGGACCCGGTCCGGCGGGCAGGTCATCGAGCAAGCCATCCACGTGCTGGACCTGGCGCGGCTGCTCGTCGGCGAGGTGGTGGAGGTGTCCGCCGTCGCGGATGCCAGCCCGCCGGACGCACCGGATGCCGACGTGGACGGTGCGACCGTGGTCAACCTGCGGTTCGCCGGTGGGGCGGTCGGCAGCCTGGCGGCCACCTGCCTGCTCGCCTGGAAACACCGCGCCGGTCTGGAGGTGTATGCCGACGGTCTCGCCGTGACGCTGACCGAGGATTCGGTGGAGATCCGCGACCGTTCCGGCCCCACCGTGCGCGGCTTCGACCCGGATGCCGCGAAGCGCGCGGCGGACCGGGCATTTGTGGACGCCGTGCTCGGCCGGGGCGACGACGTGCGCAGCCCGTACCAGGACGCGCTGCAAACCCATCGGCTGGCCTGCGCGGTGACCCGGTCGATCGAGCTGGGTGGTCCGGTTCGGCTGACGGAGGACCGCGATGCCCGGCGGTGATCGGGTGCTCGTGGTGAATCGGCCGGGCCAGGCGGCGGTGTGCACCGGGCCGGTCGAGCCGCCGCTGCCCGAGGGCAGCTTCGACGTGCGCACCGTGTACAGCGGCCTGTCGGCCGGCACCGAGCTGAGCTTCTTCAAAGGCACCCACCCGCTGCTGAAGGCCGGCTGGGACGCCGAACTCGGCCTGTTCGCCCCGTGGCGGGCGCCGACCGACTACCCGGTGCGGCGTTGGGGGTACATGCAGGTCGGCCGGGTCACCCGCAGCCGGACCGGCGCGGTGACCGCCGGCGGCTACCTGGCGATGACCTACGGCCACCGCGCCGGCTACCGGGGCGACCCGCTGGTCGACCGGGCGGTACCGCTGCCGGACGACCTCGACCCGCTGCTCGGCATCTACGTCGCGCACATGGGGCCGATCTGCGCGAACGGGCTGCTGCACGCGGCGGCCGAGCTGCACGGCGCGGACGTCCGGACGCTCGCCGACGGCGTGCGGGGACGCCGAGTAGTGATCACCGGGTCGGGCGTGGTCGGCCTGCTGACCGCGCTGTTCGCCCGCCAGCACGGCGCCCTCGAGGTGGTGTTGATCGAGGCCACGGACGCGCGCCGGAAGGCGGGCGAGGCGCTCGGTTTCACCGTGCTCGACCCGGACGCCGAGGACCCCGCCGTGCTGCTCAAGACGCGCTGGCGGCACGGGCCCGGCGATCGGGGCGCCGACGTGGTGTTCCAGTGCCGGGGACAGGCGGCCAGTCTCGCCATGGCCCTGCGGCTGCTGCGGCCGCAGGGCGCGGTGATCGACCTCGCCTTCTATCAGAGCGGCGCGGACGCGGTGCGGCTCGGCGAGGAGTTCCACCACAACGGCCTGGCGGTGCGCTGTGCGCAGATCGGGCGGGTGCCCCGGGGGCTGGCTCACCTGTGGAACCGGGAGCGCCTGTCCGCCGAGACGATCGCCCTGCTCCGGGCCGAAGGCGCACACATCCGCCAGCACATGATCACCGACGTGCTGCCCATCGAACGGGCGCCGGAGCTGCTCACCGCGCTGGCCCGGCGGGACCGTCACGTGCTTCAGGCGGTGTTCACCTTCGGCGCGGAGTAGCTCGTTGCCGGGGCGGCCCAATTCCGGGCGGCGCGCTGGAGCACCGCTTCGTAGAGGGCCAGGTACTTCTCGGCCATCAGCGAGGGGGTGAAGCGCGCGGCGGCGGCCCGTCGGCAGGCCACCCGGCTCAACCTGCCGACCGCGCCGACCCGCCGGACCAGCGCGTCCTCATCGCCCGGGTCAACCAGGAACCCGGTGCTCGCCTCATCCACCAGCTCGGGCAGGCACCCGCGCCGGTACCCGACCACCGGGGTACCGAGGGACAGCGACTCCACCACCGCCGTCCCGCCCGGCTCCTCCCACTGCAGCGGGATCAGGCTGGCCGCCGCGCCGGCCACGATCTCGTCGCGCCGGGCGGCGTCCACCCCGCCGATCCAGCGCACCCGCCGGCCGTCCACCAGCGGCCTGACCTGCTCGCACCAGTAGCGCACGTCCGGGTTGCCGGCTGCTTCCGGACCGGTGGCCAGGGCATCCGCCAGCGCGGCGGGCCGGTGATAAGGGCCAACCGGGCCGGCCAGCAGCAGCTCGACGCCGGCCCGGTGGGCCACCCTCGCGGCGATGTGCTGCCCCTTGCCCGGGGTGATTCGGCCAAGCGAGACGAGGTAGCCGCCCTCGGCCCGGTCCGCGCGTGTGCCAGCCCGGTCCCCGCCGTCACCCCGGTCCGCGCTGTCAGGCCGGTCCCCGCCGTCAGCCCGGTCCGCGCCCTCGGCCAGGTCCCCGGCGTCAGCCCGGTCCCCGCCGTCAGCCCGGTCCGCGCCCTCGGCCAGCGGGGTGGCTAGGTGCACGTGCCCGAGGCTGTGCGCGCGCAGCGCCAGCGGCGCCATGGCCAGCTGCGAGGCCGAGACCCCGTTGACAAACACCCGGCCGCCCCCGTCGAACGCCCCGTACAGCTCCGCATGTTTGGTCAGGTCCCAGTGCAGGGTGTGCAGGACCGGCGGGGCCGCCCCGTTCATGGCGCCCAGCACGGTCGGGCCCACCGCTTCCAGATGGTCGTGCACCAGATCGATGTCGTCGCGCCCGCGCAGCTCCCGCACCACCCGGTTGGCATGGGCCATCGCGGCGCCCATCACCTGGTTGTAGGGACG
>DASWST010000282.1:0-42089 GCA_036402515.1 Pseudonocardia sp.
CAAAGGCTTCCTGTTCGGCGGCTCCACCGGCACCGTGGTCCACGGAGCCAAAACCTGGCTCGCCCAACACGACATGGGCACCCTCACCGCCGCCGCCCTCGCCCCCGACCTCGGCGAGCGCTACCTCGACACCATCTACCAAACCAACTGGGTCGAAGACCTCTACGGCGACGACGTGCTCAACACCAACCAGCTCACCACCCAGGCCGCCTGAGCCAGGCCCGCCCGAGCCAGGCCGCCTGAGCCAGGCCCGCCTGAGCCAGGCCGCCTGAGCCAGGCCGCCTGTCCCAGCTGCCGCACGGGAAGGGTCAACGCGCCATGATCATTACTGGGCTGATCGGGGGGTCTGCCCAGTGAGCGTGGCGACGCCGACGGCCAGGGCTCGGCGTTGGTCGTCGGTCCAGCAGGCCGCGTTCCCGGCGTTCATCGGATGGCCGTGCGCCAGGGTGAGGATGAGTTCGAGCAACTGCCCGGCGGGCAGAACAGCGCTGACGATCCCGGCAGCCCGCGCTTCTTCGAGGGCCATGACCTTGCCCTCGAGCGACGACTTGATCGCGGGCATCGTCCGCATGGCGTCGGGACGTTCCAGGGTCTGCCACATCTCCAGCCGGACGAAGTGGGGATGGGCGCGGTAGAAGTCGAAGACCTGCTGGGCGTAGCCGGGCAGATCGTGCACATCGAAGGCGACGGCTGTCTGCGCGAGCAGAATGTTGTGTTCCAGGACGGCGTCGAACAGCCCGTCCTTGTTGCCGAAGTACGCGTAGATCATCCGTTGGTTAGTGCCAGCGATCTCCGCGATGTGGGCAGTGCGGCCGCCGGCGAGCCCTTTGGCGGAGAACTCGGCGGTCGCGGCAGCCAAGATGCGGCGGCGGGTGGCCGCCGCGTTCCGAGTGGGCCGGGAGTCGCGCGTATCGGGAGCCACCGTTCTATGCGTCGGCGAGGCGGCTCAGTCCTGCCCACCGGTCCAGCTCGGCGACCTTGCGTTGTTCGCCGGCGCGGATGTAGTCAAGTGCATCGCCAGAGAGCGGGAACCACAGCGGAGGGTTCGGCAGATCGAGCAGGCCGAGCACCACCTCGGCCGCGCGCTCGGCGCTCACCCCGTAACCAGCGTGCGGGTCGCCGTACCGTGCGAGCATCGGAGCCATGATCTGCGCGTAGGGCGGGCTGGGCTCGGCCAGTGTCATCGAGGAGGCGAGCGTGGTCGCCATAGCGCCCGGCTCCACGATCGTCACCTTCACCCCGAACTGCTCGACCTCGACCGCCAACGCCTCGGAGAATCCCTCCAGCGCGAATTTCGCGGTGACGTAGGCACCCAGGCCGGCGGCGGGCGCCAATCGGCCGCTGACCGAGGACACCTGCACAATATGTCCGCCACGCTGTGCTCGCAGCACCGGCAGGGCGGCCTTCGACAGATGGACCGCGCCCCAGAGATTGGTCTCCACCTGCGCCCGGAAGTCCTCCAGCGTGGTGTCCTCAATCGCCGAGACGTTGGAGTAGCCGGCATTGTTGATCAGGACGTCCAGCCGCCCGAACTCCGCCACCACCAGCTGGACAGCGGCCTCGGCGGCCCGGGGATCGGTGACGTCCAGAGCTACCCCGCGGGCGGTATCCGGGTACTTCTCGACCAGGTCACCCACGGTCGCGGAGTTCCGCGCGGTGGCCACAACTCGATGGCCGGCCGCCAACGCCGCCTCGGCCAGGGCCCGTCCGAGCCCGCGAGAGCTCCCGGTGATCAACAGGTTCTGCGGCATCTGCCATCCTAGTAAGTAACTACCTACTTACTAGAGTATGCAGTCACTTTCGCGCCGGCAAGTCCGAGGCCCAGCCATTATCCCCGCGAACAACGCCCGCCGGCGGCGTTCGAGCAGCAACGGGAAGAACGATCCGGTACGCAACTTCGCAATCCGCAACTCCAGATCACCCGCTGTCGCGGTCAGAGTCGGGCGCGACGACCGGTGCGCGGCGCACTGCGTTCAGCGCAACGCCATGCGGGGCAGCGCCGGCCGCCCACGTTGTGTTGACCATGAGGACCAGGGCGCCGGACCGGTGCCCACCGGCCGGTCCGGTCCGCTACGTCTGGACCGGACCGCCACCGACTAGGTATCCCAGTCACCTTTACTCGCCGCGGAGCACCCAGCTCGGGGTGAGCTCGCTGCGCCGGCCCCACGCGATCACCGCCACGATCACCAGCTCCACCAGCGCGGGAAGCGGGGTGATGCCGAGCGCGAAGTCCGTAATCAGCGCGCCGATCATCACACAGATCAGGCCGAGTGCTCCGAGTGCGCGCAGCCGGGGTATGAGCAGGGCGATGCCGCCGAGGATTTCCAGTGTGCCGGTGACGAACCGGAACCATTGCCCAGCTCCGATCGCGCTGAACAGAGTCACCATGTCCGGGGTGCCGGCGAGCTTCTGGTAGCCGGCGAACACGAAGCTGACCGCGCCAAGTACCTGGACCACCCAGAGCACCACATGCCAGGCGCGACCGGGACGGGCGGTAACCGTATCGACCGAAGCAACATTGTCGACCATGTCATTCCTCTCGCAATTCTCGCGGTGAGATCAGGCACTCGCACCCGGTCGTAGCAGGTAGTCCGGCTGACAGCACCTGAAACTTGAAAGTTCAAGTCTCCTCTATAGTGCTCATACTTGAACTCTCAAGTCAAGCCTCAAGAGCGAGCAGCGAAGGGATTTACCTCGGCCGGCAGAGCCGAGACGCTTTACCCGGCCGCTTGAGCACGGTCCCCCGGACCCGATGGCCGACGTCAAGCCGCCATGCGCTCCGGCTGTCCGAGTCCGACTATCTTGGCCAGTTTCCGGTTGAGCTCAAGTCGATCCTCATTCAGCGCGGCAAGTGCCTCTTGCTGCACCTTTCGCGCCACCGGCAAGGTGGCCTCAAAGACGCGCGGCTATTGCTCCGAGGTCGCTGGGTCGGGCCAGCCGCTCGGCGGCGGTCCGAACGCTCGCTCCGTCGAGCGGATCACCGATCGGGCCACGGCCAGGTTGCCCACCGCCCCGATCACCGCACCGGCGCCGAGCGGCAATGCGCGTCCGAACGCCAGCGCGCCCTGCCGGGCCAGGTAGCGCTTGACGAACCAGCGCACAAGCGTCTGGTTGAGCGGAGCGAGCTTCGGCAACGGCAGCACATCGACCAGCTCGTTGGCCCATGGCCGGGCGCCGCCGGTGACCTTTTGCATGAGCTTGGCGCCACCCTCGCCCAGCACGATCGCGAGCACGAGGGCACGACGGCGATCCACATCCTCGATGTGTAGTCCGTGCACCTCGGCCACCGCCAGGGTGTAGAGAACCGAGGCATCCAGCGCCGCGATGGCCTCAGCCGCGCCGGTGGCCAGTGCCACGCCGGTGCCGACCCCGGGCACAAACGCCGCCCCGCCCGACGCCGCGCCGATGCCACCGACCGTGATCAGGTACTGCTTGTCCAGCGCCGCGATCACCTCGGCCGGGGTGGCATCCGGCTTGTTTCGCCGAACCTTGGCGATGTGCGCCGCCACCGCGGGCTGCTGGATCCGAAGTGCGCGTTCCACCGCGGCCTGGAGCACTCGTCCGCTGAGCCCCTTGGGCTTGGCCTCCGCCAGTGCACCATCCGGGTCCGGGTCGACGGCAGGTTCGGAGCGAAACGGCAGGCGAAAGTTCACGGTTGTCAGTCTCCTCGCTCTCGAGTCCCCGGCCGAAAGCCAATCTTCTCAGTTTTGGGACACCGCCGCGCCGACAACGTGCCGCGACACCGCGCTCGGCGCTGAGAGGCGCGGCTTGCAGCCATCCAGTACAGCCGAGCAAATCGTTGATCCCACGTCCCCAAACGATGCCGTTCGTTGAGATATGTGCGCCGGACAAGCCAAATTCAGGTTCTAGCGATCAGTACGAGATCGAGTACGGAAGGTCACCGGGCATCAGCATCTGCGGCACCTGCGCGAAGTGCCAGACGGGGCCCTCGCGGGTGAACGTCCACACCACGTCGTGCCGGTCGTCCGGCCAGTCTTCCGGGGGCGCCGGAGTCACTTCACCCAGATACCGGGCGATCTTGAAGATGGACTCGTGGTGCCAGGCTTGCTGTGACCCCCCTCGTAGGCCGCGCCGTACACCGTGTGCGGCCTGCACAACCTCGCCGGCGGTTCTCCCCGGGACGGCGAGAACAGCCCGATCAGCGCTCCCGCTCGAATCCATCCCTCCACGGTTAAGAGAGTGGTGGTCATGGTGCCCCTCGGGCGTGACGCCATGCGGGCCCGAATGATGCGGTTTCTCCCCGTGCCGAATGACCATAACGACCGGCAGCTCGGGCCGCTCTTCCGGCCGAGACGGGTGATCTTCACTGGGCATCGGGTGATCATAGCGAAGATGTTTGCGGATGCAGCTAGAATGCTGACCTGCACCATCACATTCGGGCCTTATGGGCATCTGTGCAAGCGATTGGGGCTTCGAAAGTTGTATTCCGGAAATGCGGTGGCGGCACCCTACGGCAACCGGTACGCCGCCCCCCACTCTTACGCAGGCTGCCTGCCCTGGGCGGTGGCCGAATGACCGGGCACGCGGCCAAGCCGGCTGGGGTGTCGGTCGGTTCGGTCGTCTTCCCCCCGGATACCAGCGGTCGCTCGCCGGACGAGATCGGCACGCTGCGCCAGCTGTGGCGGTTCCGTAACTACGGACGGGTCCAGCTGAAGTCGCTGTTGAGGGGCGTGGTGATGCGCGGTTGTGAGCTGGCCGCCGACCTGGCCGCCCCATGGCCGCTGGCCCTGGTGATCGACTTCTTGTCCAAGCGCGGGAATGATGGCAAGGGTGACAAGGTGCACGGCCCGCTCGGCTGGGCGGCCGGATGGTTCGGTGGGTCGGCGGTGGCCGTGCTCGGGGTGGCCGCAGTCGCCGTTCTGATCATCACCATCGCCTCCGGGCTGTTCGATTATCTGGGGGATGTGGCCCTGAACGGCGCCGGGGAACGGATGACCTCGCACATCCGCTCCGACGTGTTCGGCTATATGGAGCGCCTGCCGCAGGATTATCACGACAAGCAGGCGATTGGTGAGCTGACCAGCCGGGTCGTCTCCGACACCGGGCGCATCGAAGGCAGCCTGACCGATCTGTTCTCCACCCTGGTGCCCAGCGTGCTCACCTTGGTTGGTACCGCGGTAGTGCTGATCTCGGTGGACTGGCGGCTCGGGCTGATCACGCTCTGCGCGGCCCCGCTGGTGTTCATCGTCGCTGTCCGCTATGCCCGGCTCACCCGGGTGAACTCCCGACGGCGCCGTGCGGCGGTCGGCAATCTGACCGGCTTCGTGACCGAGTCGCTGCAGGGCATCCGGACCGTGCACGCATTCGGCAGCCAGGAACTGCAGGACGAACGCTTCGGTTCGACCAACAACAGGGTGCTCACCATCGGGCTGCGCGGGGTGGATCTGAGCGCCCGGTTCACCCCCACACTCGAGGCAGTCTCCGCGCTCGGCACCGCCCTGCTGCTGTTCGTCGGCGGCTACGGGGTGATGCACAACTGGTGGTCGATCGGGCTGCTGGTGGTGGTCACCACCTACCTCAAGAACATGCTCAGCCCGATGAAGGACCTGGCCAAGCTGCTGCCCAGCTTCACCCAGGGGGCCGCATCGGCCGAGCGGATCGCAGCCATCCTGGACCAGCCGCGCGAGCACCTCGGCTCCGGCAAGGGCCTGCCCGACCGGGTCACGGGCGAGCTCGAGCTGCGCAACGTCGGCCTTGACTACGGCCGGGGCCCGGTGCTCTGCGGGCTGAACCTGACCATCCACGCCGGGGAACGCATCGCGCTGCTCGGCGACAACGGCGCCGGCAAATCCACCACAATGTCGCTGATCGGCGGGCTCTACCGGCCCACCTCCGGCGAGGTACTACTCGACGGGCTGTCGGTGCCCGATGTGCCCGAGCACTGGCTGCACCAGCAGATTGCCATGGTCCTGCAGGACACCTTCCTGTTCTCCGGCACCCTGGCCGAGAACCTGCGCTATGGCCGACCCGGCGCCACCGACGAGGAGGTAGCCCAGGTAGCCGAAGCCGCGCTGGTCAGCGAGTTCTCCGAGCGGCTGCCGAACGGGCTGGACACCACCATCTCGGCCGGTGGCATCGGGCTGTCCGGCGGCCAGCGCCAACGGGTCGGCATCGCCAGGGCGCTGCTGGTCGACTCCCCGGTGGTGCTGCTCGACGAGCCGACCGCCGGGCTGGACGTGACCGCCGAGGAACTCGTGGTGCAAGCCCTGACCCGCCTGGTCGAAGGCCGCACCGTGATCATGACCACCCACCAACCCGCGCTCACCCGGCTGGCCACCCGCACCGTGTACCTACACCGCGGCGGCGTCCTGGACGAAGCGCCGCCTCGGCCGGAGCCGACTCCAGCCGAGGCGGTCATCGCCCCGGCGACGTCCGAATGATGGCCGAGTCAAAGCCCGCCTCGGGGGCCTGACACCTCAGCGTCGAGGTCAGTCGGAGTGGGGCTCGGCGGGCCGCCCGGACACAGCGGCCTGGTCGCGGATCAGCGCTGGCCAGATCGAACTCACGGCCCGCTCCGGCCAGTCAGCCGGCACATCCCCGGTGGCGATGTAGCGGGAGTAGATGCTGCCGATCAGCATCGTGGTGACCACGTCGGTGTCCAGGCCCTGGCGCAGCGCACCGGTTCGCATGCCGCGCTCGAGTACGCCCGCCACCCGGCGTCGCCGAGGATGCACCAACCGGTCCCGGAAACGTTCGATCAGTTCGGGGGTGTGGTGCTCTTCGGCGAGCACGGTGCCCACGAACGACATGCCGTTCGACCTGGTGACCGCGGTGCGGAAGTGCTTGAGCTCGGCCACCAGGTCGGCCTGGATGTCCGGTGAGGTGCGCAGCTCATCCGCCACCTGCATGCCGGCGATCGCCCGGGTGGCCAGGTCCTGTTTGTCGGCGAAGCGCAGGTACACCGTCGGCCTCGTGGTGCCGGCCGCCCGGGCGACCGCGCCGATGGACAGTCCTTGGTAACCGTGCTCGGCCAGCAGTTCGCGGGTTACCTCCAGGATGCGCTGCTCCAACGCCGCGTCCCGAGGGCGGCCACCCGCTGGTGTGGTCGAAGGCATGACCGCACTGTAGAAGCTAATTACTTGACATTGGTGCATAGATTGGTGGAGACAGTAAATCTGACGTCGAACGGAGCCGCTGATGGAACACAGCTACGGGCTGAGCATTCCGCGCACCCTCGACGAGGCGTGCGATCCGGATCGGCTGGCATTGATCGTCTACGACATGCAGGTCGGCGTGCTGAACCAGATTCCGGACGCTGACCAGGTGGTGGCCAAGGTGGTCCAGACCGTCGAGGCGGCCAGGGAGGGCGGGTTCCGAGTCTTCTACCTGCGGCACATGGGCATCCCCAACGAGGTCTCCGGCTCCGCCCGGCTGCGCACCGCAATGCTCTGGCAGCGGCTGGACAAGGTGGCCGAGGTGGTGCCGATGTTCCTGCGCGACTCCCCCGGGTTCGAGCTCGACCCGCGGCTGACGCCGAGCTCCGCCGAGATGGTCTTTGACAAGATCACCATGTCCGCGTTCGTCGGCACGCCGCTGGAGCTGGTGCTGCGGGACTGCGCGATCGACAGCTTCGCCATCGTCGGGGTCGCCATGGAGGTGGGCATCGAGCCGACCTGCCGACACGCGGCCGACCTCGGTTTCCTGCCGATCGTGGTGGCCGATGCCTGCGGGGCCGGGCACCAGGGCGCCGCGGAGCGCTCCTTGGAGAGCCTGCGCTTCGCCGGTGACTCGCTGATCACCGACACGGAGACGATCTGCCCGCTGCTCTCGGCCGGCGGAAAGTAGTCGGCCGGAGGGAAGTAGTCGGCCGGCGGGACGTAGTCGGCCGGCGGAAAGTAGTCGGCCGGCGGGAAGTAGTCGGCCGGCCGGCGCCGCGCCTCCCTGGCAGGCCTGCCCAGCACCATCCACGATGGCAGAGTTGGGTGTGGCCGACGGGGCACTGGAGGGGCGCATGGCCGAGCAGGCGTGGCAGAAGGAGGTCTTCGACGTCCTCAAGGAGGGCGGAGTGCGGCAGATCGCCTTCGTGCCTGACGCGGGACACGCGTACGCGATCAGGGAAGCGGAGAACGATCCGGACATCGACGCGGTCCTGCTCACCAACGAGCAGGAGGGCGTCGGCGTTGTCTGCGGGGCGTGGCTCGGCGGCCAGCGCGCTGTGCTGTTGATGCAGAGCAGCGGCGTCGGCAACTGCGTCAACATGTTCTCGCTGCTGGACAACTGCCGGTTCCCGTTCTTGACGCTGGTCACCATGCGCGGCGAGTACGCCGAGTTCAATCCATGGCAGAGCCCGATGGGCCGGCGCACCGAGGCCGTGCTGGAACTCATGGGTATCCGGGTCTACCGGGTGGACCGCGCGGAGGAGGTCGCCGAGGTCGTGCACGCCGCCTTCGACTCCGCCTTCCTGGCCGGCGAGCAGGTGGCGGTGCTGCTCGGACAGCGGCTGATCGGCCGGAAGAACTGGGTGGGCAAGTGATGGGAGCCGCCGCGGCGGCGGGCACGCTGGATCGACGCGGCGTCGTCGCCGACCTGGTCGCCGGAGTGCCGGACGCGCTCATCGTGGCCGGGCTGGGTTCACCGTCCTACGACCTGTTCGCGGCCGGTGACCGGGAGCTCAACTTCTACCTCTGGGGCGCGATGGGCGCCGCCGTGCCGATGGGGCTCGGGCTCGCCCTTGCCCAGCCGGAGCGCTCGGTCGTGGTCCTGACCGGCGACGGGGAGCAGTTGATGGGCGTGGGCAGCCTGGCGGCTGTCGGCGCCCGCCGACCGGCCAACCTGAGCATCGTGGTCCTGGACAACGGCCACTACGGCGAGACCGGCATGCAGCCCAGCCACACCAGCCTGGGCACCGACCTCATCGCGCTGGCGGCCGGTTTCGGGATCCCCCACGCGTTGCGGGTCAGCACGCGGCCAGAGGTAACCGTCCTGCGCGACCACGTGCTGGCCCGATCCGGCCCGACCTTCGCCCAGGTCCTGATCAGCCCGGATGAGCCGCCACGCACGCTGCCACCCCGCGACGGGGTGCACCTGAAGAACCGCTTCCGCGGCGCGCTGGGCCTGCCGCCCTTCTAGAGTCGCCTCCGTCAGGACGCCAGATCAAAGGTGAACTTGTCGTGCTCGGGGTGCAGGCAGCTCTGGTCGATCGGCGCGTTGGGGTCGCTCAGGAAGGCGCGGATCATCTTTCGCGCGCAGGCGCTGCCCCGGTACACCCCGTGCGTGGCATTGGGGATGATCGACAGCTGGCCCTTGGGGAACCGTCCGACCGCGGCTTTGGCCACCGAGGGCGGGCAGCCGGGATCGATCTCGGCGGACAGGAACAGGGTGGGTAGCGGGCTGCTGACCGGCTGGGCCTCCACCGGGTCCGGCGGGCCGACCGGGTAGGCCTTGCAGACCTGGAAGTACCGGCCCATCGAATTGGCCAGCAGCCGCGAGACGAGGTCGCGCTGGGCGCCTTGGCGCATCGCGGCCTCGTTCTCGAAGGGGAACTCCTCCTTGCACAGATGGGTCAGGTGCTGGGCCTCGTTGTAGCCGCTTCGGTCGGCCATCTGGGTGTCCAGCGCGGTCATGTCGCCGGCCTTGAACTTGGCCACGGTGGCGGGCAGGGCGCGGGCGTCGGGGCCGCTGTAGGTCGCGTCCATCAGGAAGCCGCCCAGGTCGTCAGCGGTGTAGACCCTGCCCTTGATGGTTTGAGGGCCGCTCAGCAGCGCGCCCGCCAAGGCGTCGAGGTCGGCGGCCGGAGTGGGGTACTTGGCGTTGCAGGCCGCGTCGGCGCCGCAGCGCTTGAACACCTCCTTGACCGCGTCCGAGACCATCTCCGGCCCGCCTTCGGCCCACTTGGCCTCCGGGGTCCACAGCGAATCCAGCACCACGGCGCGCACGCCCTCGGACGCGTGCTGGAGCACGGCCAAGGCGATGCGGGTGCCGTAGGAGACGCCGAACAGGTCGACCTGGTTCAGGCCCAGGGTCCTGCGCAGGTCCTGGATGTCCTTGACCACCTCCTCGGCGTTGTAGCGCGACAGGTCAACCCCCGAGGCCTGGAAGCGCTGGGCGCAAGCGATCAGCTCTTGGGCGGCGGCCTCGTTCAGTGGGCCGGCGTCGTTGAGGGCGGCCGACCCACAGTCCAAGGCAGGTGAGGAAACTCCGCCGCCGCGCTGGTCGAAGTAGATCCAGTCCTGGTCGACCGCGATCAGCTCGCTCCCGCCCTCCCCGCGCAGTTGCCCGCCGACGTTCTCCACAACCCCGCCGCCCGGGCCGCCGTGCAGGTAGATGACCGGGACCGCGCCGGGCTTGGGCGCGCTGGCTCTGACGATGGTCACCGGCAGGGCGACCCGGCGGGTGCTCGGCCCACCGCGCGTCTCATCGACGGTCAGGGTCCCGCATTCGATCTTGTTGGCGATGCCTGTGTAGTCACCGGCGCAGGCCCCGGACTGAAATGCCGGCCCGGACTGAGCGGGCGGCCCGGATGGAGACCCCGGCGCGGCGGCATCCGCGCAGCTGGCCACGGCCATCACGGCCGCGGCAAAAGTCGCCCCCAGGATCAGACGCATGTCACCCTTTCGCCGAGGCGGCGCGGGCGCTCCCCACGCTGACAGCACGTCACCCGTGCGCGTGCACCAGCCGGGATGTCGGGCTGCCAACTAGTGTGACCCAGGATGCGGTGCTCGATGAACTCAGTTATCGAACCCAGCGCGAAGTGGTTGCGCATATCTGTCGAGCATTGCTCGAATTATCGTTGGGCGGGCACCTCGGCTGATGAGGCAAAGTGCGCCAGGCTGCCGGCGAGTGCGTCGCTGAATCGGTCCAAAGCCGGCCGGTCGATGTTATCCAGCCGATCGCAGCTCTGGTGATAGCACTTGTCGAAGACCTCGCCGGCCCGACCGCCCCATTGCTCGGCCTGCTTCGGCGACTTTGTGCCTGCGTCGCCGGTCATGACCCCAAGGGTGGGGATCCGCGCGTCCACAAACGGAACGAAGTCCGACCCGCCGTCAAACCCAACGAGCTGGGGGTTGATACCGGTGTTGCCGAGCTGATCAGTCAGAACGCGGCTCACCGCCGACGACTCCGGCGGGCTGTCGCTTTCGGACTCGCTCTCCTCGCCGGCCTGGACGAAATAGCCGGCGTTCGGCGAGGAGACCATGTCGACGTTCAGGTAGAGCCCGATCTTGTCCCGCTCGGCGCGGGAGAGTCCCTCCACGTAGGCGGTGGAGCCGTTGAGGTCCTCCTCCTCCAGGCCCCAGAAGCCGAAGCGCACCGCGTTGGCCACCTGCGGTGAGCCGCCGAGCCGGGTGGCGATCTCCAGCAGGGACGCCACGCCCGAGCCGTTGTCGTTGATCCCTGGGCCCTCCGGGACGGAGTCCAGGTGCGCCCCGGCAAACACCACGTGCTCCGCGTTCCCGGTCCGGGTCTGCGCGATCACGTTGCGCGCGCTGCCCTGGGGACCGCCATCCCGCTCGAAGGTGAACGTCGGCGTGCTCACCTCATAGCCCGCCTCCCGCAACACGCGGGCGACGTAGTCGACGCTCGCGTCGTATCCCGGGCTGGGGGTGGCGCGGTTGCCGCCGTTCTGATCCGCGATCCGCTGCAACTCCTCCAGATGGGTAAAGGCGCCGGCGCCGGTCACCTCTTTCACCAAGCCGGCCTGCAACGGAGACTGTGCGTTCGGGGCGGAGGAGGTCGGTGCACCGGTGGACGCGCATCCGGCCAGGAGCAACGACACCGAAGCGGCGAGAGCGGCACCCCACGCAATACGCATACGAACTCCTCGGTCACCTTTGCCCGGTGAGGGCCATAGGCTGACCGTAGGTATGTGAGGGTTATCGGCGCAGGTGAACCGGGTTAGCCGACGGCAAAATCTGACGGGGCCGGTGTTCGGACGAATTTGCCGTCCGTTTACCAGAACTGGCGGACCGGATAACGCGGCCGTTCCTAGAGTCGATCACATGAGACTGCCGAGACCTTGGTCCCGACGCCCGGCTCCCCAGGGCGCGAGCACGGCGCGGCGAGCCCGAGTGCGACGTTGGGCCGTGGTTGGCGTGGGGCTCAGTCTCATCGTCGGTTTCGTCGTCCTCTCCCGGATGTCCGGGACCGAGTCACCATCCGGGGCGTCGCGCCCGCCGTCCGCCTCCACCCCGCCCGGCACTCTCAACACTGGCCAGCCTCAGGCCCGGTCCAACTGCACGAAGCAGGCGAACAACGCCTCGGCCATGCGGCAGGCGTTGGACGAAGCCGCACCCGGTGACCGGATCTGCCTGGACGGCGACATGGGCGACGCCCGGCTGTCGATCAACAGGTCTGGCCAGCCGGACCAGCCGATCGTCGTGCTCGGCGGGGGCGCGACGATCACCCGAGGCATCACGGTGGAAGCCAGTCACGTGATGATCGACGGGGTGCGGGCGCAGGACCCGGAGGCACCCGGTATCGCGCTGAGCGGCACCGGCCTCACCGTGCAGAACAGCGCGGTGATCAGCCCACGGGGCGGGGACGGCGACGGCATCCGGTTCTGGGGTCAGGACATCAAGATTCTCCGGAACCTCGTCTCGGACACCCGAGGTCGCGTGGAGAATCACGCCGACGCCATTCAGACATACGCCACCGACCCCGAGCACCCGGCCAGTCAGGACGTGGTGATCGACGGCAACAGATTCGAACGGATCGACAACATCTGCCTCATCGCCGAGGGCCCGAACAGCGAGGCCGGAGATGGTAGCGGCGAGGGGCAGTCGTCCAACTTTGTGTTCAGCAACAACTACTGCGACAACGGCGCCGGCCAGGCAGTGTTCGTTGACGACGTCAGCAATGTGTCCGTCACGAACAACGAGATCACCGGCGGTATCGACAAGGCGTTTGCGTTTCAGAATGGCTCTACCGGGGCGAGCGTGAACGGTAACAAGCTCAACTCCGCGATCGGTTACGAGGTCGGCATGGATGACTCCTCGGCGGATGGTTACACAGGCCCCGAGCCCGGTGGTCGGCCCTGATTCGCCGCCCACCGCACTACGGCCCACCGCACTGCCCACGGAGCGCAACAGAGGATAGAGGTCAACATGGCGGTCGACCGGACGATGGCATTGGCCGTTCTTATCTGCGCGGCATTGGTCCACCCCTTTGAGCGGGCGGCCAAAAGGGTGGGCGACAGAATCGTCGGTTGGGCGGTCAGCGGCCCGGAATGAGCGGACGGCTGGGTGCCGGTCAGGAGGCTGGCAGCTCGAGCCGGTATCCGTGTCCGCGCAGGGTGGCGATCCGCGGCGCCGCGCCGTGCTGGGCGCCGGAGAGCTTGCGGCGCAGTGCGGCGATGTGCACATCCAAGGTTTTGGTCGGGCCGAACCAGTGCTCGTCCCACACCTCGCTCATCAGGCTGTCCCGGCTCAGCGCCACGCCGGGGGCGGCGGCCAGGCGGGCGAGCAGGTCGAACTCCTTGGCGCGCAGGGAAATCTCCTGGCCGGCCAGGCTGGCCCGGCGGGATGCGGTATCAACCACAAGATCGCCGACCACGAGGGTCGGCGGCGGGGACTGCGTCGGAACGGATCTGCGCAGGTGTGCGCGCACCCGGGCCAGCAGTTCGGCCAACCGCACCGGCTTGGTGAGGTAGTCGTCCGCGCCAGCCTCGAGCCCGACCACGATCTCCATCTCGTCGGTCCGGGCGGTCAGCATCACCAGCACAGTGGCCGGTTGCTGGATACGGATCCGACGGCATACCTCGACGCCGTCCACGTCGGGCAACCCGAGATCCAGCAGCACCAGGTCGAACGGGGTGCGGGCGGCCTCGGCCAGCGCGCCGCGCCCGGTCCGCTGCCACACCACCTCGTAGTCCCCCTGCGCCCGCAAACTGGAATGCAGGGCGCTACCAATGATCTCGTCGTCCTCCACCACCAGCAGCCGTGGCACTCCGGCAGCCTAACGCCTTGCCTCAGCGTGGCCCGAGCGCCGGTCCTGGCCCCACGGAGATCGGGTTGAGCCGCGCGTTCGGCCTGACCGCCGCGAAGACCTCATTGCAGTCACGGCATCCTGGCAGCAACCAGGGAGGCAACGTGCGGAAGCGAATCGTGAGGCTCGCGGTCCTGGTGGCCGTGCTCGCCGTGGGTTTGTTCGAGGTGCCTCTGCTCGTCGCGGTGGGCCAGTACGTGCTGTCCGAGCGCGAGGCCGAGCTGCGCCAAGATGCCGACGATACGGCGGTGGACGTCGCCGCCGACCTGCTCCGGGACAACCCGGTGGCCGCGCCCCGAGCACACGGCCAGGACACCCGCATCAGCGTCTACAACCACGACGGCACCCGAGTGTCCGGCACCGGGCCGGCGCAGGCCGACTCCTATGTCTCGGACGCGTTGGACGGCAAAGCCAGCGCCCGCCCTCTCGGTGAACTCGCCCGCAGCATCGTGGTTGCGGTCCCGGTGACACACGAGACCGAGGTGGTGGGCGCGGTGCGCGTCTCCAGTCCTCGTGGAGAGGTCTACCAACGGATGGGCCTGATCTGGCTCGCCATGCTCGGGCTCACCGCCGCCGTGATCGGCTTGGTGTGGCTGGTGGCCCGCCGGCTGGCCCACCGGTTGGCACAGCCGCTGGAATCACTCGCCACCACCGCGCTGCGCCTCGGCGAGGGCGACTTCAGCGTGCGCAGCCCACAGACCCGGATCCGGGAGATCGACGCCGTGGGAGCCGCGCTGGACACCACCGCGGCGCGGCTTGACGACATGCTCGCCCGGGAGCGGGCCTTCTCCGCGAACGCCTCCCACCAACTCCGCACCCCGTTGGCCGGGCTGCGCCTGCAGCTGGAAGCGGCCTTGGCCGACCCGAGCGCGGACTCCCGCGCGGCGATGACCGCAAGCGTGGGCGCGGCCGACCGACTCGAGCAGACCATCGACGAGCTGCTCACCCTGGCGCGTACCAGCTCGCGCACCACGGCGGCGGGCCAGCTCGACCTCGGCGGGCTGTTCGACGACCTGTCCCGAACCTGGGCGGCCCGGGTCGCGGCCGACGACCGAACCCTCGCCCTGACCATCGCCCCGCAGTTACCCAACGCCAACGCGTCGCCCGCGGCGGTCCGCCAGATCCTCGGTGTCCTGATCGACAACGCGGTGGTGCACGGTGCCGGAGCGATCACGGTGACCGCCCGTGAGGCCGCCGACGCGGTGGCGATCGACGTGAGCGACGAAGGCGGCGGGATCACCGACGAGGAGCCGGAGCTGTTCACCCGCCAGGCCCCGCACGCGCAGGGACACGGCATCGGGCTGGCGCTGGCCCGGAGCCTGGCCGAGGCCGAAGGCGGGCGCCTTCGACTGACCCGCCCAGCCCCGCCGATCTTCACCTTGTTGCTGCCAGCCGCCGCCGAGGAGCCCACCGAGGAACAAGCCGGAGCGGCGCCGGCGGTCATCCCCGACAGCCGAGGCTGACCCGCCGGGGGGCGTGCACGTTATGCCAGGTGGACGTGCACGTGGAGCCAAGACGGCGGCGACACCCGCCGGCACCATGGCCGCAAGCTCCGGTCCCGAGCGGAAGGCAGTGGCGTGCCGATCGACTTCACCCTTACCCCGCGGCAGTGCGAACTGCGGCTGGCCGCGCGTGAGTTGGCCCAGCGGGTGCTCACCCAGGTAGGACCGGCGACCAGGGCACTGCCCACCCCCGAGCAGCGCTGGACTGCGACCCGGCCGATCTACCAGCAGGTGGTGGCCGAGGGCTGGCTGCGCCGCATCCTGCCCGCCGAGGTGGGCGGCGAGGCCCAGGGCATGCTGGACCTCGCACTGGTCGCCGAGGAATTCACCGCCGTCGACTCGAACGTCTCACTGACGCTGTTCGCGGTCACCCTCGGGCTCACCCCACTGCTGGCCGCCGGCTCACCCGAGCAGCTCGGCGAGCACCTGAGCCCGTTCCTGAAGCCGGAGGGCGCCCCGCTGGCCGCGTTCGCGTTCAGCGAGCCAGGCGGCAGCGCCAACTACGACGCCCCGGCCCCGGCCGAGGGGATGCGCACCACGGCCGTGGCGGACGGCGCGGAGTGGGTACTCAACGGCGCGAAGCGGTGGGTGTCCAGCGCCGGCGGCTGGGACGGCGCGGGACCCGAGCTGCTCGCCGTGGTGTGCCGCACCAGCGACTCCGCTCCCCCGGACCTGGCGCTCTCGGTGATCCTGGTGCCCGGCCCGGTCGCCGGGCTGACCGTGGAGTGCAGCCTGGACCTGCTCGGGCACCGCGCACACCAGGTGCCCACGGTGACGCTGCGGGATGTGCGGGTGCCGAAGCGGAACATCCTGGGTACCCCGGGCGCCGGCCGGGCGATCGTGGCCGGCAGCTTCACCCCCACCGCGGCGCTGGTCGGGGTGTTCGCGCTGGCCAAGATGCGCGCGGCGTTCGAGTTCGCGCTCGAGTTCGCCAAGGGCGAGCGCCGGGGTGGCGCGGTGCCGATCATCCAGCACCAGGCGGTCGGGTACGCGCTGGCCGACGCCAAGGGCGCCATGGAGGCGGTCCGCTACCTGTGTTGGAAGGCCTGCCACGCGCTGGACGCCGGTTCGCCGGCCGCCGCCGAGCTCGCCCTGCACGCCAAGGTCTTCGGCTCGGAGACCGCCGTGAGAGTGATCACCGACCTCATGCGGGTGGTCGGCATCGAGAGCTACAGCGAGCAGAATCCGCTCGCCGAGATCCTGCGGGACGCGCTGGTCTACCCGCTGTTCGACGGCGGGAACCTGGGGGTGCGGCGCCGGCAGCTGCACGCGCTGCTGGCCGAGGACGGCTACGACCCGTCGGCCAGCTACCTCGGCGCATCGGGATGAGTGCGCGGGCCGTCCTCGGACGCCGAGTCCCGATGCGCCGCCGGGTAGTCCCGGGGTGCCACGCCGAACTGGCGGCGGAACGCCCGGCTGAACGATGCGGGGTCGGTGAACCCGTGCCGCAGCGCGACCTCGGTGATCGTCTCGGTGCGGCCCGGGTCGGCAAGCAGGTGCACGGTGCGCCGCAGCCGCATGGTGCGGACCGTCTCGGCGAACGTCTGCTCCGCGCCCTCGAACAGCTTGTGCAACAGCCGGGGCGAGATGGCGAAGCGGCGGCACACCGTGGCCACGGACAGCCCTGGGTCGCCCATGTGGTCGGCCACGAAGCGCAGTACGGCGGCGCGCAGGCCGTCGTGCGGCGACTCGTCCCCGGGTGCCGCCGCGCCCATCGCCAGCGCGACCACCGAGGCGAAGGAGCGCTCCAACTCCCCCAGGGCGGGCCGGGGGGCCGGCTCGTCCAGCTGCCACAGCGAGCGCATCAGCGTGGCGGCCACCGCGCCGATTCCCCGGCTGCCGTCGATGCCGAGCCCGGTGCCCCGCCGAGGGTCGGCCAGCCGCGCGCTGATTTGCTCGCGCGGCACCCGGAACGAGAGCATCCGCCACTGCGAGTCGAAGTCGAAGTAGTAGGGCTCGGTGGTGTCCACCACGGTGAACTGGCCGGGCTCGACGATCGACTCGTTGCTCCCTTGCCGGGTCAGGCAGCGGCCGGCGAGCTGCAGGTTGACGAAGTAGAAGGCGCCCTCGGAGCGGCTCACCTCCTTCGGGCCGTGCAGGGTCCGCTGTGGCTGCGAGCGGATCCGCGCCCGGTTCACCGTGTCCAGCGGCCGCGCCTCGACCAGCCCGGCGAACCCCTCGGCCGAAACCGTGCGCTCCGGGGTCAACGGAACAAAAACCTGGCAGATCACGTCGTGCCAGTAGCTGAACTGCTCGCGAGCGGGCTGCCGCGCGATGTCCCACACCGCCATGTCCGCGCTCCTTCAACCAAGTCCCGGACATCGACGGTAGCCCAGACCGGCGCCGCCGAGCAGCACGTTGTCCTGAGAGCGCCCACACCCGGAGGATCCTGAATGACCGAGCACGAGACGCCGCGCAGCTGGTTCATCACCGGGGCGTCCTCCGGGGTGGGCCGCGCGGTCGCGGCTGCCGCGCTGGCGCGGGGTGACCGGGTCGCCGCGGCAGCCCGCAAGCCAGACGCGGTCGCGGACCTGGCCGAGCACTTTCCCGGTCAGGCGCTTGCGGTGGAGCTGGATGTGCACGACGAGCAGGCCGCCCAACTCGCGGTCGCCCGCACCGTCGAGGCGTTCGGCCGCATCGACGTGGTGGTGAACAGCGCCGGCTACGGCGTGCTCGGGGCGGTCGAGGCAACCACCGACGCGCAGGCCAGGGCGATCTTCGACACCAACGTCTTCGGCGTGCTGAACGTGCTGCGCGCCGTCCTGCCGGTGCTGCGCGGCCAGCGCGCCGGCCACGTGCTGCAGGTGTCATCCAACCTGGGGCAGCTGGCGATGCCGGGCACCGGGATGCTGGCGGCCACCAAGCACGCACTGAGCGGGCTGACCGAGGCGCTGGCCGCCGAGCTGTCCCCGCTCGGGGTGCGGTTCACCCTGCTCGAGCCGGGCGCGATCGCCACCCCGTTCCTGGCCAGGGTGGTGCTCGCCCACCCCATGCCGGACTACGAGCAGACCGCCGGTGCCATGGTCAAGCAGCTGGGCCAGCTGCCCGCCGAGGCGCTGACCGACCCGGACCGGATCGCCGCCGCGGTGCTCGCCGCGGCGGATGCCCCCGAGCCGCCCCTTCGGCTGGCCCTCGGCGCCGCCTCGGCGGACAGCATCCGGACCGCGCTGACCACCCGGCTGCGCGAGTTGGACGCGTGGTCGCCCATCACCCGCGCGGTGGACGGCTAACCCAGGCTCGAGGCGCTCGAACAACCCCGGCTGGTCTGTGACCGGATGGCGCCGGTGGACCTCGCATCCACCGCCGACTTCACCATCGGGATTGAGTCACTCCTCGTCGGCGCCGCCGCAATCGCTGAGCAAGCGCCGAATGGCGGCGGCGGACAGACAGGTCTTGGGTAGGAAACCGCACGCCGCGCTCGCCGCGATCAGCTCGGCGTAGTCCTCCTCCGCGTGTGTCGAGATCAGGATGACCCGTGCCTGGTGCCGGTGGTGCTCCCGGAGCCGGCCGGCTAGCTCGAACCCACTCTCCTCACCAAGCTCGATGTCCACCAGCGTGACGTCCGGCCGGAGCTCTTCGGCCCGCTGCAGCGCCTCGGCGCTGGTCGACACCATGTCCAGCACCGTCATGCCCTCACGCTCCAGCAGGCTCCGGGCGGCGTCCAGGAACCGGCGGCTGTCATCGACGATCAGGCAGTTCACTATGACCTCAAGGTTACGAGGCCGGAACGCGCCGGCCTTGCCACTAGCTGGACACTCACCATGGCCGACGACCGGGTCCGGTACCGCCAGCGCCGCCCCCAAGGTTCGGGCGGGGGCGGCGCCGTTGCGGGGAGCGGAACGGCACAGCGGGGCGCGACGATCTCATCGGTCGGCGCGGCGGGAGCCGGCGCGGACGGCGATTCATTGCGCCGCCTTCGGACACAGGAACCCCCGCTCACGAGCGGTGTCGGTGAGCAGTTTGCGCAGCTGGCGCCGGCCCCGGTGCAGGCGGGAGATCACCGTACCGACCGGGGTGCCCATGATGTGGGCGATCTCCTTGTAGGCAAACCCTTCGACGTCGGCCAGGTACACCGCCATCCGGAAGTTCTCCGACAGCGCCCGCAGCGCCGCATCGACGTCACTGTCCGGCAGCCGGTCCAGCGCCTCCACCTCGGCCGAGCGCAACCCGGTCGGCGTGTGCGCGGCGGCCCGCGCGAGGTGCCAGTCGGTGATCTCCTCGGCCGGATGCCGGGTGGGCTGGCGCTGGCCGCGACGGTAGCCGTTGATGTAGGCGTTGGTCAGGATCCGGTACATCCACGCCCTCAGGTTGCTGCCGGACCGAAACGAGCCGAACGCGGCGTAGGCCTTGAGGTAGGTCTCCTGCACCAGATCCTCGGCGTCCGCCCGGTTGCGGGTCATCCGCAGCGCTGTGCGGTAGAGCTGGTCCAGCAGTGGCAGCGCGTCCCGCTCGAACCGGGCTGCCCGCTCGAGGCCCTCCACAGGTACAGCCCGCATCGGGGCCAGGACTGCCTGCTGTGTCATACGGTTAAGGGTGACCATCCGGCGCCGTTGTGTCGTCGCCGTCAGCGCCTATCCGCTCTACCGGCTAGCTGGAATCCTGGCCGCTGACGGGAAGATCGGCTGCCAGGGCGGTGCCCTGCCCGGTCCAACTGGTGACCGAGATCGTCCCGCCCAGCGCCTCGACCCGGTCGATGAGCCCGATCAGTCCCGAGCCCGGCCGAGGGACGGCGCCGCCGACACCGTCGTCGCGCACGGACAGATGCAGCCCGTCGGTGGACACCCGCAGCTCAACATGGGCACTCGCCGCCCTGGCGTGCTTGGCGACGTTGGTGAGTGCCTCGGAGACCACGTAGAACGCCGCGACCTCGACCGGTTCGGGCAGTCGCGCGGGGACGTCCACGTCGAGCTCCACCGGCACGGCCGACCGGCGGGCCAGCGCGGTGAGCGCGGGGCGTAGACCCCCCTCGGACAAGCTTGCCGGGTGGATGCCGCGGGAAAGCACGCGCAGATCGTCGGTCGCGCTGGCCAGTTCGTCGGCGATCTCGGCCAGCTGCCTCCTCGGCTCCGCCGGCTCGGCCGGCAGGGCAGCCCGGGCGGCGCGCAGATTGAGCACCAGCGACACCAGCCGCTGCTGGGTGCCATCGTGCAGGTCACGCTCGATGCGTCGCCTTGCCTGGTCGGCGGCGGCCACGATCCGGGCCCGCGAGCGGGTGAGCTGCACGCGGCTCTCCTGCAACGAGCCGGCCATCGTGTTGAAGCTGCGCTCGAGCACGCCGATCTCCCCGCGCCCGCCCTCGGGTAGCCGAACGCCGAGGTCGCCGTCGGCGAGCCGTCCGGCCATGCTGGCCGCGAGGCGGACGGGCGAGACGATCGCCCGGTTCAGATAGGCGGCGAACAGCACGATGAGCAGGACCGACCCCGCCAGACCAGCGGCCGCCGCGGCGACCGCGCGGTTGGTCACCGCGTCGGAATGAGCCTGCCGCCCTGCCGCGAGGTCGTCCTCGGTCGCCACAAAGCGGTCGAACTCGGCCCGGATCGCGTCGAGGCGCCGCTTGCCCGCCTCCGTCGCGGCGACGGTTCGCGCGGATGCGGGGTCTCGCTGAGCGGACTCGACCAACGGGACCGCGTAGTCCTGGTGGTAGGACTCGGCGGCCTGGACGATTCGCTGTGCCCGGGCCTGCTGGTCCGGATTGTCCGCGACGAGTCGTTCCAGGGTCGCGGCCTGCTCGGGGAAGGCGGCGTGGGCGGCGTGCCATGGCTCGAGGAAATTCGGCTGTTCGGTGATGACGAACCCGCGCAGGCCCGTCTCCGCGTCGACGATGAGCCGCTCGAGCCGGTTGGCGACCACGAGCACCTCTTGGGACTGACTCGCGCGCCGCTCGGCCTCGCGCAGCTCAGCGACCGTGAAGAGCAGGGTCGCGAACGCGGCGCCGACGATCAGCGCGAGCAGGCCGCTCGCGACGACCGTCCGACGGGTGAGTCCGCCCTTCACGTCAGCCTCCGCTTGGTCGAGGCTTCCGTAGTGTGCCCTCGGCGAGGAGGCTAGCCAATGATGCTGGTCATGACGACGAAGTCGATGCCGCGCCGTGTTGCCCGAGAGCGACGGTGATGGCCAGGCTCCGGACTGTCCTGGCCGAGGACGACGTCCTGCTCCGCGAGGGTTTGGCCAGCCTCCTCGAGCGCTCCGACTTGGAGGTGGTGGGGCAGGCTGGCGACGGCGCGCAGCTGCTTGCGTTGGTCCGGGACAAAGCACCCGACCTGGCGATAGTGGACATCCGGATGCCTCCGATGCATAACCTCGAGGGGCTGGAGGCGGCCCGGGTGATCCGCCAGGAGCTTCCCCAGATCGGCATTCTGGTCCTGTCCGCCCACGCCGAGGTCGAGCACGCGATGGAGCTGCTCGCCAGTGGCCCGGGAATCGGCTACCTGCTCAAGAGCCGGGTCACCGATGTGACGGAGTTCATCGAGACCCTCGGGCGGATCGCCAGGGGCGGATCGGTGGTGGACCCCGCGCTGGTGCGGGAACTGGTGTCCACCCGCCGGCGCAACGACCCACTGGACGCGCTCAGCCCGAGGGAGCGTGAGGTGTTAGAGCTGATGGCGGAGGGGCGCTCCAACGCCGGCATCGGCCGCCGGCTGTGGGTCACCGAGGGGACGGTGGAGAAGCACGTCCGCCATATCCTCGCCAAACTGACCCTCCCGGAGACCGACGACGATCACCGCCGAGTCCTCGCGGTGATCACTTACCTGGAGTCCCGCTGAGGCGCTAGGGACTCGCTCACTCGATGCGCTCGATGCGCTCGATGCGTGCCCGGATCTCGTCCGGCGAACAGGCGGCGACCTCACGCAGCTGTTCGAGGACGGCGACTTCGACAGCCGCGTGCACGGCCGCCGGGGAGACGTGCGGGTCGACCGCGCGGGCGGCGGCAAGCGACTGGTGCGACAGGTACAAGTTGATCATCGTCAAACACTCCCCTCATTGGGAACGCCCACCACATCGCCGAGGCTGATCATGCCACGGCCAGCTCATGCGCCGGCAACGCGGCTACGATGTGGCCGACGACCAGCGGGCTCAGCAGCATTCCGACATGGCCGACGTCGTCGACGGTGACGCTGTGCACTTCGGCGTGGCGGGGCACCGACCGACGGCCCGGCACGATTACGTCGCGGGCGGCGGTCAGGGCCAGCCACCGCACGCCGTCCGGTACCGGAGCCTCGGCCAGCCGGCGCAACAGCGGCGACCCGTGTCGCAGCGCCCGAACGGTCGCCCCGAGCGGACAGAGGTTCGCCCACGGCGAGCCCCCGAAGGGCGTCGCGATGGTCACGACCGTGTCCACCTGTCCGTCGAGGCGACCGTCGGCGAAAGCCTGGGCGATGACGATCCCGCCCAGGCTGTGTCCAATCAGGTGGACCTTGTCCGCGCCGGTCTCCGCCAGCAGCCGGTCCACCCTGGCCGTGAGCTGGTCGGCGAGCTGTTCCACCGAGGTTCCGAATGTCGAGTAGTTCATCGCGTCGACGCTCATGCTTCGCTCACGGAGCGCTCGCGCGAGGGCGAACCAGCATGACTTGGTACCCGCGAAACCGTGCACCAGCAGCACCGGGCGGGTCGTAGGGGCAATCTGCGCCGCGATCGGCAGCAGCGCATCGATCACCCGCTCGACGCTGTCGCCCGCGCGGCCCAACGGGGCCATCGCGGCGAGCGCCGCCATCACCGCCATCTCGCGTGCCTGCGCCGCCGCCGCGCGCCCGATCACCTGGGCCAGCGGGCGGGCGACCGCCCCGAGCGGGCCAAGCAGCGACATGACGTCCGGTCCTCCCCGGCGCGCCCGAGGGTCGGAATCCGCGCGCCGTTGCCCTCTGAGCGTCGCGGTCGGCGGGGCCGGTGTCATCGAGGCCAGCAACCATCGGTATTTCCGGCTGGCTGGCGCCGCCGGCTACCTGCTAGCCGGAATCGGGACCCCGCCGAGTGTCGTCAGTTGTGATCTGATCCGGCACCGCTCGCGGGGACGGCGCCGAATGTCGTTGGCGTTCGTAATGGCGGGCGGCGCGGACCCGGTTTCCGCAGGCCGTGGAGCACCATTCGCGTCGGGCATGGTCCTTGACGAAGTACAGGATGCACCCCGAGGCGGGGCACGATCGGATGTTCGCCGCGCCTGGCGAAGAGAACAGTTCGACGGTGGCGACCGCGATCTCGCTGATGGCGGCGGTGGCCGGCGCGGCACCGCTGCGCGTTTCGACGGTCGGGCGGGCGTCCCAGCGCAGTTCGCTCCACTCGGGCGCGGCGCGGGCATGGCGGTTGAGCCGATTGATGACCTCGCCGCTCGGGCGCTGATGCTCGATGCTCGCGGTGGCGAGCTCATGGACGCAGTCACGAAGATCGCGAACCAGCGTGAGTTCGGTGCCGTGCACCGTGCGCAGATCGTCGTCGCTGAGCGGTATCCGCAGCCGCGACCGCACCTGGGCGAGCCATGCACCGAATCGCTCGATTGACTCCAGCCCGTCGTGGGGGTGACGGCCGCGGACCAGGTATCGGGTGTTGGCCAGCTCCAGCGGCAACGGCTCACCGAGCAGCGGCCCCGGGTAGTCAATCGCTGAATGAACCGTCACATTCTAATGCTACATCGCGCCTTGCGCCGTGAGGTCTAGGACAACACACTAACGGCTATAGCCATGGTTTACCGTTAGGAGTTGGTTCATGTGGGGCAAGTCGCGAACCGCCGTTACCGGCTGCGTCATCGCCCGGCCGGCACGGTGACACCGGTCGATCTGGAGTTCGGTGAGGAGTCAGTTCCTTCGATCGGGCCGGGCCAGGCGCTCATCCGCACCCTGTGGCTCTCGCTGGATCCCGCCAACCGGATCTGGATGAGCGAGATCCACTACAACATGCCGCCCGTACCGATCGGCGGCATCATGCGCGGCTTCGGGATCGGCGAGGTGGTCGAATCCCGGCGCGAGGACATGAGGCCCGGTGACCTAGTGTCCGGGATCACCGGGTGGGCCGACTACGCGGTCGCCGACGCCACGAACCTCGCGCCGTTCACGGTGTTGCCCTCCCCGCTGCCTGGGCCGCCCGGGAGTCTCCTCGGAGCGCTGGGCCACACTGGCATCACCGCCTACCTCGGCGTCCACGACATCGGCCGGCCCCGACCGGGGGAGACCATGGTCGTCACCGCGGCGGCGGGCGCGGTGGGTTCGGTGGCCGGGCAGATCGGCAAGGCCCGGGGCGCGCGGGTGGTCGGCACGGCCGGCGCGGCGAGCAAGTGCGATCACGTCGTGCGCGGTTTCGGTTTCGAGGCGTGCGTCAACTACCGCGACGCCGACTGGCGTGACCAACTCGACGCTGCCACCCCCGACGGGGTCGACGTCATCTTCGAAAACGTCGGCGGCCAGGTCTTCGAGCACCTGCTCGACCGGCTCAACGTCGGCGCGCGTATCGCGTTGTGCGGGCTGATCTCTGAATACAACAGCTACGGCTCCCCGACGCCCGCCCAGGGGCGGATCGGCGTCGATCAGATTCTCATGAACCGCGCCGAACTGCGGAGCTTCCTCGTGCTCGACCACATCGACCGATTCCCCGAGGCGGTGGACTACCTCCGGGGGTTGCTGGACGCCGGCACACTCGTCCACGACGAGACCGTCGTCGAAGGACTCGAACACGCCCGCGAAGCGCTCAACCAGATGTTTACCGGCGCCAACACCGGCAAGCTCCTCATCAAGGTGGCCGAGCCCACAAGTGTTCGCTGACCAGGCTCTGGCGGCGGCTTCGCGGGCACTGGCGGCGGCTTTGCGGGCTCGTGCTCGGGCAGGCGTTGACAGGCGGCGGCACGCGGTGTGCAATATATTGCATGCCGGTACCTGAGCGGCGTGGGTTGGTGGCCAGGTCGTTGTTGCGCGACGACGCCTACCGGGCGCTGCGCAACGCGATCGTGGACGGCACCCTCGCCCCCGGGGAACGGCTCAACGACGCCGAGCTGGTGAGCTGGCTCGGGGTCAGCCGTACGCCGATCCGGGAAGCGCTGGCCCGCCTGGAGTTATCCGGGCTGGTGCAGACCCGGCCGGGACGGTTCACCATGGTCAGCCCGCTCGACCCGAGGGAGGCCAGGGGCGCCCAGTCGGTCGTCGCGGCCATGCACGAACTGGCCGTCCGCGAGGCGGTCCCGTTGCTCGGCGAACCGGAGTTGGACGCCATGCGCGCGGCGAACGACCGGTTCCGCGACGCGCTGCGGGAGAACCGGGTGGACGACGCGCTGGCCGCCGACGACGCCTTCCACGCCGTCGCGGTGGACGCCTGCACCAACCCGGTGATCCGCGCCGTGCTCGAGCAGCACAGCCCGGTGCTGCGCCGGGTGGAGCGGCTGCGGTTCTCCTCGCTGGCCGGCCGGGCCTCGGTCACCCAGCACAACACAATCATCGCGCGGTGCGCCGAGGGCGACGCCGAAGGCGCTTCGCTCGCCGCGCGGGCCAACTGGCAGACCCTCGCGCCGCTGCTCGACGCGGCGCGCGGCTGAGCCACCAGAAGCAAGGGACACCCGCCATGCCGCTGAGCGACTTTCCGCGCCACCCCCTGACGTTCGGTCCCAGCCCGGTACATCCGCTGGAACGGCTGACCCGCCACCTGGCTGGCGCGGCGATCTGGGCGAAGCGGGAGGACTGCAACTCCGGGCTCGCCTTCGGCGGCAACAAGACCCGCAAGCTGGAGTACCTGGTGCCCGACGCGCTCGCCCAGGGCGCCACCCATCTGGTCTCCATCGGCGGCGTGCAGTCCAACCACACCCGCCAGGTCGCAGCCGTGGCTGCCCGGCTCGGTCTCACAGCGCTGCTGGTGCAGGAAAGCTGGGTGGACTGGCCGGATCCGGTCAACGACCGGGTGGGCAACATCCTGCTCTCCCGGATCATGGGCGCCGACGTCCGGCTGGTCGACGCCGGCTTCGGCATCGGCTTCAAGTCCAGTTGGGAGCAGGCGCTCGAGCAGGTGCGCAGCGCCGGCGGCGTGCCCTACCCGATCCCGGCCGGCGCCTCGGATCACCGCCTCGGCGGCCTCGGCTTCGCGAACTGGGCCGATGAGGTGCGCCAACAGGAGCGGGAGCTCGGCGTCTTCTTCGACACCATCGTGGTGTGCAGCGTCACCGGGTCCACCCAGGCCGGCATGATCGCCGGTTTCGCCGGCCAGGACCGGCCGCGCCGGGTTCTCGGCATCGACGGGTCGGCCAAGATCGACGACACGACCGCCCAGGTCAGCAAGATCGCCAGGAACACCGCCGAGCTGATCGGGCTGGACCGCGAGCTGGCCGACGACGAGATCATCGTGCTGGCCGGCTGGGCCGGTGACCACTACGGCATCCCGGTCGAGTCCACCCTGGACGCGATCAAGCTGTCCGGCCGGCTGGAAGGGATGATCATCGACCCGGTGTACGAGGGCAAGTCGATGGCCGGGTTGATCGACCTGGTGCGCACCGGCGAGATCGGCAAGGACTCCACCGTGCTGTTCGCCCACCTCGGCGGGCAGCCCGCGCTGAACGCCTACAGCAGCCTGTTCCCGGGCTGAGCCGCTACCGGACCTCGAAGCGAAGAGGTCATTCGCGCAGGGCGCCGTCCAGCATGCCGCGGATGAAGTGCCGCTGGAGGAACAGATAGACGATCACCACTGGGGCCGCGACGATCACCGCGCCCGCCGCGAGCAGAGTGAACCCGGAGGTGTGCTGGCCCTGGAAGAACGCCAACCCGAGCGGTGCCGTGCGGAGCGCCTCGTCGGTGGCCATGACCAGCGGGATCAGGAACTCATTCCAGGTCCACATGAAGGTGAGCACCACCATGGTGACGATCGCGGGGCGGCCCGGTGGCACGAGGACCTGCCAGAGGATGCGCCAGGAGCCCGCGCCGTCCAGCCGCGCGGCCTCGATGAGCGAGACCGGGCGGGACCGGAAGTAGGCGCGCATCCAGAACGTGCCGAACGCCAGCGACTGCGCGACCTGCGGCAGCGCGATCGCCCAGAACGTGTTGGTCAGCCCGAGGGTGCGCAGGTCGAAGTACAGCGGGACGACGATCACCTCGGTGGGCACCATCAGGCCGAGCAGGAACAGCGGGAACAGCACCCCCGCGCCCGGTACCCGCATGGTGCCGAAGGCATAGCCGGTGAGCAGCGACAGCACGCCCGCGGTGAGCACTACGAACCCGGACACCCCGACGCTGGTGACCATGGATGTGCCGAACCGGCCCTCCTGCCAGGCGGCCGCGAAGTTGGCCAGGCCGCCACCGGAGCTACCCGCACCGGAGCTAGCGCCGGAGCTAGCCGCGCTGTCCGGCGGCCCGAGCGCGGCGCCCAGAATCGTCAGGATCGGCCACAGCGCAAACGCGGCGAAAACGAGCAGGATCGCGTAGTTCGCGGTGCGTTCGGCGCGGGATATCACCGGTTGCCCCGCTCGCCGACCCGGGCGATGGCCAGGTTGATCACAAAGATGACCACCGTGAGGGTTACCCCGACGGCCGCCGCCGAGCCCACCTCGCCGAGCCGGAACGCCCGGTTGTACACCTCGAACGCGGGCACCGAGGTGCGGTCGCCGGGGCCACCGCCGGTGGTGATGTAGATCAGGTCGAACGTCTTCAGCGCGGCGATCACGGTGAGGGTCAGCGCGACGGCAAGCTCACCGCGCACCGAGGGCAGGGTTATCGCGAAGAACTCGCGCACCGCGCCCGCGCCGTCCAGCCGAGCCGCCTCGTACAGGTCGTCGGGCACCCGGCTCATCCCGGCCATCAGCAGCAGCGTCACCAGCCCGGTCTGTACCCAGGTGCCGACCACGCCGACGGCGGGCAACGCCATGGTGGTGTCGCCGAGCCAGGCCCGGCCCAGGCCGCCGAGGCCGACCGCACGCAGCACGTCGTTGACCGAGCCGTCGGGCGCGTAGAGCCGCCGCCATGCGACCCCGACCACCACCATGGCCACCACCTGCGGCAGGAACACCACGGTGCGGAAGAACCCGAGTCCGCGCACCTTGGCCCGGTTCAGCACCGCCGCCAGCGCCAACCCGATCACCGTGGGCAGGCCGGCGAAGAACACGATGAGCACCAGCGCGTGGCCGAACGCGGCGCGCAGTTTCGGGTCGGTGATCACCTCGACGTAGTTGTCCAGGCCGACGAACGTGGCGAGGGTCAAGCCGTCCCAGTCGAACAGCGACAGGTGCACCGCCCGGCCCAACGGGTACAGCAGGAACGCGGCGTAGACCACGAACCCCGGTGCCAGGTAGGCCAGTGGCACCCACGCGGAGTCACCGGGCCGCCCCCGGCCCCGCCCGCGCGCCGCCGTCCGGGGCACAGCGGGAAGGGGTGCGACGATCTGAGTGGCGCCGCGCCCGCCGTCAACCATTCTTCGCGACGAACGCGGCGTAGTCGGCCTGCACGGCGCTGAGGAACTGCTCGGGTGTCTTCGCGCCGCCGAGCAGGTCCTGCAGCGCCGCGCCGATCGTGTCGGACATGGTCGGCGTGGCGTAGTCCAGGTAGGGCAGCAGCGTGCCCTGGCCGGTCACCGACGCGAACGCAGTGAACAGGTCCCCCGACAACCGGTCCGGCGGTTGCTGGGCCGCGGTGTCCACCACCGGAAGGTTCCCGGTTGCGGTGAGCACCTTCATCGCGTCGGTGTTGGTGATGAAGTCCAGGTAGGCCGCGGCGGCGTCGGGTTGCGCGGCGCGGCTGGTGATGGCGAACGGCAGCCCGGTGCCGCCGGTGGCCGAGAGGGGGCGACCGGCGCGCGGCGGCGGGGCCATGAAGTGGACCTTGTCCCCCATCGCGGCGCGCAGGTCGGGGGCATACCAGGAGCCACCGATCAGGAATACGGACTGGCCCTTGGAGAACGCCTGCCAGGCCTGGTTGTCATCGATGCCGTTGACGCCGGAGTTGAAGTAACCCGCGCGTACCCAGTCCGCGAGCTTCTGGGCGGCCTGGAGGTTCTCCGGGGTGGTCCAGGACGCGCCGGAGCGGCCGAACGCCAGCGTGGTGACCTGGTCAGACGGGACGAGTTGGTCCTGCACGGTGCCGAACACGTGCAGGGCCGGCCACTTCTCCAGGTTGCCGAGCGTGACCGGGGTGGCTCCGGCCGCCTTGGCGGAGGCGAGCGCGGCTTCGAAGTCGTCCCAGCTGCGCGGCACGGCGACGTGCAGTCGGTCCAGCTCGGCCTGGTTGTAGTAGATCCCGACGACCTCTCCGACCTGCGGCAGCCCGTACAGGTTGCCCTGGCCGAACTGCTTGCCGTCCGGGGTGTAGCTGACGTACTGCTTCACCGACGCGGGGTAGCGCTGGTGCCAGCCGTACGCCTTGGCCCACGGCTCCAGGGACAGCAGCTGGTTCGCGCTGACGAAGGCACCCATCTCCGCCCGGCTGTTGTTGGCCTGCACCACGTCGGGTACCTCGTTGCCGCTGATCGCCAGGCGCAGCGTGGTGGTGAGATCCTCGAAGGAGCGGGAGACGCGTTTGACGGTGACGTTCGGGTAGCGCTGCTGGAAGGCCCCGTTGAGCCTCTCCATCTGCTCGTTCTGCCCGCCTCGGACCTCCTGGTCCCAGACGGTCAGGGTGATCGGCCCCAGCGCGGTGATGTCGGTGCGCACGGCCCGGTCGGCGGCCGGCGGCGCCTGTCCGGCGTTCTGCGAGCCGGGGGTGCAGGCGGCCACCAGGAGGGCGAGCACCACGGCGAGGACCCCGCCGAACGCCCGGGCGCGTGGGGCCGAGGCAGCTACGGGTAGTCCGGCCATCGGAACTCCTCGTGGGGGGTGTCAGCGGAGGTGGTCGATCAGCGGGGGCGGGTCAGGTCGGAGCGGCGGGCGATGGTGGCGGCCGCGCGCCGCACGCCGCAGACGTGGGTGCGGGGCACCAGGTCGTCCAGGAATCCGTAGTGGCGGCGTATTTCGGCGGCCACGCCATGCCCGGTGGCCGCCGCGGCCACCACCCGCCGCCACCAGTCACCGATGTCTCCCCAGCCGGGCGCGGCCAGCGAACCGCCGAACTCGTGCACGGCCAGCGCCGCGGACACCCCGGCGAACAGCAGCCGGTGCCGCAGCGGCCACCCGGCGATGGTGCCGAGCACCAGGCCGGCACCGAATACGTCGCCCGCGCCGGTGGGGTCGAGCGCGTCCACCGGCAGCGCGGGCACCTCGGCCTCCTCGCCGGTGGTGGCGTCGATGGCCATCGCTCCGTCGCCGCCGCAGGTGACGACGGCCAGCGGGACGTGCTTGGCGAGCGTGTGCAGGGCGGCCCTCGGGGTGTCGGTGCGCGTGTAGCTCATCGCCTCCACCGCGTTGGGCATGAACGCGTCGCAGCCGGACAGCGCGGCGAGCACCGCGGGATCCCAGGTGCCGGTCGGGTCCCAGCCGGCGTCGGCGAACACCAGCGCGCCACCTCGGCGCGCCTGGGCCGCCCACCCGGGCAGCAACGGGTCCGGCGCGCCCTCCCCCACGCTGGTGATGACCGCCCGGGACGGGGGTGGGTTTCCGACCAGCTCGTCCGCGCTGATCGGCAGGTTGTGCCCGTGGGTGACCATGCTCCGGTCGCGCTGCACCGCCATCGACACGGTCACCGGGGAGTGCCACTGGGCGAACCGCCGTGAGCGGGAGAGATCGACCCGTTCCTGCCCGGCCAGGGTCTCCCAGCAGAAGTCGCCGTAGACGTCGTCGCCGAAGCCGGCGGCCAGGCTGGTGCGCAGCCCGAGCCGGGCGGCCGCGATCGCCAGGTTGGCGATGCCGCCGGGGCAGGACGCCATCCCGGGTGCCCATATCTCGGTGCCCGCCGCCGGGAGAGTGGACAGGCCGGTGAACACGATGTCCAGAAACACCGTGCCGGACATGAACACGTCGACCGAGGGCTTGCCCGGGCCGCGCATGTCGGCCAGCGGATCCCACCAGACCGTCTCGTGCGGAGCCGAGGGATCGAGGCCGGCATCGATGCCAGGGGCGAGACCCGGCTCGGCGGCAGGAACCTGGTTCGTCTCCTGTACTGCGCTGGTCACCGCTGGCCCCGTCCCCCTCGCCGCTGGTTTCTGGATAGTGCCTCGCGACGGATGGAGATGGCAACCATTCTTGCGCATTCGCGCGCGGTTCTGCTCGGAGTTGCTCGCTTCTGACTGTAATGGTGCGTTACCGTGAGCCCGTGCTTCCGGCCAGTCGTCACGGGGAGATCATCCGTTTGGTGCGGTCGTCCGGGGTGGTGTCGGTTGAAGCGCTGGCCGCCAACCTCGGGGTGAGCCGGTCGACCATCCGGCGTGACCTGCAGTGCCTGGACGCCGACGGGATGCTGCGGCGGGTCCGAGGTGGCGCGGGCAGCGTGCCCGACGACGACCCGGTGCCGTTCCGCGAGGTGGCCGAGGTCGGCGCCGACGACAAGGAACGGGTGGCCCACCGCGCCGCCGAACTGGTTGCCGACGGCGAGGTGGTGCTCATCGACATCGGCACCACCACCGCCAGGTTGGCCCGGATACTGCGCGGCCGGCGGATCACCGTGATCACCAGCAGCCTCGCCGTGGTGGACGAGCTGCGCGACGACCCCGCGGTGGAGCTGCTGGTGCTCGGCGGGATCCTGCGCCGCAACTACCTCTCCCTGGTCGGCATGCTCACCGAGCAGGCGCTGCGGGAGGTCCGCGCCCATCGGCTGTTCCTGGGCACCAGCGGGATCCGGCGGGACGGCCAGGTCATGGACACCACGCTGGTCGAGGTCCCGGTGAAGCGGGCGATGATCGCCTGCGCGGAGCAGACCACAGTGCTGGCCGACCGGGCCAAGTTCCCCGGCACCGGACTGCTGCCGGTGTGCGGGCCGGGGGATGTCGACGTGATCGTCACCAACGAGGGCGCGGACCCTTCCACCCTGGCCGCCTGTGCCCGCGCCGGCACCGAGATCGTGCTCGCGTGAAGCTCACCGTCCTCGGCGGCGGCGGCTTCCGGGTGCCGCTGGTCTACCAGGCGCTCACCGCCGGCTCGCCGATCACCGAGGTCGTGCTGCACGACGTCTCCGGCCCCCGGCTCGCCGCGATCCGGGCCGTGCTGGCCGAGATGGCCGCAGCGCACCCGGGCGCGCCCGACGTGCGGGTGGCCACCGACCTGGACGAAGCGCTGGCCGACGCGAGGTTCGTGTTCTCCGCGATCCGGGTGGACGGGCTGGCCGGGCGCACCGTGGACGAGCGGGTCGCGCTGGCGCACGGCGTGCTCGGGCAGGAGACCACCGGCCCCGGCGGGATCGCCTACGGACTGCGCAGCGTGCCGGTCGCGCTGCGGGTGGCGCGGCGGGTGGCGGACGTCGCGCCGAACGCCTGGGTGATCAACTTCACCAATCCCGCCGGGATGATCACCGAGGCGATGCAAGCCGTGCTGGGTGAGCGGGTGGTCGGCATCTGCGACTCACCGGTCGGCCTGGTGCGGCGCGCCGCCGAGGCACTGCGGGCCACCGGCCAGCTGGCCGTGGACTACGTGGGGCTCAACCACCTGGGCTGGCTGCGCGGGCTGCGGGTGGACGGGGTCGACCAGCTGCCCAGGCTGCTCGCCGATGACGCCGCGCTGGCCGGGATCGAGGAGGTGCGGCTGATGGGCGCGGAGTGGGTGCGCTGCATCGGCGCCCTGCCCAACGAGTACCTCTACTACTACTACAACACCCGCGAGGCGGTCGCGGCCATCCGCTGCGCGCCGTGCACCCGGGGGGAGTTCCTGCGCGGCCAGCAGGAGCGGTTCTACGCCGAGGTGGCCGCCGACCCCAGCGACGCATTGCGGCGGTGGAACACCGTCCGGGAGGAGCGGGACACCAGTTACATGGCGGAGAGCCGGGAAGCCAGCGGGGCCGGCGAGCGCGCGGCCTCCGACATCGCCGTCGGGGGGTACCAGCAGGTCGCGTTGGAGCTGATGGCGGCGCTGACCGGCGGTCCGGGCCGCACGATGATTCTGAACGTCCGCAACGGCACCTCGGTACCCGGGCTACCCCCGGACGCGGTGGTCGAGGTGCCCTGTGTGGTGGGCGCGCACGGCGTCACCCCGCTGGCCACCGCCCCGCTGCCAGGCTCCATGCTCGGCCTGCTGCAGCAGGTCAAGGCCGTCGAGCAGGACACCATCGAGGCGGCCGTCACCGGCTCAGCCACCCTCGCCCTACGCGCGTTCGCCCAGCATCCCCTGGTCGACTCGGTCACCGTGGCCAAGGAACTGCTGGCCAGCTACCGGGCACGGCAGCCTGCGCTGGCGGCGATTCTGCGCTGAACCGGGCCCGGCGATCCGGCCCCGGACCCGGGGCGGCGGGCCCTGGTGTCCCGTATCCGAGGTTCGCGCCGCCCTCCTCATTCAACAGCCACCCGGTGGATAGGCGATATACCGCGCGCAACGCGCTCACCGCCACGTTTGGGGTTGTGGCCGCCGGGAAGACCAGCGGTACACCGCTTGCGCACGGCGGGGCATCGAAGGGTGGGGACGTGGACGCGATCGCGCTGCTCCGGGAGGACCACGTGGCGGTGCTGGCCATCCTCGACACGCTGGACGGGGCTCCCGCGGACGGCCGCCCGGCCAGCCCGGACGACCTGCCCGCTCGCCGTCAGCTGGTCACCGAGCTGGTGATGGCCGAGTCGGCGCACGAGGCCATCGAGGAGGAGTACTTCTGGCCGAGCGTCCGGCACTGGCTGGTGGAGGGTCGCGAGCTGGCCGCCCCGGCGATGGAGCAGGAGCAGTCGGCCAAACAGGTGCTCGCCGAGCTGGACAGGCTGGAGGCGGGAGAGCCGGAGTTCGAGCGCCTGGTGTCACAGATCATCGCCGACGCGCGGGAACACATCCGCTACGAGGAGACCCAGGTCTGGCCGGTCGTGCGGCAGCGGATCGCCCGCTCCGAGTTGGAGGAGCTGGGCAGGAAGATGGCCGGGGCACGCAAGGTCGCGCCGACCCGCCCCCATCCGCATACCCCAGCCAAGCCTGGGGTGCTCAAGACCGTCGGGGTGGCCGCCGCGGCCGCCGACCGGATCCGCGACGTGGCAACCCACCGCCATCGCGGTGTCGCCACCATCCCGTCCCGGCCGGCCATCTCGCCCGGACCGCCGCCCGCTCAGCCGGCCACACCCGGCGTCCGGCCAAGCATGCCGGCGCGGGTGCTGGTCACCGCCCTGACCCTGGTGTTGATCGTCGTCGCGGTCCGGCGTCGGCGCACCACACGCCGGGGTTCGGCCGGCCTCCGCGCCGAGCATCAATCCGGGTAGCGGCTGTCGGCGCCCTCGGCGGTGTGGAGGTCCACGGCCGCGATCGGGCTTGGGCGGTGAAACCGCCGTGCTGGAGGAGCGAGCCCGTGGTTCGCTGAGGCAGCTGCCCTTCGACCCTGAGGAGGCCCCGTTGACCAGCAGCAGGTCCGAGCACGGCGACATCTGGGTCGGCATCGACCTGGGCACCCAGAGCGTGCGCGCGCTGGCCGTGGCGGGTACCGGCGAGGTGTTGGGCACCGGCACCAGCGGCCTGGCCAGCATCCGCCATGGGTCCCGCCACGAGCAGGACCCGGCCAGCTGGTGGCGCGCGGTACAGGCCGCCTGCCGCGGCGCCCTCGCCCAGCTGGACCGTCCCTCGGTTGCCGGTGTCTCGGTGGACGGCACGTCCGGCACCGTGTTGCTGGTCGACGCCGCCGACGGCAGCCCGCTGTCGCCGGGGTTGATGTATGACGACACCCGCGCGGCCGAGTTCGTGGACCGGGTGAACGAGGCCGGCGAGCAGGTCTGGGCGAGCCTGGGCTACCGGCGGATGCAGCCGGCGTGGGCGCTCCCGAAGCTGCTCTGGCTGCTGGCCGAACACCCCGAGCTGGCCGCATGCGCCAGGCTCGCGCACCAGGCCGACGTGATCAACCGCGCGCTGGCGGGTGCCGAGGTACCCAGCGACCTGTCCAACGCGCTCAAGTCCGGCGCGGACCTGATCAACGAAACCTGGCCGGAGAAGGTCTTCGACATGCTGGACGTGCCGAGCACCCTGCTGCCCGGCCTGGTCCGGCCCGGCACCCCGATCGGCGCGGTGTGCGCCCAGGCCGCCGCGCTGACCGGGCTCCCCGAGGGCACCCCGGTGATCGCCGGCTGCACCGACGGCTGCGCCGCGCAGCTGGGTGCCGGCGCCCTGGCGGTGGGCAGTTGGAACTCGGTGCTGGGTACCACGTTGGTACTCAAGGGCGTCACGGCGGAGCTGCTGCGGGATCCGCTCGGCGTGGTCTATTCGCACAAGTCAACGGACGGGCGGTGGTTACCCGGCGGCGCGTCCAGCACCGGAGCAGGAGCGATCGCCCGCCAGTTCCGGGACCGTGACCTGGACGAGCTGGGCAGCCGGGCCGCCGACCACGAGCCGGCCGGCGTGCTGGCCTACCCGCTGGCCTCGGCCAAGGGCGAGCGGTTTCCGTTCGTCGCACCGCAAGCCGAGGCGTTCGTGCTGGGCACCCCGCGCGACGACTACGAGCTCTACGCGGCGATGCTGCAGGGCATCAGCTACGTCGAGCGGCTGTGCTTCGACTATCTGGCCTCCCTCGGCGCGCCGGTGGACGGTGATCTGCTGCTCACCGGCGGCGGCACCCGCAGCCGATACTGGTGCCAGCTGCGCGCGGACGTGCTCGGCCGCCCGGTGAAGCTGCCGGCGAGCGCCGAGCCAGCGCTGGGCATGGCGGTGCTGGCCGCCACCCCCGGCCGGGCGCCGGCCGAGGTAGCCGGTGAGATGGTGCGAATCAAGGAAGTCATCGAGCCCCGCGCCGAGCTGGCCGGGCGGTTCGATGAGCCGTACCTGCGGCTGGTCGGCGAACTGGAGCGGCGTGGCTGGATGCCTAGCGAGATGGCCCGCCCGGCTAGCCCAGCAGGTTGAGTTCATGGGCGCGAAGGAGCTCGGCCTGGGCTCCGGCAATCAGGTCAGCGGCCCGCTCGGCGACCGCGGTCACCGCGACCTGGGTGTTCGCGCTGCCCAGCGTGGGTATGACCGATGCATCGGCCACCCGTAGGTTGCTGAGCCCTCGAACGGTGAGGTCCGGATTGACTACCGCCTCCGGCCCCATTCCGATGGCGCAGGTACCGACTGGATGGCCGGAGGCACCGGTGGTGACCCTGGTGAGCGCGGCGAGCTCGGCAACCCCTGTCAACTCGGCACCGGGAACGAACTCCGCGCCGCGCCACGCGTCAAAGGGTGGGCGGTGCGCAAGATCGCGCGCCACGGCGATACCGTCCAGCACCCGCGTCAGGTCGCCCTGGTCGGCCAGGTAGTTGGGGTCGATCAGCGGCATGGAGGTCACCTCCGCGTCCCGCAGCCGCACCGTTCCCCTGCTGCGCGGCGCTGTCACCACCCGGAAACTGAACCCGTCGGCCCCGGCCACCGGGCCCGGCGCGAGCACCGGCGCGTGCACGAACACGATCTGCATGTCCGGACCGGCCAATGAGGCCTCGCTGCGCCACGACATCGAGGCTTCCGCATAGTTGTTCGTCGCCGGCGGCACCAGCTTTCTCGCCGAATAGACCACGCAGCTGACCGGGCGATCTCGCAGATTGCGTCCGACGCCGGGCAGGTCGTGCACTACCCGCACGCCGGCCGAGCGCAGCTCATCCGCCGGCCCGATGCCGGAGAGCAGTAGCAGCCGCGGCGAGTCGATCGCGCCGGCGCAGAGGATCACCTCGCCGGCGGTGACCTCGGCCGGCTGCCCGCCGCGGAGGTAACGCACACCGGCGCAGCGGTCCCGGTCCAGCAGCAGCCGAACCACCCGCGAGTCCGGCAGCACGGTCAGGTTCGCCCGGGACAGGGCTGGACGCAGGTAGGCATCCGCGGCGCTCTGCCGCCGGCCGTCCACGATGGCCAGATCGTGCCAGCCGGCCCCTTCGGCCCACTCGCCGTTCAGGTCCTCGGAAATCAGGTGACCAGCCTCGGCAGCCGCGGCCAGAAACACCGACGAGAGCGGATTGCCGGCCCGCGCCGGAGCTGGGCGCATCGGTCCGTTCCGACCCCGCCGCACCGGATCCGCGTCCGGCACCGACTCCATCCGACGCAGGTAGGGCAGCATCTGGCGGTACGACCATCCGGCCGCGCCGGCCCGTTCCCAGCTGTCGTAGTCGTCGCGGTGCCCGCGCAGGTAGATCATTCCGTTGGTAGAACTGCCGCCACCGAGCGTGCGTCCCCTCGGAAACGGAAGCGCGCGGCCAGCCAACCCGGCTTGCGGTGTGGTGGCGTAGCCGTAGTCGACCTCTCGCCCGCGCAATGACGGGTGCCGGGAGGGCACCGCGATACCCGGTTGGGTATCAGCCGGACCCGCCTCCAACACCAACACCCGCGCGGCCGACTGCTCCGACAAACGCGCCCCGAGCACACAGCCGGCCGAACCCGCCCCGATCACGATGTAGTCGTAGTGCGGAAAGGTGGAGGGCCTCATCAAGTCATCTCAGCAGCCCACCGTCGACATACCGTGAACACGCGGTACGACGTTGCAAATCGCACCGCCGACGAAGCCGACGGTCAGTCTTGAGGCCTGTGTCGAACAAGCCGCTGCGCGGCCAGCGCGGCGACGGCGTCTTCGGTTGACGGATAGGTATCGAACATCGTCAGCAGACCGGTGGCTTCCAAGGCCCGCAGGACGACATGCGGCATGGCCGTCAACGCCACCTTGGCGCCACCCGCGCCGGCCTGGTCGCGGGCCGCCACCAGCGTCGCCAGCCCGGCGGATCCGATGAAGTCACAGTCGGCGAAATCCAGCACGAGCACCCGGGCACCACCGGTGAGCTCCTGGGTCAGCAACTGACCGAGGGAGGGCGTGGTCAGCATGTCCAGTTCACACCGGATGCTGACCAGACACACCCCATCCGCCGGATTGGACACCGAGAACTCCGGCTGCTCGCTCGCTCTCACCGGACCAGAATAGGGCGCCCCCGATGAGACCCCCGCCCGTGTCTCCTTCAGGACCCGTTCCCGGTGAGCGCGAGATGCGACCACACCGTCTTGCCGTCGTCGTACGGGATGACACCCCAATGGCTGGAAAGGCCGTCGACCAGGAGTAGGCCTCGACCGGGGCCCTCGGTATCACCCAGCTTCGCGAGTTGAGCGGCGCTGGCCGGCGCCCAATCACGGACCGAGATCCGCAAGCCGAGCGGGGTGAGGGTGAGGGTCAACCCGCTGGACGTCCGGGCATGGTCGACAACATTGGTCACCAGCTCGGTGGCCACCAGCTTGGACACGGCCGAGAGCGGCTCGATTCTCCAGTCCGTGCAGGCGTCGCCGACCATGCTTCTGGCCAGCACCCCCGCCTCGGTCACCGAGGGAATGTCCATCCGGCGGCTGATCCGAGGCGGCCGCAGGTGGATCAGGACCATCGCCTGGTCCCAACTGTCCGCGAGCGGGATCGCCTCGGCCACCCGGGTTCCGCGCAGCACATCGGTCAGGCGGGCGTCCGCGCCCACGATCACCAGTCGGGCCAACGGCCACCCGCCGGCACGCGCCAGGGCGGAGCAGAAGATCATGAGCGCGGGCGACCAACTCACCGTCAGCCCGGACAGGTCGAGCACCACCCGGCCTCGGTCCAGCAGCACCTTGGCCAGCACGGTGCTCAGCTGCCCCGCGGTCCTCAGCCGGAGGTCGCCGCCCAGCTCAAGCACCGCGAACCCGTCAAGCTCGCGGAGGTGGTGAGCCAATTCCTGACGGACCGCACACCGCCAATCCCTCGTGATCCGAGGACCGTGCGGAGGCTGCCGACATCAGACCGGGATGGCCCGAAAGGGACCTGGCGATTCAAAAATGCCTCCGCCGGTTCACCGTCCCACACCGGCGTCGCCGAGGCCAACGGGGGCGGCACGGAGATCAACTGGAACCCCGAGCGCGCAACACCGCCGCCGCGTCCCGCACCGTGGTGCGGATGCGGTAGAGGCTGGTCGTCGCCGTGATGTACAGCGTCCGACCGTCGTCCCCGCCGAAGCAGAGGTTGGCGATCGTCTCGGGTACCGGGACCCGCTCCACCCGTTGCCCCTGGGGGTCGAACACCTGCACCGAGTCGGCGCTGGAGGTCCACACGTTGCCCGTCTCGTCCACCCGGAACCCGTCCGGCAGCCCGGGGTCCACCTCGACGAACTCCCGCCCGTTCTTGCACTTCCGGCCGTCGAACACGTCGTAGCAGTGGATCGAGTGCCCGCCGGGGCGGCCGGGGTCCCGCACGCCGTCCGGCGCCACGATGCCGGAGTCGGCGACGTAGAGCAGCGACTCATCGGGCGAGAAGGCCAGCCCGTTGGGCATCTCCACGTCGATGACCACGGGCCGCACCGAGCCATCCCGGGGGTCGAAGCGGAACACGTAGTGATCGTCGTACTCCAGCTCACCGGGGTAGCCTTCGCCGGCCTTCTGGATTCCGTACGACGGGTCGGAGAACCAGATCGTCCCGTCGCTCTTGACCACGACGTCGTTCGGCGAGTTGAACCGGGCACCCGACCAGCGGGCGGCGAGCTCCTCGACCACCCCGTCCCGGTCCCGCTCGATGCGCCGAAAGCCGTGCGAACACTGCACCACGGACCCGTCCAGGTCCAGCGTGCGGCCGTTGGTGAAGCCGACTCCCTCGCGGTACGTGGTGAGCTCGCCGGTCTCCTCGGAGAACTGCAGGATCCGGTCACCTGGGATGTCGCTGAACCGGCAGGTGCGCGTGTCGGGCACCCATACCGGGCCCTCCGCCCAGACCGCCCCGGTGCCGAGCTTCTCCAGGGTGGCCCCCGGCTCGATCAGCCCCGCCATCGCCTCGTCCTCCTCGTCCCACGACTGCGCCGTCGCCCATACCGTTCCACCAGATCACAACGCCGGCACGACGAGCGCAAGGCCGGTGATCAGCGGCGCGGTGACAACCATGGCAGCACACCAGCGCAGCAGCGCGCCCTGCACCTCGTTGCGGTCGCTCTCCCGCGCGTTGCTCAGTGCCAGCGCGCCGATGGAGGAGAACGGCGATGCGTCGACGACGGTGACGCAGATGGCCAGCGCGGTGACGATGGCGACCGGGCTGCCGCCGGAGGACACGATGAGCGGCACCATGATCGGCACCATGGCCCCGAGAATTCCCGCGCTGGAGGCGAACGCGCTGGACAGGGCACCGACCGCGAGGACCAGCACGATGGCCAGCAGCGGCCAGCCGATGGCGATGAGCGAGCGTCCGAGAAGGTCGAGTGTGCCGGTTCGCTCCAGCATTTCGACGTAGGTGACGATGCCGCAGATCAGCAGGATGACGTTCCAGCTGACGTACTTGGTCGCACCCTCGCTGGACCGCGGAAACAGCATGTTGAGCCCGACCGCCGCGGCGAGGGCACACACCCCCACGTCGAGCCGGAGCCCGAGCGCCAGCACCGCGACGCCGAGCAGGCACAGCAGCGTCACGACCTGGCACAAATTCGCCGCCGGCGGCCCTGAGCCGGTCCCGCCGGAACCGGAGCCGGTCCCGCCGGAACCGGAGCCGGTCCCGCCGGAACCGGAGCCCGTCCCGCCGGAACCGGGGCCGGTGGCCGGGGCATCGTCCGGCTGGGCGGCCGGCCGGTCGGGACGGAGCTCCCGGTTCCCACCGAGCCAACCGCCGCGGGAATCGCGGCGCCGACCCGAACGCCCTGCCGGGCCTCGCGCAGCAGTACCAGGCCGCCACCTACGCAGAAGATCAATGCTCCGATGCCCACGTTGTAGAGGAAGCTAACCAGGTACAGGAACAGCGGGTCGGTGGGCAGCCCGACCCGCCTCATGGTGCCGTTGACGATGGCGCCGAGTGGGTTGAGTGGCGAAAAGTTCCCGGCCGTGGAGCCGTACAGGACCATCAGCGCGGCAAGCTTCGCCGACACCGAGTAGCGGTGAGCCAGCCGCAGCGCCACCGGGGCGAGCATGGCGACCGAGGCGGGCGCGAGGGCTCCGAGGCTGGTCGGCACCGCGGCGACGGCAAAGAGCATCACCGGCAGCAGTGCCCGCCTGCCGTCGACCAACCTGGCGCATCTCTCCACCAGCCACTCGATGGTCCCGTTCACCGTGGCGAGGGAGAACAGGTAGGTCACGCCGAAGATCAGTACGAAGAGGTCGGCCGGGAACCCGCCGAGCACGTCCTTGACGCTCTGGCCGAGCACGGCCGGACCCACCAGGATCGCCGCGATGAGCGCCAGGGCACCGAGGTTGACGGGCAGTACGGTCCCGATGACGAACACCGCGAGCAGGATGACGGTGGCTAACAGTGGGGACGACATCGGCCCTCCGTGGTGAAGCGGTGCGCGGCCAGGCGGGCTGGCAGGTGCCCCTGCGCCGGGTGCCGAAAGGGTAAGCGCATTCCGCGGTGCCCAGATCCCCATTCTGGCCAGAAGAATGGACTCCCCTAGCCGGCTGGACGTCAGCCCTCGGGCACGGCCAGGTTGAGCCGGCCGAGGCGGCCGGGCTCGGCAATCACCTCGAACTCGGTGATCTTGTCGTCCTGACCGCGAGATCGCTGGCGGCGGCCCGGACGGCGGCCGATGCTCCCTCCGCCAAGCAGATCACAGATCTGGACAGCAGACATGCTGTTCCCTAAGGTCGTCCGGGGCGTCCCAGCGCGGTCCGGGGCGAGGAAGGGCGGGGCTGGATGAGCACACCGATGCAACAGCTGGTCTCGCTCGCCTCCCGCGCCCTCGCCGCGCAAGGCCACGACGACCTGATCTGGGGGCACGCCTCGGTACGGGACCCGGACGGGC